>NZ_JASOPB010000001.1:0-368464 GCF_030218125.1 Haemophilus sp. UMB1048
CCTTTACCTCACCAACTACCTAATCCCACTTGGGCTCATCCTATGGCATGTGGCCCGAAGGTCCCACACTTTAATCTTTCGATATTACGCGGTATTAGCTACAGTTTCCCGTAGTTATCCCCCTCCATAAGCTAGATTCCCAAGCATTACTCACCCGTCCGCCACTCGTCATCAAAGAAGCAAGCTTCTTTATGTTACCGTTCGACTTGCATGTGTTAAGCCTGCCGCCAGCGTTCAATCTGAGCCATGATCAAACTCTTCAATTCAAGTTCAATCGCTCAATACTGCTGACATAAAATGTCACTACTTAAAAAAGTATAATGAATTTCTAGTTAGCACCTATTAAGACTTCAAAATTAAAAAATATTTTTAAAACAAGTCAATCAACAAGTGCCCACACAGATTGTCTGATATATTGTTAAAGAGCAAAAAATAACGACGCACCGGTTTTTCTTAAGATTCACAACGGCGCGTCGTTGTGTGGGGCGTATTATAGGCATTTCAGACGCCTTTGCAAGATCTTTTTGTAAAAAAATGTAAATTTTTTTGCTATTTGCTTACAAACGCACCAACATGACGAGAAAAAATCATTTTAAAACGGTAATACCATCAAATCCCCAGAGAGCCAACGCTTGTTCTAATTGGTGTTTATTCTCTACATCTTGCGTACAAAAAACCTGATTTTTTACCTCTGATTGTGACCGCACTTCTAATTTATTAAGTAAGAACTGCAATCGCTTGGCAATGGCGAATCCTGGATCCATAAAATTCTTCACTTGAGGTAAGCAAATTTGTATTTCATCTTTTATTAAAGGGAAATGGGTACAGCCTAAACAAATCGTATCTAAGTTCTCTATTGAAGCCCAAGGACTTAATTCATTTTTCAATGCAATCAAATCGACCGATTTCCCTTGGATTTTATGCTCTGCGATTTCAACCAGTTTAGTTGAGCCTAATCGTTCAACTATACAATGAGAGGCAAACTGATGAATAAGATCATTAACATAAGGGCGTTTAACCGTACCCTTTGTCGCCAACAGCCCAATATGTTTCGTTTGTGAAATTTCTGCTGCAGGCTTAATAGCTGGTACGGTTCCTACAATTGGAATAGAAAATTGTTCACGCAAAGGTGGTAACACCACCGTACTCGCGGTATTGCAAGCAATCACAATGGCATCAAGTGGATAATCCTTATTAATTTTTTTACAAATATCCAATGTTCGCTGAATGATTGTTTCTTCTGATTTTTCTGAATAGGGGAAACCCGCATTGTCAAAGCAATACAAATAATGGTTATCTGGCATGAGCTTTTTCGCTTCCCGATAAACACTCAAGCCCCCCATTCCTGAATCAAAGAAAAGTACCGTTGATTTGTTCATTTATAAAACTCTTTCAAAAATAGCCGCTCTTTAGGCATTCGAATAAATTTCTCGATTGCTGAGCCAACGACGGATTAAACTTTCTGCCACATCCGGATATTTAACAATTAATGCTTTAGCATAATGTTGAACTGTTGGGATCATTTTGCGATCGCGCATTAAATTAGCTACTTTAAATTCAGCAATCCCTGTCTGTTTTGTGCCCAACACTTCACCAGGACCACGAATTTCTAAATCTTTTTCTGAAATCACAAAACCATCTTGGCTATCGCGTAATACCTGTAAACGTTTTTGTGAAATTTTACCCAATGGCGGTTTATACATTAAGACACAAAAAGACGCCGTACTGCCACGCCCTACGCGTCCACGTAACTGATGGAGTTGTGATAAGCCCAAACGCTCTGCATTTTCAATGATCATTAGACTGGCATTCGGCACATCCACGCCCACTTCGATCACGGTTGTAGCCACAAGTAAATCGAGTTCTGCTTTTTTAAAATCAGTCATAATATCTTGTTTTTCTTGCGGTTTCATTCGCCCATGTACAAGACCAATTTTAAGCATCGGTAACGCTTTCGTTAAATCTTCCCAAATTGCCTCTGCTGCTTGCGCTTCTAATACTTCAGATTCATCAATTAACGTACAAACCCAATAAGCCTGACGCTTTTCATTAATACAGGCATTTTTAACTCGAGCAACGATTTCATCTCGACGCTCTTCTGAAATAACCACTGTCGTAATCGGTGTTCTACCTGGAGGTAATTCATCAATAATAGAAGTATCAAGATCAGCATAAACCGTCATTGCTAAGGTTCTTGGGATTGGCGTTGCTGTCATAATCAGTTGGTGTGGATAGAATCCTGCTTTTTCGCCTTTTTCTCTCAACATCAAACGTTGATGTACACCAAAACGATGCTGTTCGTCAATAATCACCAAGGCTAAATCCGCAAATTCCACTTCCTCTTGGAACAAAGCATGCGTGCCGACCACCATTTGTACCGCACCCGATTTAATCTTTTCCAATTCGGCTTGACGAGCTTTCCCTTTCACCTTACCTGCTAACCAGCCTACTTCAATACCCAAAGGCTCTAACCAACGGCGGAAATTATTCGCATGCTGTTCAGCTAAAATTTCCGTTGGTGCCATTAAAGCCACTTGTTTGCCATTATCAATCGCTAATAAGGCGGCTAATGCTGCTACCAATGTTTTTCCTGAACCTACGTCGCCCTGAACAAGTCGCATCATCGGATAATCTTTCGCTAAATCCTGTTCAATATCCGCCACGACTCTATTTTGGGCATTCGTTGGTTGAAAAGGCAAAGATGCAAGAAAACGTTGCTTCAAATCGGTTTGATAATGCAATGGCAACGCTAAAAACTGCTGCGTACCCAACCGCACTTTTTGCATCGCAAGATTATGTGCAAGGAGCTCTTCAAAGATAAGTCGTTGTTGTGCGGGATGTTGTCCTTTCTCCAAAATATCTAATGAGATATCTGGCGGTGGACGATGCAAAAATCGAATAGCCTCTTTTAGGCTAAAAGGATGTGGATTAAATTCATTAGGTAAAATTTCCGTTAATTGGATTTTATCGAGTAAAGCCAATGCTTGATCGGTTAGCTTACGTAATGAATTTTGTTTTAAACCTTCCGTTGTGGAATAGATAGGCGTGAGCGTTTCCTCTAAAACCAATGGCGCATTATCTCGTATGATTTGATATTCAGGATGATGAATTTCCGCCATAAAGCGTCCACGTTTAATTTCGCCAAACGCTTTGACGCGCGTACCAATCTGAAAACTGTTTTTCATCCCCGCATTAAAATTGAAGAAACGGAGCATAATCTTGCTCGTTCCATCAGAGAGACTAACGGTTAAAATAGGACGGCGCCCAAAGGCAACTTCACAGGTTTGGACAACCCCTTCAATGGTGGCATATTGTTCAGGGCGAAGATCGGCAATAGGAGTAATTCTCGTGCGATCTTCATAACGGATAGGTAAATGAAAAAGTAAGTCTTGGAGATTATGAATTCCAATACGGCTTAATTTATCGGAAATTGCCGCTCCCACACCAGACAAAGTAGTTAAAGGAACGGCATCAAGAAGTTGTGTGCTCATTATGCTTCATTAATATTGCGCTTCAGACGAGTCACACTGGTAATTTGTTTGATTTTTCGCATAATGTTTTCTAAATGATAGATATCTCTTGCGCCAACTTGGATAATGACTAATAACACATTATTCTCTAATTCTTCAGTCCAAATACTTTGAATATTACTTTCACAAGTCGCGACTGCTGTCATGAGGCTACCTAATACATTTTGTTCATTAAGCATTTCAATGTGTAATTCGGCATCAAAATTGACCGCACTTTCAGCCTCTTCCCATTTTGCCGCGGTGAAATCTTTGGCATTACCTGACGTTAAATTAGAACAAGCTTGATGATGTACAACCACACCTTTCTTCGCAGTACTTAATGCCACGATCGGATCACCCGGAATTGGATGACAACATTGAGCGAAAGATGCTTTCATTTCGCCATCTCGGCTCAATGTTAGTGTGCTTTGCGTATTTTCAGACACACCATCCACATCAATTTCAATGGCCTCATCCATTAATTGATGGGCAATGACACTCGACATTTGATTACCCACACCAATTTCCTCAAAAAGCTCATTGAGACTTGAGAGGTTCAATTCATTTAGTAACGCTTGGATTTTATCTTCAGAAACTTCAGAGAGATAATGAGGTTTCAAAGCCATTTCTAGCTGTTTTTTGCCCATCTGAACCGCATCATCTGCACGCAATAATTTTAAGAAATGACGAATACGGGTTCTTGCGCGAGCCGTCACTACAAAGTTTAACCAGCTAACGCTTGGATGAGTATTTTCACTGGTCACAATCTCAACGGTTTGACCAGATTCTAAAGCTTGTGATAACGGATAAGGTTTATGCTCTACTACTGCAGCAACACAATGATTTCCCACATCAGAATGCACTGCATAAGCAAAATCAACAGCTGTTGCGCCCATTGGTAATTCAACGATACGACCTTTCGGCGTAAAGACATAGATTTCTTTCGGGAAAAACTCAGATTTTACGTTCTCAATAAACTCAAAGGAGTTACCTACGTTTTGTTGAATATCCACTAAGCTTTGCAACCAACGTTGTGCGCGTACTTGAGCTGTGGTGCTATCGTTTTTACCACCTTCTTTATACACCCAATGAGCGGTAACGCCCATTTCAGCCACCTGTTCCATTTCTTCAGTCTGAAGATGAACTTCTACGGGCACCCCATGAGGGCCAATCATTGAGGTTTGTAGTGCTTGGTAGCCATTTGCACGTGGCACAGCAATATAATCCTTCACTTTACCAGGGCGAGGCTTATACAAACTATGCATTTGCCCCAATCCTCGATAGCAATCATCAACCGAATTCACAATAACGCGGAAAGCATAAATATCCATAATAGAATGGAATTTTTGATCTTTCATGCGCATTTTTTGATAGATTTTATAGAGATGTTTTTCACGTCCCCAAATACGATTTGTAATGCCTACATTATCAAGACGTTGTGAAATATCATTAGAAATGCGTTGAATCAATTCTTGACGAGAACCACGCGCTTGTTCGACGAGCTTTTTAAGTACTTCATAACGGCGAGGATGCATTGCTTCAAAAGATAAATCTTCTAATTCATTCTTGATATGCTCGATGCCTAAACGGTGGGCTAATGGACAGTAAATCTCTAAGGTTTCTTTTGCGATACGACGACGTTTATCTGGACGTAATGAGCCCAATGTTCGCATATTATGGGTACGGTCAGCCAGTTTGATTAAGACAACGCGAATATCTCGAGTCATCGCTAAAATCATTTTGCGGAAGTTTTCAACCTGTGCTTCTTGGCGGGTACGGAATTTCAATTTATCTAGTTTAGATACGCCGTCAACAATTTCAGCTACGCTAGCACCAAATTCATCTTTTAACTGGGATTCGGTATAAGGGGTATCTTCGATAACATCATGCAACAACGCAGCCATGATTGCTTCATGGTCTAAATGCATTTCTGCAATGATTGAGGCTACCGCAACAGGGTGAGTAATGTAAGGTTCGCCGCTTGAGCGAAATTGTCCTTCGTGAGCATCTCGCGCAATGACGAATGCACGTTTGATTAATTCAATTTTATCGGTGGGCAAATACCCCTGAATAATTCGATCTAAATCTGCAAACAATTCCAAAGGACACCTGACTTTTTGTAGAGAGAAAGACTAGGCGATCAAAATACTTTAATTTTGACCGCACTTTAATGAGATTATTCTGCGATTAACGCTACTGCCACTTCTTCGTTACGTTGATAAGCTGCCGCATCTAAATACTCTTTTGCATCCATGATTTCTTGGTTGATTAACCCTTTTTCGATTTCACGTAATGCGATTACAGTTGGTTTATCGTTATCTTCCGGCACTAACGGCTCACTTTGATGTAACTCTAATTGTCTCGCACGACGAGCGGCGGTTAAAATTAAATCAAAACGGTTACCAATTTTTTCTACTGCATCTTGCACAGTCACTCGAGCCATGTTTTACTCCGATGTTAAAAATAATGTCTATAAAGGGAAAATATTGTACTCAATTCAAGCTTATTTTGCTAGTAGCTGTTGAATTAAGTCTGCATTTTCTGTCTGTTGATAAGCTTTGGTCAAGCGTTCTGCCTGCAAAATGCTTTGTAAATCTGCCAATGCCTGTTCAAAATTATCGTTCACAATAACATAATCATATTCATCATAATGCGAAATTTCGCTGATTGCTTTTGACATTCGCTCAGCAATGACCTCTTTGCTATCCTGTCCGCGTCCAACCAAGCGACGCTCTAATTCTGGCAATGACGGTGGCAAAATGAAAATGCTTTTTACAGACGGTACTTTTTGACGAATTTGCTGCGCACCTTGCCAGTCAATATCTAAAAACACATCAATGCCTTTTGCTAAGTTTTCTTCAATTGCTGGCAATGAAGTGCCGTAATAATTACCGCCAAACACTTTTGCATATTCTAAGAAGTGGCCTTTTTCAATTAAGGTTTCAAATTCGTCTACTGAAACAAAATAGTAATGCACACCATGGCTTTCGCCTGGACGAGGTGAACGCGTTGTGTGTGAAATAGACACCATTTTTTTCGTGCCTTGATTTTTTTCTAATAATGCCGAAATTAATGATGACTTGCCTGCCCCACTTGGTGCAGAAAGAATATATAAATTACCTTGAGACATAATTGAAACCTCTTCTTGTTGTTTGTTTTTATTATACAAAAAGAAAATGAAAAGTGCGGTCAAATTTTCATTTGTTTTACCAAATTGTTAAAAAGTGATCGAGATCACAAAAAAGTGGTATATACCCTTTTTTTTATCAAAATGCCCATGCTATAATCCACGGGAACTCGTTAGAGCAACGATTTTGTTTAACTTAGAAAAATAGAAGGTGAAAATCTTATGGCTATTAAAATTGGTATCAACGGTTTCGGCCGTATCGGTCGTATCGTATTCCGTGCAGCACAACATCGCGATGACATCGAAGTTGTAGGTATCAACGACTTAATCGACGTTGAATACATGGCTTACATGTTGAAATACGATTCAACTCACGGTCGTTTTGACGGTACTGTTGAAGTTAAAGACGGTAACTTAGTAGTAAACGGTAAAACTATCCGTGTTACTTCTGAACGTGATCCTGCAAACCTTAACTGGGGTGCGATTGGCGTTGATGTTGCAGTTGAAGCAACAGGTTTATTCTTAACTGATGAAACAGCACGCAAACACATCACTGCTGGTGCGAAAAAAGTCGTATTAACAGGTCCTTCTAAAGATAGCACACCAATGTTCGTACGTGGTGTAAACTTCGGTGCATACGCAGGTCAAGACATCGTGTCTAACGCTTCTTGTACTACAAACTGTTTAGCACCTTTAGCACGTGTTGTTCACGAAACTTTCGGTATCAAAGATGGTTTAATGACTACAGTTCACGCAACCACAGCAACTCAAAAAACTGTTGATGGTCCATCAGCTAAAGACTGGCGCGGTGGTCGTGGTGCGGCACAAAACATCATCCCTTCATCTACCGGTGCAGCGAAAGCAGTGGGTAAAGTATTACCAGCATTAAACGGTAAATTAACTGGTATGGCGTTCCGTGTTCCTACTCCAAACGTTTCTGTAGTTGACTTAACTGTAAACTTAGAAAAACCAGCAACTTACGAACAAATCAAACAAGCAATCAAAGATGCAGCTGAAGGTAAAACTTTCAACGGCGAATTAAAAGGCGTTTTAGGTTACACTGAAGATGCAGTAGTTTCTACAGACTTCAACGGTTGTGCTTTAACTTCTGTATTTGATGCTGATGCAGGTATCGCATTAACTGATTCTTTCGTTAAATTAGTATCTTGGTACGATAACGAAACTGGTTACTCAAACAAAGTATTAGACTTAGTTGCACACGTTTACAACTACAAAGGCTAATCAAAATACCTAAAAAATTAACCGCTCTTTCAGAGCGGTTTTTTTATTTCCTATCCATTTCACTTAATCAATATTTTTAAATTCTTTATTTCTCATCCGGAGATAAAAATAGAAAAATAAATATGTCTATTATTTATTCTATATTCACAAAATAACAACATTTCACTAGATTTTAAATTTATTTCGTTTATATTAGCGTACAGTTGTTCGCTCAAATAAGGCTTATATGAATTTAGAACGTCATTTCGTCAATCGAATTCGCCAACAGGCAAAAACTCGTCAAAATGCAACCGCACTTCGCCATAAAATTAATGGCTTATGGAAAGATATTTCATGGAACGCATTTCAACAACAGCTTGATCAGCTTTCATTAGCTTTTCTTGCTTGCAATATTCAAGTACAAGATAAAATTGCAATTTTTGCGAACAATATGTCACGTTGGACAATCGCAGATATTGCGGCGCTTCAAGTCCGTGCCATCACCGTTCCAATTTATGCAACAAATACCGCACAACAAGCTGAATTTATTTTAAATCATGCCGATGTCAAAATTCTGTTTGTCGGTGATCAAGAACAATATGATCAAGCGTTAGAAATTGCGCATCAGTGTCCACAATTACAAAAAATTGTGGCCATGAAAGAACAAATTCAATTGAGTGAAAACACTCTTTCTTGCCATTGGGACGATTTAATTCAATTAGGTACAGAAGAATTCCAAACTGAATTTGAAACTCGCTTAGCAAGTAAAACGATGGATGATTTATTCACGATCATCTATACCTCTGGTACAACGGGTGAACCGAAAGGCGTCATGCTTGATTACAGTAACTTGGCACATCAACTTGAAGCCCATGATATTGCCTTAGATGTTAATCAAGATGAGGTTTCACTTTCTTTTTTACCATTTAGCCATATTTTTGAGCGTGCTTGGGTTGCCTATGTGTTACATCGCGGAGCAATCCTTTGTTATCTCGAAGACACCAATCAAGTACGTGAAGCATTAACGGAAGTGCGCCCAACCTTTATGTGTGCGGTACCGCGTTTCTATGAAAAAATTTATTCTGCTGTACTGGATAAAGTCCAAAAAGCCCCTTTTATTCGTCAGATGATTTTCCACTGGGCAATTGCAGTGGGACAAAAACGTTTTGATCTTCTCTCTCAAAATAAAAAAGTCCCGTTCTTCTTGCAAAAACGCTATGCATTGGCCGATAAAATGGTACTTTCTAAGCTACGTTCATTGTTAGGCGGACGTATTAAAATGATGCCTTGCGGTGGCGCAAAATTAGAACCAAGCATTGGCCTTTTCTTCCATAGCATTGGGATTAATATCAAACTCGGTTACGGTATGACAGAAACCACGGCAACCGTTTCTTGCTGGGATGACCATCATTTTAATCCGAATTCTATCGGTAAATTGATGCCAAATACCGAAGTTAAAATTGGTGAAAATAACGAGATTCTGGTGCGTGGCGGCATGGTGATGAAAGGTTACTATAAAAAGCCAGAAGAAACGGCTCAAGCTTTAACCGAAGATGGCTTCTTGAAAACGGGAGATGCGGGTGAATTTGATGCTGAAGGTAATTTATTTATTACCGATCGTATTAAAGAATTGATGAAAACCTCTAACGGCAAATACATTGCGCCACAATACATCGAAGGTAAAATTGGCAAAGATAAATTTATCGAACAAATTGCGATTATTGCTGATGCCAAAAAATATGTTTCAGCGTTGATCGTGCCTTGTTTTGATAGCGTAGAAGAATATGCGAAAAAACTGAATATTAAGTATCAAGATCGCATGGAATTACTCAAACACTCTGAAATTATCAAGATGTTTGAACAACGTATCGAAAGTCTTCAAAAAGAATTGGCGCACTTCGAGCAAGTGAAGAAATTTACGCTACTCTCTCAAGCGTTTAGCGTCAAACTTGGTGAAATCACGCCTACGCTAAAATTACGCCGAAAAGTGATTATGGAACGTTATCGTCATATTATTGACTCGATGTATTCCAACAACAAAGAAAACAAGGAAAATAAAGAATAAAAAAGTGCGGTGAATTTCACCGCACTTTTTATTTTGACGAAAATGATTTATTCGACTTCTACCAGCACACCTTCTTGGTGAGGTTTCAATACACCAACCTCGCTAAGCTCGATACCGGCTTTTTTCGCAATCTCTAAGATTTCTGCTTCACTTTCAGGCTTAACCGCAATCAACAAGCCACCTGAAGTTTGAGGATCGCAAAGTACTGCCTTTTGATAATCCGTAAGAGGACTGATTTTATGACCATAGCTTTCAAAGTTACGGTTGGTTCCACCTGGTACACAACCTTCAGCAATATAATCCGCTACGCCATCTAATAATTTGATTTTATCAAAATGCACAACCGCATTAAGATTTGAGCCTTCACAGATTTCAGCCAAGTGCCCTAACAAACCAAAGCCAGTTACATCTGTCATGGCAGTGACACCTGCCACTTCCGCAAATTGGCTACCAATCAGATTCATTTGGCACATGGCTGCCGTTGCCAACCCTTGATGTTCTGGTTTTAATTTGCCTTTTTTCTCTGCGGTAGTCAGTACACCGATACCTAATGGCTTGGTTAAATAAAGCTTACAATTTGCTTCTGCTGAGGCATTACGTTTTACACGATCGGTAGCAATCACGCCTGTTACGGCTAAACCAAAAATGGGTTCTGGCGCATCAATCGAGTGTCCGCCAGCTAGCGAAATCCCCGCTTGATGACAAGCAAAACGACCACCATCAACTATTTTCTGTGCCACTTCTGCCGGCAATTTATTGATGGGGAAACCTAAAATGGCAATTGCCATAATCGGCTTACCGCCCATTGCGAAAATGTCACTAATGGCGTTGGTTGCCGCAATACGGCCAAAATCAAAAGGATCGTCCACAATCGGCATAAAGAAATCTGTGGTACTGATAATTGCAGTACCATTACCAAGATCATAAACCGCTGCATCATCCGCTGTTTCGTTCCCGACCAATAAATTAGGGTCGGTAAATTTTTCGATTTCTGTCTGTAAAATTGTCCCTAACACCTTAGGCGAAATTTTACAGCCTCAACCTGCGCCGTGGCTATATTGTGTTAAACGAATCTCATCCGTCATGCTAAATCCTTGCTAAAATCACATACCCTTTAAGCTAAAAGTGTGGTCAGAAAATCTGGCGTTTATGACGCTAACTTCTCCACTTTCGCTTGTTTAATCATATTATCGCTGACTTCCAAAATCGTAATTTTCAAGCCATCAATTTCACAAACCGTCCCTTCATCAGGAATATCTTCAAGATGCTCAAGAATCAAACCATTAAAGGTGCGTGCATCTTCCGTATCTAATTCCCAACCAAACATTTTATTTAAATCACGAAGATTCGCCGAACCGTCAATAATCATTGAACCATCAGATTGATGCACCACTTCTTGCTCAATAGATGGTGCCATGGAAGTGGTGAAATCACCTACAATTTCTTCCAAAATATCTTCAAGTGTGACTAACCCTTTAATATCACCATATTCATCCACCACTAAACCAATACGTTCTTTTTTCGTACGGAAATTATCTAATTGTGTTTTAAGCGGAGTACCTTCAGGAATGAAATACACTTCATCGACGGCGCGTAATAAGGTTTCTTTGGTAAATTCATTTTTTTCTAATAACAAACGAAACGCTTCACGCACACGCAAAATCCCTAATACTTGCTCATCAAGGCTGCCTTTATACAACACAATTCGGTTATGTGGTGCATGATTAAGTTGGCGCATAATGGCTTTCCAATCATCATCGATATCAATCCCAGCAATTTCATTACGTGGTACCATGATATCGTCGACAGTCACCGTTTCCATATCTAAAATAGAGAGCAACATTTGTGGATGCTGTTCATCTGGAGTAGCTTCTCCCGCTTCCGATACAATACTACGAAGTTCTTCACGGCTAATCACTTGTTTTTGTAAATCAGGTTTTAAGCCGACCATTCGCATTAAGGTTTTCGTAAAAATATTCATCAACCAAACTAATGGATAGAACACTTTTAACAATAGCGACAAAATGTGACTTGAAAATAATCCCACTTTCTCTGGGTGCATCGCCGCAACCGTTTTAGGGAAAATTTCAGAAAAAACAAGCATTGCAAAGGTTAATAAACCCGTTGCGATTGCTACCCCCGCATCACCATATAAACGCATACCAATCATGGTTGCAATAGCGGAAGCGCTGATATTCACAAGGTTATTAAAGATCAAAATGAAACTTAACAAGGTATCCGGCTTTTCAAGCAGTTTTTCTGCTTTTTGCGCACCTTTATTGCCTTGTTCCGCCAGAAAGCGAAGACGATATTTATTGAGAGAGAGTAAGCCAGTTTCTGAGCCGGAAAAATAGGCAGATAAAATTAAACAGATAATCAGTGTAATAAATAAAGTACTAAGGGGAATACTGTCCAAGGGAAAGTCCTTTTGTTCGTTAATCAACAAAAAGTGCGGTCATTTTTTACCGCACTTTTTACTTGTTCTTTGATTCTTACTAAATCAAGCGGCTACCAAAATAGCCAATCGTGAGCAGAATGATACCTGAAATTGCGTAAATAATCATCCTTTTTCCACGCCAGCCTAATCGCCAATGACCAAAACAAGCAATACCAAAACTAATCCAAGCAAGGAAAGAAAAAATCGCTTTGTGCAGATTTTCTGGGGTCACTGCTTGCAACACATGATAAGTACCAGAAATTAAAGTGAGTGTCAGTAATGCTTCCCCCATCGTAAATAAACAGAAGAAATGACGTTCTACCGCCATCAATGGCGGAATTGCTGGTGAAAATTGGATTTTACGTTTTTTCAAATTGCGATCTAACCATACCAACTGGATCACATAAAGTGTTGCAATAAAACAAACCGCATAGGTAAAGAGCGACAAACCAATATGGAATAACATCAATGTATTTTGATTAAGCATTTGAATAATGTGGCTTGATAAGAATGTCGCAAAGATCAAGCTAATGATCGAAAACGCATACACTATCGGTAAAACAAACCACATCGTGGAAACGAGAAACATTGAAAGTGTCGCCAATGCCGCAATAGTTACGCTCATTAAGGAAGCGATTTGCATTAGCGTAAAACTCTGCCCTGAGGCAAGATCCTCTAACAGAGGGAACGTGCTGACTGCATGCAGAACAATTGCTGTAAGTGCGGTCAGAAAAAACGGGATTTTACTTTGACTCAACTTCCCTTCTGATGAGTTCATCAAAAATGGGGCGATCAACAATAAACTAAGAATGTAAAAAATAATCGAAAAAAGGGCAAACCACATAATGCTTTCTCTTTACTAGGAATTATTCTTATTTTAACGGATCTTTTCTCTAGATCGCCATAATTTTATTTGAAATGATGAAAAACGCCCAAATTTCGGTATAATCACGGCAATTTTTTTAAGAAAAAACAGGATTTAAAATGTTTGAGAATTTATCGGATCGCCTTTCCAAAACGCTACGCAACATTAGCGGTAAAGGGCGTTTAACTGAAGATAATATTAAAGAAACCCTACGCGAAGTACGCATGGCATTATTAGAAGCAGACGTTGCTTTGCCTGTCGTACGTGAATTTATTGCTAAAGTAAAAGAAAGCGCATTAGGCGAAGAAGTTAATAAAAGCTTAACACCAGGCCAAGAGTTCTTAAAAATCGTTCAACGTGAACTCGAAAAAGCCATGGGTGAAGCCAATGAGAGCTTAAACCTAGCAACACAGCCACCTGCAGTTATTTTAATGGCGGGTTTACAAGGTGCGGGTAAAACCACCAGCGTGGGTAAATTAGCAAAATTCTTACGCGAACGTCATAAAAAGAAAGTGCTTGTAGTATCTGCCGACGTATATCGTCCTGCAGCAATCAAACAGCTTGAGACCTTAGCACAATCTGTTGGTGTGGATTTCTTTCCATCTGATGTTAAACAAAAACCGGTAGAGATTGCCAAAGCGGCACTTGCTGACGCTAAACTCAAATTCTACGATGTATTAATCGTGGATACGGCGGGTCGCTTACACGTTGATAGCGAGATGATGGATGAAATCAAGCAAGTTCACGCAACATTAAATCCAATCGAGACTCTTTTCACGGTTGATGCAATGACCGGTCAAGATGCAGCAAATACAGCAAAAGCCTTCAATGAAGCCTTGCCACTTACTGGGGTTATCTTAACCAAAGTGGATGGTGATGCGCGTGGTGGTGCGGCCTTATCTATTCGTCAAATTACGGGTAAACCGATTAAATTCCTTGGTGTGGGCGAAAAAACAGAAGCCCTCGAGCCATTCCATCCTGATCGCGTAGCGTCGCGTATTTTAGGTATGGGTGATGTGCTTTCCCTTATCGAAGATCTTGAACGTTCGGTGGATCGCGAAAAAGCGGAAAAAATGGCACAGAAATTCAAGAAAGGTGATGATTTCACCCTAGACGATTTCCGTGAACAGCTCCGTGAGATGAAAAAAATGGGCGGCATGATGTCGATGCTTGAAAAATTACCGGGTGCGAAAAACTTACCAGATCATGTCAAAAATCAAGTAGATGACAAAATGTTTATCAAAATGGAAGCCATCATTAATTCCATGACCTTAAAAGAACGTGCCAATCCAGACATTATCAAAGGATCTCGCCGTCGTCGCATTGCATTAGGTTCTGGTACACAAGTTCAAGATGTGAATAAGTTGCTGAAACAATTTGATGAAATGCAACGTATGATGAAGAAAATGCGCAAAGGCGGCATGGCGAAGATGATGCGTGGCATGCAAGGCTTAATGGGCGGAGGCGGCTTAGGTGGCCTTGGCGGTTTAGGCGGCATGTTTAAACGTTAATCCCCTCTTCAAATAAAGTGCGGTCAAAATCAATAGGTTTTTGGCCGTTTTTTTTATCTTTTTAGTTAGCATTTCCTATTACCCGATTAAATTACTCAGTTTTAGGTAATATTTTCATCACTTGATAGTCGATATAATTGCTCAGGTATTTTACTTCGCGTAAAATCTAGCCCTTGATGGCTATTCTCGGAAAGTTAACCATCATGGCATCATATTTTTTAATCATCTAGGAGTGATAAAATGGGACAGTATAAAAAGTTCTGGTACCTATTAGTCGCCGTATTAATTGGAGCATTCTCCATTCTCGGTTACTATGGGTTCGAAGTTTATCGTGAAGCACCACCAATTCCGCAACAATATGTTTCAGAATCAGGTGAAAAAGTGATTACTCACGATGAAATTTTACATGGTCAAACCGCTTGGCAAACCACTGGTGGTATGCAAGTGGGATCTGTTTGGGGTCATGGGGCATACCAAGCACCAGACTGGACAGCAGATTGGCTTCACCGTGAATTAACTAACTGGTTGGATATTACAGCGAACCAAGAATTTGGTAAAAACTTTGCTGATTTAAATGATGAACAGCAAACGTTATTAAAAGCGCGTTTAACCAAAGAATATCGTGGTAGCAAAGTTGAAAACGGTACTGTTGTGCTTTCAAACACCCGTTTAGCGGCAATGGAAAAAACAGCACAATACTACATTTCTTTATATGGTGATGATCCTGCAACCAAAGTGACTCGTGAACACTTTGCGATGAAGGATAATACCCTTCCTGACTTACAAGCACGTAAAGACTTAACTAAATTCTTCTTCTGGACAGCATGGACTGCCTCTGCAGAACGTCCAAATACAAATGCAAGTTATACCAACAACTGGCCACATGAGCCGTTAATCAACAATGTACCAACACCAGAAAACGTGGTTTGGTCTATTGCGAGTGTGGTATTCCTCATTGCTGGTATTGGTTTCGTGGTATGGATTTGGTCATTCAAAAAACGTGAAGATGAACAAGATCCACCGATTCCGGAAGTTGATCCCCTCACAAAACTACAGTTAACCCCTTCTCAACGCGCATTAGGTAAATATCTCTTTACGGTGCTTGCATTATTCTTACTGCAAGTGAATTTAGGGGCGATTGTTGCTCACTATACTGTTGAAGGTCAAGAATTCTATGGTATTGATATCTCTCAATACTTACCTTATTCATTAGTGCGTACATGGCATATTCAAGCGGCATTATTCTGGATTGCAATGGCATTCTTAGCTGGCGGTTTATTCCTGGCACCGATCATCAATGGTGGTAAAGATCCGAAATTCCAAAAATTGGGCGTAGATGTTTTATTCTGGGCATTAGTGGTATTAGTCGTCGGTTCATTCACCGGAAGTTATTTAGCAATTGCACATATTCTTCCAGAAGAATGGAGCTTCATGTTCGGCCACCAAGGCTATGAGTTCATTGACTTAGGTCGTTTCTGGCAAGCGGTGAAATTCGCTGGTATCTTATTCTGGTTAGTCTTAATGCTTCGCGGTACAGTGAACGCATTTAAACAACCAGGAGACAAAAACTTATTAGCGTTATTCTTCGCTTCTGTCATTGCAATCGGCTTATTCTATGGCCCTGCATTATTCTACGGCGAGCACACTCACATTTCTGTGATGGAATACTGGCGTTGGTGGGTCGTTCACCTATGGGTAGAAGGCTTCTTTGAAGTATTCTCTGTAGCGGCACTCTCATTCATCTTCGTAAGTTTAGGTTTAGTTTCTCGTCGTACTGCGACTGTAGCAACTATTACTGAAGCGGCATTATTCTTAATCGGTGGTATCCCTGGTACGTTCCACCACCTATACTTCGCAGGTGCAACTACACCAATTATCGCAGTAGGTGCGTCATTCTCTGCACTTGAAGTGGTTCCATTAGTGTTATTAGGTCATGAAGCTTGGGAACACTGGGAAATGCAACAAAAAACACCTTGGATGGAACGCTTAAAATGGCCTCTTTACTGCTTCGTAGCCGTAGCGTTCTGGAATATGTTAGGTGCTGGCGTATTTGGTTTCTTAATCAATCCACCAATTTCGCTTTACTATATCCAAGGCTTGAACACCACTGCCGTTCACGCTCACGCAGCATTATTCGGTGTGTATGGTTTCTTAGCATTAGGTTTCGTGTTCTTAATTGCTCGTTATTTACGTCCAGATACACCATTTAACGATAAGTTAATGAAATGGGGCTTCTGGTTATTAAATGGCGGTTTAGTATTAATGATCGTATCAAGCTTATTACCAATCGGTATTATTCAAGGTTATGCAAGTATCTCTGAAGGCTTATGGTATGCGCGTAGTGAAGAATTTATGCAACAACCATTATTCGATACCTTACGTTGGGTTCGTTTAGGTGGTGATGTGGTATTCATCTTCGGTGCACTAGCCTTCTTCTGGCAAATCTTTACGATGATTTTCTTCAAACCGAAAAAAACAGCTTAACTAGGTTTATTATCATGCAAAAGCGGCTAAGTAATTAGCCGCTTTTTATTTATAAAAAATCCATTATCTTTTTTGACCGCATTTTTATTTTCATTAAATGATTTCCTTTAGCGGGGAAAATAATGTGAATATTTATAAGAGAGTGAATAAGAGAGCCATTAGCTTTATGACCAGTGTTGAGAATGTATTTCATCAAAGTGCGATTAATTTTTTAATTGTTTTTATACCCAACTGTCATAATAAAAATACTAGGCAATTGAATATTTCTGATATAAAATTCTCCGATTTGTTTTTTAAAGGGAGAAAAAAGATGAAACTCGTTGAAGTAAAACATCCGCTTGTTAAACATAAATTAGGCGTGATGCGCGAAGCTGATATTGATACTAAAAAATTCCGTGAACTTGCAACAGAAGTGGGCAGCTTACTCACCTATGAAGCGACAGCCGATCTCGAAACAGAAAAAGTGATTATCGAAGGTTGGAACGGTCCTGTTGAAATCGACCGTATCAAAGGTAAAAAAGTTACTGTTGTACCAATTTTACGTGCAGGCCTCGGCATGATGGATGGCGTTTTAGAACATGTTCCTAGTGCTCGCATCAGTGTAGTCGGGATTTATCGTAATGAAGAAACTCTTGAACCCGTCCCTTATTTCCAAAAACTAGCCAGTGACTTAGAAGAACGTTTAGCTATCGTTGTGGATCCAATGCTTGCAACGGGTGGTTCAATGATCTCTACAATTGATCTATTAAAAGCAAAAGGTTGCCAACATATCAAAGTATTAGTATTAGTCGCGGCACCAGAAGGGATTAAAGCATTAGAAAAAGCACATCCGGATATCGAACTTTATTGCGCATCGATTGATGATCACTTAAATGAACAAGGCTACATCATTCCAGGCTTGGGGGATGCAGGCGATAAGATTTTTGGGACGAAATAATTCCCTTTTAATAAGACGGCATTTATAGCCGTCTTTTTTCCGTGCGTGAAAACACAAAAGCTAAAAAGCATTAAAACCGACCGCACTTTCAGTTAATTCAAACCGAGAGTTGAAACTAAATGAGTAATCAAACTACAACCGCACCTGTTGAGGTGCAAAGCATGGGCAAACAAGCGTTTGTCGGTTTACAGATGTTATTTGTTGCCTTTGGCGCCTTAGTATTAGTTCCTTTAATCACTGGATTAAATTCTAATACAGCCCTTCTTACCGCAGGTATTGGTACACTACTTTTCCAACTTTGTACCGGTAAACAGGTTCCTATTTTTTTAGCCTCCTCTTTTGCCTTTATTGCGCCTATTCAATATGGCGTACAAACTTGGGGCATTCCAACCACAATGGGCGGACTTGCTTGTGCGGGTTTAGTCTATTTCGCACTATCAACCTTAGTAAAATTACGTGGTAGTGCTGCGCTTGAGCGTATCTTCCCGCCTGTTGTTGTCGGTCCCGTAATTATCATTATTGGTATGGGACTTGCACCTGTTGCTGTGGATATGGCATTAGGTAAAAACAGTGCATATAGCTATGAGCATTCGGTATTGGTTTCGATGATTACCTTAGTCACTACCCTTTCTGTTGCGGTATTTGCTAAAGGTATGATGAAACTGATTCCAATTATGTTTGGTATCGTTGCTGGCTATGTGGTTTGTTTATTCCTAGGATTAATTAACTTCCAACCTGTTTTAGACGCAAAATGGTTTGAATTACCTCAGTTAACCAAACCAGAATTTAATTTAGAAGCCATTCTTTATATGCTCCCCATTGCTATCGCACCAGCCGTTGAACACGTTGGTGGGATTATGGCAATCAGTTCTGTAACAGGTAAAGATTTCCTTAAAAAACCAGGCTTACACCGCACCTTATTAGGCGATGGTGTTGCAACGGCTGCAGCGTCATTAGTAGGTGGTCCACCAAATACCACTTATGCTGAAGTAACGGGTGCTGTAATGCTAACTCGCAACTTTAATCCAAATATTATGACTTGGGCTGCAGTATGGGCAATTGCAATTTCCTTCTGTGGTAAAGTAGGTGCATTCCTTTCTACTATCCCAACCATCGTAATGGGTGGTATTATGATGTTAGTATTCGGTTCGATTGCCGTTGTCGGGATGAGTACCTTAATTAAAGGTAAAGTGGATGTAACTGAACCTCGCAACCTTTGCATCATTTCTGTGGTGATGACTTTCGGGATCGGTAATATGTTTGTCAACGTTGGCGATGCTGTTTCCCTAAAAGGTATCAGTCTTTGTGCTATCGTCGCGATTGTACTGAACTTGATTTTGCCAAAAGCAAAAAATGAAGTAGAATAAAACTTCCCAAACAAAAGGGTTAAATGAAAATTTAGCCCTTTCTTTTTTTTATTTTAAATCAACTCGTTAATCCGTGAATCAGCAACTTTCTTTACCTATTCATCAAATTGATGATGAAACGCTTGAGAATTTTTATAGCGATAATAATGCATTATTGCTCAATTCTTTGCGTCAAAATATGGCTGATTTACAACAGCAATTCTTCTATCTCTGGGGCAGCCAAAGCGTCGGAAAAACTCATCTGTTACGCGCACTCTGTAATGAATATATTCAGCAACAACGTAGTGCGATTTATGTTCCATTGAGCAAATCACAATATTTCTCCACTGCGGTTTTTGAACATTTAGAACAGCAAGAGTTGGTTTGCCTGGATGATTTACAAGCAGTTATTGGAAATTCAGAATGGGAAATAGCTTTGTTTGATCTCTTTAATCGTATTAAAGCTAATGGTAAAACCTTATTGGTTGTCAGTGCAGAGCAATCTCCTACTGCTCTCCCCGTTAAATTACCAGATCTGGCTTCTCGCTTAAAATGGGGAGAAAGTTATCAATTGATTCCACTCAGCGATGAACAAAAACTCGCTGTATTGAAACAAAATGCCCATCAGCGAGGCATTATGCTTTCAGATGATACTGCCAATTTTATATTTACTCGTTTAGAGCGAGATATGGCGACATTAAAAGAGGCATTAGTTCAACTCGATAAAGCCTCGTTGCAAGCTAAACGAAATCTGACAATTCCTTTTGTGAAATATATTTTAGGCTTATAAACAGATAAAAAAATAACCGCACTTTTTCAAGTACGGTTAATTTTTTAGTCATTTAATTACCAGCAGTGATGGCAATAACCAACACCGACACTCGGCATTATTGCTACAGGAATGCGAGAATAACCTGTATGTTTAGAACGATGATCACTCGCATTCATTTCATTTGGAACGCTATCTCTTTGTGCAACTTTAGCTTTTTCTCGAGCAGTGACAGTATTACCACTTGTTACTCGAGCATTGTAATCTTGTACGGAATTCATATCATACATCGCTGCACCATTACCAATACTTGAAGCTTCCTGAGGTGCTGTACAAGCTGTTAAAACAGATAATGCTGCAATAGAAATTAATTTTTTCATAACGTTACCTTTTATCACAAACTACTTTATTGAGTGTTTCTCTGCCTTCTTTAATCCGCGCATTTGCTTTTTTTCTAATGTTTGGATCTTCATTTTGCTCAATGTATTTCGCTACATTCGCATTTCGGATTGCATAAACAGGCACATACTGTGAATGTTTTGTCTCACCTTTTTTATAAATCGTTGCCCCTAACACACTACCATAATACTCACTGGCATCATTAGGTTTGATGTAATAATTACTGGTATTAGTGACATCTACGCCATCATCACTTTTAAAACCGCTACAAATCCCCGCGGGTGAAAGAAACGTTGTTTTTGATGCCGCAGCTTCATTAAATTTATATACCTCAAATTCAACACTATTAGCCAGTTCTTCCATATCTTTTTCAGATTTAGGATCTAAACTTCGCTGTCCTTTCCCATCAATATATTTCACGGTTTCAGAAACATTACT
Organism: Haemophilus sp. UMB1048; assembly: GCF_030218125.1. NCBI lineage: Bacteria > Pseudomonadati > Pseudomonadota > Gammaproteobacteria > Pasteurellales > Pasteurellaceae > Haemophilus > Haemophilus sp. UMB1048. The sequence continues at coordinate 21,109 of NZ_JASOPB010000001.1, forward strand.
TTCAGAAACATTATTTTCAGGTGTCTTCATTTTCGTTGCATATACAACACTACTACCTTCGGCTAAAACAGCTGATGATGCCAAAATACAAAATGAGTAAATCCCAATTTTTTTCTTAATATGACTCATAATACTAATGCGATTCCCTAAGTTAATAATTGTTTTCGTATAATTCGATGGGTAAATAATCCGGGTCTCGGAAGAAAGTGTACTTCATTCCGGTTAATTCATCAACCCGAATTGACTCACAAGAGACGCCTTTTTCTAAAAGATAAGCGACATATTCATCAATACTTTCTACTTTGAATGCTAAATGCCGTAAACCACAAGCTTCAGAATTTGTTACTCTTTGAGGCGGATTTGGAAATGAAAATAACTCAATTAGACTCCCATCAGGAAAACTTAAATCTAATTTATAACTATCTCGTTCTGCCCGATAAGTTTCATTTAGCTGTTTCGCCCCTAAAATCTCCATATAAAAATACTTCGAACGTGCATAGTTCGAAGCAATAATCGCAATATGGTGAAAACCTAATAATTGAGGTTTCATTATTTCTCCGGTGTGATACTTTTTGCTTTTTCTTCTTCCTGTAAAGCGAGCGCATCACGTGCTGCACGAATACTTTTCTCAAGCATTGGCACGCGAGGATCATCTGGCTCCAATAAACGTAGCATCATAGCCCAGGTGACGGCAGCCATTTTATAATCCTCACCCTCAAAATAACTGAAAGCTAGTAAACTTAATGCTTCTGGATTAGAATGATCTTGACGAATAATTTCACGTAAAAGTTGATTACCTTTCAGTTTATCCGTTTGATCTTCAGAAGACATTAACATACGCGCATAAGAAAGCTTATAATCTAAATTATCCGGCTCAAGTTTATTCGCTTGTTGGTAACTATCAAAGGCTAATTTTCCATTACCTAAATTCATCCCTACCTGACCTAATAACCACCATTTTTTAGCATCCTTTGGTGTTTTTTGTAAATCCAAACGAAGTGCGGTCGAAAATTGCTGCATTTCTGCATCCGTCATTGGGTTTGTGTCTTCTTCTTTAATTCGTTCAAAGAAGTAAGGTAATTTTGCCAATGTTTTTTCCATCATATCCTCGGCTTTCCAAGATCCCAAAGGAAAATAAGCTCCTGCTGCAATAATGGCCAAACCTAATAAACCAGAAACAAACCATAACTTACCGTAATTTTTGGCATTATTATCGATCGTTTGTGTTTCTTGTTGAGGAATATCTTCTAATAATGTCTTTTGTAGCTCTTGTTTAAGTTGTTCAACGTTCTCTACTAAGCCTTGCTGATTATCTTGCTCTATCTCTTTTAAGCGAGAAAAATACAGGGCTTTATTTAACTCATCACGCTTTTTATCTTCTTTTGCTTTAACAGAACGCAACAATGGATAAAAACAAATCAATGCCACCACTAAAGTGAGCACAATAATACTTAATGCAAAATTCATTATTTATCCTTTTCTTTGAGTAAAGCCGATAAACGTGCATTCTCTTCATCATCTAAAATCGCGTCAGAATTGACCGCACTTGGGCTTTTTGATTTACGTTTAAATATAAATAAAATGCCAATCAACACTAACAAAATTGGGGCAATCCATAATACGATTGTTGATGTCGTCATTGGTGGATCATAAGTCACAAAATTGCCATAACGTTGAATCATATAATCGACAACTTCATGTCGATTTTTGCCTTCTTGCAACAATTCAAACACTTTGCCACGCATATCTACGGCAATGGTTGCATTAGAATCGGCAATATTATTATTTTGACATTGTGGACAACGCAATTCTTGCGTTAATTGATGATAGTCCTTTTCTTGCTCTGGTGAAGCAAAATTCAATGCATCAATAGAAGCCGTCGCCGAGATACTCACCAAAAGTGCGGTTAAAAAAAGCCATGATTTTTTCATTATGGTTTCTCCGCGAGTTTGTCATAAATCGGTTTTAAGGTCTCAGTCCAAACGCGTTCATTCACATCCCCCGCTAAGCGATAATGAATCACACCTTTACCATCTACAATAAATGTTTCCGGTGCGCCATAAACACCTAAATCTAATGCAAAAGAGCCTTTTTCATCTTTAAGCACAAGACTGTAAGGGTTACCTAAATCTTTCAGCCATTTCATCGCTTTTGGCGATTCATCTTTATAGTCTAAACCTATGATTGTCACGCCTTGTTTAGCTAATTGATTCAAATATTGATGTTCTGCATAACAAGTTGGACACCAAGTCGCCCACACATTTAAGAGAATTGGTTTACCTTGTTGGAAAATTTCATTACCGTAGGTTTTATTTTCCAATAAATCCGTTAATGTTTTCTGCGGCACAGGTTTTCCTACTAGGGCAGACTCTAACGCTTTCGGATCATCACCTTGTGCATTGCGTCCAAGTTGAACTAAAAATGCCACAACGACAGCTAGAAAAATAATAAGTGGGATAAGTAGTTTTTTATTCATAACACGATCAATTTACATCTATTTTTAGGAGCTTAATTTAGCCCCTCATCACGATTAAGACTGTTTTACCAAACGACTAAAACGATAACGACGGTCAAACATACAGAGCAAGCCACCTAGCGCCATAAACAATCCACCAATCCAAATCCAGCGGATAAACGGTTTATAGTAAAGGCGAAGCGCCCATGAGTTATCTTCTATTTTTTCACCCAAGGCAACATAAAGATCGCGGGTAAAACCCCAATCAATTGCCGCTTCAGTCATTGGCATTTTACTGACGGTATAAAAACGTTTTTCAGCAAATAACGTTACTTCCGGTTTACCGTCTTTTGAAATATCAATTTGTGCTTTGCCACCCATATAGTTTGGACCATTTGCATCACTCACGCCGGTAAATTTGAAGTCATAGTCAGCGATCTGCACAGTATCGCCAACGGTCATTCGCACATCGCGCTCTACACTAAAGTTTTGGCTAAACGCAATTCCCCAAACCGTCATTGCCACACCAAGGTGAGCCAAAATCATCCCCCAATGGGAACGGGAAAGTTTGGTAATACCTTTAAAGAAAGATTCACGGTATGTTGCGCGTTGTTTCATTTCATAAAGGCTTAATAACACAATAATGACGGACATCATGGTGCCAAGCACAACACTGACGGTGAGTTTATTGTGTAAGAAATATGGCAAGGTAAAGCCTGCAATCGCCATTACAATCACACTCACTACAACCGGTGTACGAATTTCAGAGAACTGATCTCGACGCCATTTAACTAATGGCCCAATACCTAGTAATAAGGCAAATGGGGTCATAATAATCAGGAACATTTGATCAAAGAACGGCGCACCAATTGAAATAGAGCCCAGACCTAATTGCTTATGAACTAATGGCAATAACGTCCCTAAGAACACCACACAAAGTGCGGTCATTAATAGGATGTTATTTAATAACAATAAGGTTTCGCGAGAATAGCGTTCTGCATTATCACGCGAACGAATTTGGTTGCCTTTGTAAGCGTACAAGGTTAAAGAACCACCAATCACCACAACCAAATAAGCAAGAATATATAAACCACGTGTTGGATCTGAAGCAAACGCATGTACTGATACTAAGATACCGGAACGAACTAAGAACGTACCCAGTAAGCAAAGTGAGAAAGCAAGGATCGCTAAAAGTACAGTCCAAGCTTTAAAAGAGCCACGTTTTTCAGTAACTGCTAAAGAGTGGATTAATGCGGTTCCTGCAAGCCAAGGCATTAAAGAAGAGTTTTCTACTGGATCCCAGAACCACCAGCCACCCCAGCCTAGCTCATAATAGGCCCACCACGAACCGAGCACAATCCCGAGTGTTAAAAAGACCCAAGCCGCCATCGTCCAAGGGCGAGACCATCTTGCCCAAGCGGAGTCTAATTTCCCTGTCATTAATGATGCAATCGCAAAGGCAAAAGCCACAGAAAAACCAACATATCCCATATAAAGCAATGGAGGATGGAAAATCAAGCCCACATCTTGCAACATTGGGTTTAATTCTCGACCATCTACTGGGAAATCAGGGAATGTACGAGTAAATGGATTTGAGGTAAATAATACGAAGAGTAAGAAGCCGATGCTAATAATCCCCATAATACCCAACACGCGAGCCACGGCTTCTTGTGGTAAGTGTTTGCTAAATAAGGCAACCGCTGCGCCCCAAAGGGTTAATAACCAAATCCAAAGTAACAATGAACCCTCATGTGAACCCCACACTGCAGATAAACGATAATAAATCGGTAAACTGCTGTTAGAGTTATTTACCACATATTGCACACTGAAATCATTAACAGCAAACAGATAGAATAATGCTGCAAAAGCAATGGTTAAACTGAAAAATAAACCATAAGTCATTGGACGAGCCAATGACATTAATTGAGGGTGACCTTTTTCTGCGCCCCATAATGGGAAAATCGCTAAAAAGAATGAAACGGCAAGACTTAAAGCAAGCGCATAATTTCCTAGTTCAGCAATCATTATTGACCTTCTTGCGGTTTTTGCTGGGTTTCTTTATAACGACGATCAGCTTCACTCTCGCCTTTTAACTCTGCGCCCATTGGCTTATGTACTTTCTGCATTTTATCGCCTAATTCTGGTGGTACATAATTTTCATCATGTTTAGCAAGTACTTCTGTCGCCTCTAATAAAGTAGGCTCTTTTAATACGCCTTGCGCAACGATACCTTGCCCTTCACGGAAAAGATCTGGAAGAATACCTTCGTATTCTACAGTGATCGATGGACCAATATCATTTAAGTCAAAGCGGACTTTTAAGCTTTTTGGATCACGTTTTACTGTGCCTTCCACAACCATGCCACCTACACGGATGCGTTGCCCCACTTCAGGTTTTTGATCTGCTTTGCCTTCTTTACCTTCAATAACTTCTGATGGCGTATAAAATAAATCGATATTTTGGCGAAGTGCATAAAGGACTAAACCTGTTGCAATCGAAATACCTAAAATCACAAAGATAATGATAGAGAGTCTTGATTTACGTCTTGGATTCATAGTGTATTTCCTTTATTTGCTTGGTTTAAACGAGCTTCACGTTGTTGCTCGCGTAACACTTCTTTTAACACCACTTTACGTCCCTTGACGCTTTGTATCGCCAAAATAATCATTGCCACAAGGCTAATGCCGTAGGAAAGCCACACATAAAAACCGTAGCCTCCCATATTGATAAAATCACTCCAACTTTGGAAAAACATTTTCCGCTCCCTAAAATCCTAAAATAAAAATGAAAAACTATTTTAGCTTACTTGCTAACTCTTTTACCCATGGACGTTTGCTATCTTCTTTTAGCAATTCAACACGATAACGCACGAGCGTAAACCAAATGGATAAAAATAAAAATCCAAAAATACATAAAATCAGTGGAATTAACATCGGCGTTGCAATAGACGGTTTTTCAAACTTCGTGATACTGGCCCCTTGATGTAAAGTATTCCACCACTCTACGGAAAAGTGAATGATTGGTAAATTCACCACACCAACAATACACAAGATACCAGCTGATTTTGCGCCCACCGCACGATCAGAAAATGCAGAATAAAGGGCTAATACACCGATATATAAGAAGAAAAGAATGAGTTCCGCGGTTAAACGCGCATCCCACACCCACCAGGTTCCCCACATTGGTTTACCCCAAATTGCGCCAGTGACCAGCGCGATAAAGGTAAACATCGCACCAATTGGTGCCATGGCAACCATCGAAAGGTGTGCGGCTTTAATCTGCCAAACTAACGCAATAATCGCTGCAATCGCCATCGAACCATACACGCCCATTGACCAAATCGCCGCCGGCACATGCACATACATAATTCGGAAACTATTGCCTTGCTGATAATCTGCCGGTGCATAAGCTAAGCCCCACACAATGCCAACAGCCAATAATAAAACCGCAATCGCACCAAAAAATGGGCTTAATTTGCCACATAAATGATATTGGGTTTCATGTTTTGCGTAAGGATGTAACCACTTCCACATAAAAGATCCTTAATTCCAAAAAATAAAAAACAGTTAAAAATCTGACCGCACTTTCACCGTAATGATGATTAATTATCTAAACTAATTCGTAGTGCCGCTGCAATAGCAAAAGGCGATAAAGTTATCGCACCAGCCAAAATTGCACCTAAAATAGCAAGCTGTCCACCATAAGGGAGATTTAATGCGGCGGCATCTAAAATTGCTGAAGCAAAAATTAAAACCGGAATAAATAATGGTACCACAAGTAAACTCAGCAATACGCCACCTTTACGTAATCCTACCGTCAATGCCACGCCAATCGCGCCAATGCAGCTTAAAATTGGTGTTCCCACTAGCAAGGTGACCACCAGTGCCCACCAAATATTCACTTCCAACGAAAGCAATAAAGCCGCAATAGGTGAAAGTAAAATCAACGGCAAACCTGTTAATAACCAGTGCGCAACAACTTTTGCAAGTGCCGTTAGCGCTAAAGGTTGAGCCGTAAGCATCAATTGTTCTAAAGAGCCATCAATAAAATCATCTCGGAATAAGCGTTCAAAAGACAGCAACGCAGAAAGCAATGCCGCTACCCAAGCAACCCCTGGTGCAATACGAGAAAGTAACTTAGGATCCGGTCCAATCACCAATGGAAACAGCGTGATCACGATCAAAAAGAACCAAAGTGGGTTCAATATTTCCGCTTGTTTACGGGTCGCAATCTTCAGCTCACGCTTTATAATCTGTAAAAATATCATAAAAATCTAAGAGTTATATTTATAATCAGCAAGATTGATTTTTTTCAATAACGTACTAGGCACTTCTTGGTGGCTCGTTAAAATCACCATCCCACCTTTTTTAGCATGATTTTCAAAAAGAGCGGTCAAAACTTCAACCCCTTTTTTGTCTATTGCTGTAAAAGGTTCATCCAAAATCCAAAGAGGTGCTTCTGAGATCCATAATCTCGCCAAGGCAATGCGCTTTTGCTGACCAGCTGAAAGTTGGGCAGCCGGTAAATCTTCACGTCCAAGTAAGCCTACAGTTTCAAGTACATCCCATAAAATATCAGTGCCTTGCTGACTTTGACTAATCTGCTGATAAAATTTTAAATTTTCCCATGCCGTTAATTCAGGCTTTACGCCAGAATGGTGGCCGAGATAAAGTAGCTGATGATGGTATTCTTCCCGTTGCTTTGTAATCTCGTCTGAATTCCACCGCACTTTACCTTCTACAGGCTGTGCAAGGCCAGCTAAAATCCGCAATAAACTTGTTTTACCGATACCATTGTGCCCTTCAATTTGCACGAAATCACCGCTTTGAAATTGCAATGAAAGATCAGTGAACAACACGCGATCGCCCCGTTGGCACGCTAATTGTTCTAATTGAAGTTGATGAGCAGGAAACATAGTCTCAGCCTTAAAAATAAAATCTTGTGAAAAATCAGCAGGTATTCTACCACAAGGGGAAATTTTGACGAGATTTTAAGGGCTAAAAGGTATAACTATTTAGAAGTAGATCGGTGTATTTATTGATTTAAAACAAATTAAGCTTTTCTAGCCTATTCATCGGATAATCAAATAATTAAAAGATTTACTGATCTAAATCAAATTTTCTGCTACCATTTAGCTACTTTTTGATGTTGTTTTATCAAAAACATTACCTTAACTTTATTTAAAAAAGGAACATATTATGTCTTATACTCTACCTGAATTAGGTTACGCTTATGATGCGTTAGAACCACATTTTGATGCGCAAACAATGGAAATTCACCACACTAAGCACCACCAAGCTTATGTAAACAATGCAAACGCGGTGTTAGAAACTTTACCTGCTGAATTTTCTGAAATGTGCTCAGGTCAATTAATCAGCCAATTAGGCAAAATCCCAGCTGAAAAACGTACTGCATTACGTAACAACGCAGGCGGTCACGCAAACCACAGCTTATTCTGGAAATCATTGAAAAAAGGCACCACTTTACAGGGTGATTTAAAAGCAGCTATCGAACGTGATTTCGGTTCTGTAGAAAACTTCAAAGCTGAATTTGAAAAAGCAGCAGCAACTCGTTTTGGTTCAGGCTGGGCGTGGTTAGTGATCAACCAAGGTAAATTATCTGTTGTATCAACAGCAAACCAAGATTCTCCATTAATGGGTAAAGAAATCGCAGGTTGTGAAGGTTTCCCACTTTTAGGTTTAGATGTTTGGGAACACGCTTACTACTTGAAATTCCAAAACCGTCGTCCAGACTACATCAAAGAATTCTGGAACGTCGTAAACTGGGATTTCGTTGCGGAGCGTTTAGCTAAAAAATTAGCAGATTGCGGATGTGCAGCTAAATAATAGCTTCTCAAAATATATAAAAAATCGCCTATTTTTAGGCGATTTTTTTATTGGTTAAATCCAACGTCTGACTTTTTTCTTATAAGCCAAATAAGACTCACCAAACTTCTTCTCTAGCCAGTATTCTTCAGGTTTAATTTGCCATTGTGTGATGAAGTAAATAAACAGAAAAACACCGAGAAAACTGACCGCATTTTGCAAATAAACCGCCCATGCCACTAACAAACCCGCTAAGCTTAAATACATTGGGTTACGACTAAAGCGATAGATACCACTTACCACAAATACTTTGCTTTTCTCTAAATGGATGGGATGAATATTAGCTTTATTTTTGTAGAATTGCCAAACACTGAAAAAACCAACAAAAGATGAAGCCAACGCAATCAGATAAGTAATCACGATATTGATTGTAAGAGGGTAAGGATTAGGTAAGCATATCATGATAAGTGCACAGCCAATAAAAATGACGGGTGGCGGCACAATAGGTTTCTGAATCATAAGATCAAAAATCCAATAAAAAAGCCCGAGCAATTCGGGCTAATTAAAATATTACAGATTATTTAATTTCATCTGCGCCATTTGTTTTTCTAACGGGTTACCGCTTTTTTGTGCATTCTCAAAGCTTGCTTTAGCACCATTCACATCGCCTTTTGCGACTTGAATATCGCCCGCTAAAAGATCTTTACGTGCACTAAAGCCTTGGCTTTTCACTTGATTTAGACTTGCTAGTGCTGCATCAAATTGACCTTGTTGGAATTGCACGGCAGACAAACGAAGCGCTGCAAGAGACGTTAAGATATCATCTTGTGATTGAGCAATCGCTTGTTTTAAGCTATTTTCTGCAGAGGCGTAATCTTGTTTTGCAACAAAACCTTTTGCTTCATCTAATAAGCTAAATACCGCATAGCTAGTTTTATCATGCGCTTTCACAAATTCAGCTACTTTAGCTTGTTGTGCGGCGGCATCTTTGTTTGCTGTATAAACTAACGCATCATATTCAGCAGACGCTTGCATAATTTGATTGGCTTGATAAGACTGCCAATAACGCCAGCCCAACATCCCGCCTACACCAAGAATAAAAGCGGCAATAATGGTTTTGCCATTGTCTTTCCACCATTCTTTTAACTGGTTCAGTTCTTGTTCTTCTTCAATGGTATATGCCATTTTCCTATCCTTCTAAAATTAAAATTGGGCTTTCACGTGTTCAATTAAATTGGCCACATCAATGGTTTGCTGCTCTGCTGCGCCAAGTAAGTGTTTTACCACAACTTGATTATTTTGCACTTCACTTTCGCCAAGCACAAGAGCTAGAGTCGCACCAGACTTATCTGCGCGTTTAAATTGTTTTTTAAAGTTACCGCCGCTGCAATGCAACATTGTACTTAAGTGCGGTAATTCTGAGCGAAGTTTTTCCGCGAGCTGGAATGCGGCTAATGTTGTGCCTTCACCTTGATAAACAACGTAAATATCTACCGCACTTTTTACTGGAATCGATTTATTCACTTCTTGAACGAGTAGCACTAAACGCTCTAAGCCCATTGCGAAACCGACACCACTTGTTGCGTGGCCACCGAGTTGTTCAACTAAGCCGTCATAGCGTCCACCACCACATACAGTACCTTGCGCACCTAATGCTGATGTCACCCATTCAAATACAGTTTTATTATAATAATCTAAACCACGAACCAATTTGGGATTAATTTCATATTGAATACCAACCGCATCTAATAGACCGCATAACTGCGCAAAATGCTCGCGACTTTCATCATCTAAATAATCCAATAATTTTGGCGCGCCATCCAATACATCTTGTAATGCTTGATTTTTAGTATCCAAAATACGTAATGGATTTTTTACAAGACGTTCTTTCTCTTCTTCACTCATTAAATCTTGGTGATTTTCTAAGAAGGCCACTAATGCAGAACGATAGTTTGCACGTGCTTCTAGTGAACCAATCGAATTTAATTGAAGTAAAACATGTTGATCAATACCTAACGCTTTCCATAAACGTGCAGTTAAAATAATTAACTCCGCATCAATTTCAGGGGTTGCGATACCAAATACTTCGACACCCGCTTGATGGAATTGACGGTAACGCCCTTTTTGTGGACGTTCATGACGGAACATCGGTCCCATATACCATAAACGTTGTTCATTGTTGTAAATCCAACCGTGTTCAATCGCAGCACGCACGCATCCTGCCGTACCTTCTGGACGAAGTGTTAATTGTTCATCATTATCCCAGAATGTGTACATTTCTTTTGAGACAACATCTGTGACTTCACCGATTGCACGAGCAAATAATGGCGTACTTTCCACGATTGGCATACGCACTTCTGAATAGCCGTAGCTACTTAAAATTTGGCGAACCTGTCCTTCAATCCATTGCCAAAGTGGAGATTCAGTTGGGGAACAGTCATTCATCCCACGAATTGCTTGAATATTTTTTGCCACGAGTTTTCCTTAAATAATTCGATTTTTTGGATCTTGTTGTGCAACTTTGGCACGAATTTTTGCTTCTAATTGGTCAATAATCGCGTCGTTATCAAAACGTTCTTTTTGACGCTCGCCATCTAAATAATAGCCACTTTTCTTATTACCACCGGTAACACCTAGGTCAGACACTAATGCTTCTCCCGGGCCATTTACCACACAACCAATAATAGATACATCCATTGGGGTGATAATATCTTCTAAACGTTGTTCTAGTGCATTCACCGTGCCGATCACATCAAACTCTTGACGAGAGCAAGTTGGACAAGCAATAAAGTTAATCCCGCGAGAACGAATACGTAATGATTTCAAAATATCAAAACCAACTTTGATTTCTTCTACAGGATCGGCGGCTAAAGAAACACGCAAGGTATCACCAATGCCTTCTGCTAACAACATTCCTAAACCAATCGCTGACTTCACAGAGCCTGCTCGCGCGCCACCTGCTTCCGTAATGCCTAAATGCAACGGCTGTTTAATCGCTTTTGCCAGTAAACGGTAAGATTCCACTGCAAGGAAAACATCAGATGCTTTTACGCTCACTTTGAATTGATCGAAGTTTAAACGATCCAAGATCTCAACATGACGTAACGCTGATTCTAACAAGGCTTCTGGTGTTGGTTCACCAAATTTCTCTTGAATGTCTTTTTCTAATGAGCCAGCATTGACACCGATGCGAATCGGGATATTTTTATCACGCGCGCAATCCACCACTGCACGAATACGATCCTCACGACCGATATTGCCTGGATTAATACGTAAGCAATCTACCCCATATTCAGCCACTTTTAACGCAATGCGATAGTCAAAATGAATATCCGCCACCAAGGGCACATTCACTTGCTGTTTAATGATTTTAAAGGCTTCGGCTGCATCCATGGTCGGCACAGAAACACGCACGATATCTGCGCCCACACGTTCCAAAGATTTAATCTGTGCAACGGTCGCTTCAACATCAGTTGTGCGAGTATTTGTCATGGATTGCACGGCAATCGGTGCATCACCACCGATTGGTACATTGCCCACATAAATTTTTGTCGATTCACGACGTTTGATAGTAGGTTTTACTGCTGACATTCTTTCGTAAATTATTCGTTAAGGTTTTGGTAATTTAAATTTAGCCACACGGCCATCAACTGTAAGCGGATACGCTTCGCCTTTATAAGTAATGCGAACGTTACCTGGCGCACCGATAATCAAGGCATATTCATCACCATTAAAGGTTAAGGTTTCACCTTGTTTATATTCTTTTTGCGCTAATACTTTACGGTTTTGGTCTTTCACACTAATCCAGCTTGAATTTTTCGTGATCTCAATAACGAGATCGCCTTTCGCTGTAGTTGGTGCTTCAGAAATAGCGGGGTTTTCAACCGCACTTTGTGTATCTGGCACAGTTTGCTCTGTTGTTGGTTCAGTGTTAGGTAACGTTTGTTCCACAACAGGTGCTTGAGCTTGTCCAATAGTAGGTGCTGAAGTTGCAGTGGTTGAAACTTCTGCGCTTGCTGTTTGAGCTTGATTTTCTTGAGTCGTTGAAACAGCAGGTTCAGCAGCGGCATTATTTGTTGTTTCCGCTACAGACGTAGTTTCATTGCTTGACACCGCAGGCTGACTATTTACTGTTACTGGAATTTCATTCGAATGAGTAGCCGGTAGCTCTGCTGTTTTTTCTTTTTCAACGTAGGTTTGCACTAAATTATCTCGTTCTTCATTTGATTTTTGATAATTTTGCCACCACCATAAGCCAGTCATTCCAACAGCAGCGAGTAAAATAATCGTTGTGAGTGTGCCTACCCAACGGCTGTGAGATGAATATTGGTTTACTGAACGCGTCGCACGTGAATTTTTACTTAAATCATTTTTATGTGCTTCACCAAAAGTTAAATGTGTCCATTCAGCATCAGGAATACGTAAAAATTTCGCATAACTGCGAACGTAACCTCTCAAAAAGGTTGATGGTACATCTTTTTGGACAAATTCATTATTTTCTAATTTTGCCAAAATGCTTGGACGTAAAGAAATGGCCTTTGCCACATCTTCTAAAGAAAGATTTAATGCTTCGCGTGTTTGGCGAAGTTTATCCCCAAAGGAGATTTCAGTTGTTTCAGTTTGTTCGACGATTGTATTCATAGGGATAAAAATAGAGAAATAGAAATAAAAAACTAAATACCAAATTTTAAAGTCGAAAGGGGCTTTTGGCAATGATTATTTGAGTGTGCGGAGCTTTTCCACTCTGGAAGGATCAACTTGGCGCAATTTCTCCAACGCTTGTTGATAAACGTCGGTTTGTTTTCCAGCAAAAGCACAAAGTGCTATGTTTTCGTAAGTATCGGCTTGATGATAATAATTCGGTGCTGCAAGTGCCGCATTAAATTGTGAATAAGCTTGTTCAAACTCACCTTGCCCACATAAAAATGCACCAAAGTTGTTATACACATCGCCTTGCTTATCATCTAACTTAATTGCCTGTAAATAAGCTTGCTTCGCTTTTTCCGTATCGCCTTGTAATTGATAAAAATGCGCAAGTGCCGAGTGCACAAGATAATAGCGGTCATCATGTTCAAAGGCTTTATCTAAATTAAGTTTTGCTTGAACAAAATCCTCTTGTTGCAGATAGCCTAATGCCAACTCAACGCGCGCTTTGGCTGCTTGTTGTTTATTAAAATCGACTGAAGATTGAGAAACGCAAGCAGAAAAAACAAAAGGAAAAATGACCGCACTTAGAATGTTAATTGGGATTAATTTCATCTTATCACTCCTCTATCTTATCACTCTTCTCCAGGCCATTTTCCCTTTACAAGTATTGCTATATTTAGCTTAGTTAACCGCTTTTACGTCAATACCTTCACCAAACTTACGTTTCATTGCTGTACGTTTGGTTCGGTCGATTACATCGCCAGCCAACTGACCACAAGCGGCATCAATATCATCACCACGGGTTTTGCGCACAATCACCGTAAAGCCGTATTCCATTAAGGTTTTTTGGAAACGATCGACACGGCTATTTGAGCTTTTACCATAAGGCGCTTCTGGGAACGGGTTCCATGGGATCAAGTTAATTTTACACGGGGTATTTTTTAACACTTGAGCTAATTGATGCGCATGCTCTGTACCATCATTCACGTGATCTAATAACACATATTCAATTGTCACTTTACCATGGTTAGCATTTGATACTTCTAAGTATCTGTGTACCGAATCCATCAACATTTTGATGTTATATTTTTTATTGATCGGCATGATTTCATCACGCAATTCATCGTTCGGTGCGTGAAGTGAAATCGCTAATGCTACATCAATCTTATCACGTAACATATCGAGCGCTGGCACAACACCTGAAGTGGATAACGTCACGCGTCGTTTAGATAATCCATATGCGAAATCATCGAGCATAATTTCCATTGCAGGTACAACATTAGCTACATTTAACAATGGTTCACCCATGCCCATCATTACCACATTGGTAATAGGACGTACACCCGTCACACCAAAATTACCGATAATTTTTGATGCACGCCAAACCTGACCGATAATTTCAGACACCGTTAAATTACGGTTAAAGCCTTGCTGTGCTGTTGAACAGAAAGTACAAGCTAAGGCACAGCCTACTTGAGAAGAGACACAAAGTGTCGCGCGATCCGCTTCAGGAATATAGACCGTTTCAACTTGCTGTTCACCTACCTGCATCGCCCATTTAATGGTGCCATCCGAAGAGCGTTGTTCAACCGCCACTTCTGGCGCTTTAATTTCAGCGACTGCTTTTAATTTTTCTCGTAATTTTTTATTAATATTGGTCATATTGTCGAAGTTATCTTCGCCAAAATGATAAATCCATTTCACTAATTGATCCGCACGAAATGGTTTCTCGCCTAATTCAGCTAAAAACTCACGCATCTGCTGACGCGTTAAATCCATTAAGTTAATCTTTTTTGTATTCGTTTCGGATGAAAGGGGTTGTTCTAACATAAAGCCTCGTTATTACACATTACGGCGATGATGTTACTCAGAATTGAGCAACAAAAAATTCGCATATTAAAAATGAGCCGAGATTTTACAGATTTACCGACGGATAAGCTAGCAGATTTGAAAAACAAAGAAAATTTTGATCGCACTTCTTTGCGATCTCTATCGCAAAAATCAAAAAACAAAAGAAAAAAGTGCGGTTAAAAAACTTTAAATTTTTTCTCTTTCACACATCCCAAACCCTTACAAAAACTGATAGAATACTAGCTTTGTTTTATTCTCTAAGTTGGCTATATTAAAAGATATGTTAAAAAAAGTGCTTTCTGTATTGTGTTTAGTGCCAGCAATGGCAACGGCACAATCTTATGTCGTGTATGATTTCACCCATGATCGAGTGCTCGAAAGTAGCTCACCGAATCATGTTCAACCTATCGCATCCGTTACCAAGTTAATGACTGCAAATGTGTTTCTTGAAAATAATCGAAACGCAAATTGTACTGCATCGATTACTGACGACGATTACGATTACATTAAAGGCACACATACAAAATTACCAAAATACACGCCGATTTCTTGTAATGAATTATTAAAAGCGATGCTTGTCCATTCTGATAACTATGCTGCTCATGCCCTTTCTCGCTCTGCAGGCATGAGTCGTTTGCAATTTATTCAAAAAATGAATGAGAAAGCGAGAGAATTAGGTATGCGCTCTACTCGCTTTTCAGATAGCTCAGGTTTATCTGACAGTAACATTTCAAGTGTGATGGATCTGGTTAAATTGGCTAAATACTCTCTTAACAAAGCACAAATCAAAAACATCTCGAATATGCCAAGTGCTTTCATTCAAGCAGGCGGACGTAGCGTTTTTGTTAAAAACACCAATAAATTAGTGCGTGAAGAAGTATTTGATGCAGCAATTAATAAAACCGGTTACATTCGCGAATCTGGCTATAATTTAGTCTTTGTGAATAAAAATCCGTGTAATCGCGCTACCATTGGGGTGATTAGTTTAAATAACCATTCATCTGCGTTTCGTACTAACTTTACCAAAGGAAAATTGGAACAATACGGTTGTATCGCAGGGCGTAGCATGCACAACTTTACTGTTGATGAAGCCCAATATGAAGAAGGCTATGATGAAGCTGGTATGGATCGCCTAATTCAACAAGTTGGTGGTTAATCATTTCAAAAAGAGCGGTCAATTTTGCACAAAATTTTCCGCTTTTTAATTTTAATCACCTATCGATTTGATAATTATTTTCATTTAAAAAGCTTGTAAAAAATGATATTATTATGCAGAATGCTAATTAATCATTATTTTTAAGGAGATCTCATGAAGCATTTATTTAAAAGCCTATCTGTTATCGCTCTAGGTTTAGCAGCTTTACAAGCCGAAGCGAAATTTAAAGTGGTGACCACATTTACGGTTATTCAGGATATCGCACAAAATGTTGCGGGCGATGCCGCGACGGTGGAATCTATCACCAAACCTGGTGCAGAAATTCACGAGTATGAACCGACCCCTAAAGATATTGTAAAAGCTCAATCTGCTGATTTAATTTTATGGAACGGATTAAATTTAGAGCGTTGGTTTGAGCGTTTCTTCCAAAATATCAAAGATAAACCAGCCGTTGTGGTAACCGAAGGCGTCACGCCACTTTCTATTTATGAAGGCCCTTATAAAGATGCCCCTAACCCACACGCTTGGATGTCGCCATCTAATGCGTTGATTTATGTCGAAAATATCAAAAATGCATTAGTTAAATACGATCCGCAAAATGCTGATACTTATCAAAAAAATGCAGCGGCGTATGCAGAAAAAATCAAACAGCTCGATAAACCTTTACGTGAAAAACTCTCACAGATTCCTGCCGACCAACGTTGGTTAGTGACTAGTGAAGGCGCCTTTAGTTATTTAGCGAAAGATTACGATCTCAAAGAAGGCTATTTATGGCCAATTAACGCTGAACAACAAGGTACGCCTCAACAAGTACGTAAACTTATCGATTTAGTGAAAAAAAATCATATTCCAGTGGTATTTAGTGAAAGTACCGTGTCAGCCAAACCTGCTCAACAGGTAGCGAAAGAAAGCGGTGCTAAGTACGGCGGCGTACTTTATGTCGATTCCCTTTCTGCTGCTGATGGCCCTGTACCGACTTATATTGACTTACTGAATGTCACTGTATCCACCATAGTCAAAGGATTTGAAAAATAATGACCGCACTTTCCGCTTCTATTTCCGTTAATGACGTAACCGTGCGTTACAACAACGGGCACACTGCAATTTATGATGTTACCTTTGCATTACAAGGGGGAACAATCTGTGCTCTTGTTGGCGTAAATGGGAGCGGAAAATCAACGCTATTCAAAAGCATCATGGGCTTAATTAAACCACAACAAGGCAATATTGCGCTTTGTGGTTTGCCAATTAATCGAGCGTTGAAACAAAATTTGGTTGCCTATGTGCCGCAAGCGGAAGAAGTCGATTGGCAATTTCCCGTCTCCGTTTATGATGTTGTCATGATGGGACGCTACGGCTATATGAATTTCCTACGCATTCCAAAGGCTGAAGACAAACAAAAAGTGCTCGAAGCGATGCAGCGAGTAAACATCGAGCATTTAGCTGAACGACAAATCGGTGAGCTTTCTGGTGGGCAGAAAAAACGCGTATTTTTAGCTCGCGCGTTAGCACAACAAAGTAAAATTATCTTACTCGATGAGCCTTTTACGGGTGTGGATGTTAAAACTGAAAATGCGATTGTGGAACTCCTTCGACAATTACGTGCTGAAGGCCATTTAATTTTAGTTTCTACTCATAACTTAGGCTCTGTACCAGATTTCTGTGATCAAGTGGTGATGATTAACCGTACTGTGATTGCTGCCGGTAAAACGGAAGATACATTCAATCAGCATAATTTGGAAAAAGTCTTTGGTGGTGTATTACGACACATCAAATTATTAGGTGAAGATCTGCATAATGATGAAGATAAACGTGCGGTAACCGTTCTCACAGATGATGAACGCCCTGTTGTCTTCTATGGCGAAACCAAAAATGATCCGCCTGCAACGGCTGTAAAATCCTGTCGTCTGCCTCCGTCTGACAAGGAATAAGTCATGCTTGAATATTTACTGGAACCTTTCTCCTATGAATATATGCAAAAAGCCATGTGGATAAGTGCCGCAGTTGGTGGCATTTGTGCCTTTCTTTCTGCCTATTTAATGTTGAAAGGTTGGTCATTAATTGGCGACGCGCTCTCTCATTCCGTGGTTCCGGGTGTGGCGATAGCTTATGCCTTTTCACTCCCCTATGCTTTAGGTGCTTTTTTTGCCGGCATTTTGGCCGCACTTTCCATTTTATGGATCAAATCCATTTCTAAACTCAAAGAAGATGCTGTTATCGGCTTTATTTTCAGCACATTCTTTGCCTTGGGATTGTTGATTATTTCTCTGAATCCAACTTCAATAAATGTGCAAAACATCATTCTCGGTAATATCCTTGGTATTGCTGATGAAGATATTTATCAAGTCGCAATTATTATGCTGATCTGCTTAGTTTTATTACTGATTTTTTGGAAGGATCTATTACTGATTTTCTTTGATGAAACGCAAGCAATTACAGTTGGACTTTCACCACTGTTTTACAAAGTTCTCTTTTTTACACTCTTGAGTGCTTGTGTTGTTGCCGCATTGCAAACTGTCGGAGCGATTTTAGTGATTGCGATGGTAATCACGCCAGGTGCAACCGCCTATTTACTTACTGACAAGTTCAAAACTCTTATCAAAATTGCCGTAGCATTGGGCGCAATCACTGGTTTCGTCGGCGTTTATTTAAGCTATTATCTGGATGGCGCAACAGGTGGTGTCATCGTAACATTACAAACCTTGTTATTTTTATTGGCTTTTCTATTCTCGCCCAAATACGGATTAATCAGTCAAAAACGACGTAAGGTGGTGGATTATGACTGAGATGTTCGCCATTTTCGTTGAGCCATTTCAATTTGCCTTCATGCAAAATGCGTTACTCACGGCATTAGTGGTTGCCGTCATCTGTGCACTACTCTCTTGCTATTTGGTGTTGAAAGGATGGTCATTGATGGGGGATGCCATTTCTCATGCTGTCCTACCTGGCATTGTCTTAGCTTTTTTAGCTGGTATTCCATTAGTCATTGGAGCCTTTGTCTCAGGTATTGCCTGTGCCTTAGGGGTGGGTTATTTAAAAGAGAATAGCCGTATCAAAGAAGATACCGCGATGGGGATTGTATTTTCGGGGATGTTTGCCATTGGTTTGGTGCTGTTCACTAAAATCCAAACCTCACAACATCTCACACATATCTTATTTGGAAACGTATTGGGTGTAAGCCGACAAGAGCTGATTCAAACGGCAATCATCGCCTTAATCATTTTTATTTTACTTGGATTAAAGCGTCGTGATTTTCTGCTTTATTGCTTTGATCCTAGCCATGCTCGCGTTGCAGGTCTCTCGCCTAAATTATTACATTATGGCTTACTCACATTACTCGCGCTCACTATTGTGAGTACGATGCAAGTCGTTGGAGTTATTTTGGTCGTAGCGATGCTAATTGCACCGGGCATCACTGCGCTAACACTGACCAATCGCTTCGATAAGATGCTTATTATCGCAATCATCAGCGCTGTAACTGCAAGTCTACTAGGCGTGCTACTTAGCTATCATTTTGATGCGTCTACGGGTGCGTGTATTATTTTGCTACAAGCAGCATTCTTCTTAATAGCATTAATTTATAGCAAAATAAAAGTCCGGTTAAATTTCTAAATAAAAAAGCTAACATTTCTGTTAGCTTTTTTGTTAACCATTGCGTTTTAATAATATCAGTGCTTCATAATGCGCTGTATGCGGGAACATATCAAATAATTGAATTTGAGTAAGCTTATAACTGGTTAGGTGCTGCAAATCTTTTCCCATGGAAATCGCGTTACAGCTGGAATAAAGAATAAAGTGCGGTTGCATTTCATTGAGAAACTCAGCGAGTTCCCTTCCGATACCTCGACGAGGCGGGTTGACGATCACCAAATCGGGTTTGTTTTCATCTTGTGTTAAAGCAAAATTAGCCGCATCCAAAGATTGGAATTTAACGTTGTTTAACCCTAACACCTGGGCAGATAGAGTCGCCGCTTGAATAGCTGATGGGGAAATTTCAATCCCGGTCAATTCCACTTCTTGCTGATGTTTATCCTGTAAAGCTTTAGCGCAATGCAGTCCAAAACCTCCAACGCCACAAAAGAGATCCCAAAGTTTAGTAATCGGCAAATCTTGCACCCAATCTTGTGCCGTTGCATATAGCCCTTGTGCTACAAGTGGATTCGTTTGGAAGAAACCTTGAGGGCGAATAAATAGCGGAATACCGTTAAAGCTCTCTGATAAGGTGTGCTGGTCCGTTAAAAAGATTTCTTTCTCACCTTCTAAGATCGCCGCATGTTGAGGTTGGATATTCACGCTCACCACTTCAAGTTGTGGTAATTTTTCCAATAACCCTGCAAATTCACGTTGAATTAACGATAGTTTAGTTTCTGAACGTAATACAAAACGCAACATCAATTTTTTTGTATGTTGGCTTTCTGTAAGCAGAATATATTTGAGCTCACCTTTTTGCTTAGCCACGTTATAAGGGACTAAACCCGCACGTCCAATAAAATCTTTTAGAATCGGAAAGAGTTCAGCAAAGCGTTGTGGATAAAGCGGGCAATCACATAAATCCACCGCACTTTGTGGATCATTCGGGTCTTGTAAAATACCTAGAATGGGACGTTCCACCGCGCCACTTACAACCATTTTCGCTTTATTACGAAAGGCAGTCTCGGAGGAATAAAAAGGCGGATGCCAAATTAAATTATCACAATCTAATTTGGCAAGTTGTTGTTTTAGATGCTCTTCTTTCTTGGCGAGTTGCTGTTCATAAGGCATTTCAAGCCATTGACAAGAACGGCAATCGCCTTTTTGATAATGATGGCAATCAATCATTTAGAAGCAAGCCACTCTTGTTGAAGTGCGGTCAGTTTTTGATGATTTTCAATCCAACGCGAAGTTTTTGTGAGTTCTGACCAATCAAAGGATTTTTGTTTAAAGAGCGATTTCAAGCGAGCTTGGCGTGCTGCGAAATGCTCTGTTGCTTCCTCTAACTTCAGATTATCAAGCACTTGAATAACACCTTCACGTTCATTACAAAGCAATAATAAGTCACAACCAGCCTTCAAGGCTTTTTCACTGCGAGCCACAAAATCGCCCATAAAGCCTGCGCCTTTCATGCCTAAATCATCAGAGAAAATCGCTCCTTGGAAGCCTAACTGTTTACGCAAAATCTCTTTTAACCAATAACTCGAACCGCTTGCTGGCTGGCTATCACATTGTGTATAAATCACGTGAGCCGGCATAATCGCATCAAGCTTACTCTGTTGAATTAATTGCTGGAATGGCAAAATATCATGATTAAAAATCACTTCTTTTGCGCGCTCATCATAAGGGGTTTCAAGATGAGAATCAGCTAAAACATGGCCGTGTCCCGGGAAGTGTTTTCCTGTTGTTGCCATGCCCGCCTGGTGCATACCATCAATAAAAGCTGCTGCTAAATTGACCGCACTTTTTACATCACAGCCAAAACTACGATCACCAATCGCACGACATTCGTGACCTAAATCCAACACCGGAGCAAAACTCAAATCAATATCTAACGCCACCATTTCAGCCGCCATTTGCCAACCCGCTTCTTTTGCTATTTGCTGTTGCTGAGCTGAGTCCTCAACTAATGCAGCAAAAGCCTGCATCGCAGGGAGCTGAGTGAAACCTTCACGGAAACGTTGCACGCGACCACCTTCCTGATCGACTGTAATCAATAAAGGCTTTTTCACTCGTTGACGAATGGATTTAATTAGCGCTTGAACTTGCTGACGATCATAAAAATTGCGGGTAAATAAAATCAAACCAGCAACTAAAGGATGTTCCAGTAATTCAACTTCTTCTTGTTTGAGCTCATGACCTTCAAGGTCAATTAATAATGTGGACATAAACTATTGTAAGTAAAGACGATAATTGCTACTTTCTGTGCTTGGTTTTAGTATCTCAAACACTTTCTTTTCTTGTGGTTGCAATAAAATATTGCCTGATTGGCTTTCTTGCTGATTAGGCCAAACTTGCGTTACACCTTGTGTGTTATACCAATAAAGATGGTAAAGCACATTGAGTTGTTGCGTAGTTTTATTTTTTAAGGCTGCGGTATTATCAGACAAATCAACATCTAAAGCCGGTTCTAAATTTGCCGCCATATTTAAAATTGGCTTATTGGTTCCTACAATATTTGGTGCAGATGAACAAGCCGTTAAAAATAATACCGTTGCTGTAATTAGGATCTTTTTCATTATTTCGCCAACATTCTACCTAAAGGTTCACCACCAACAAGATGCATATGAATATGGAATACTTCTTGTCCACCGTGTTTATTACAGTTCACAATTAAACGGTAACCGTCTTCGGCAATGCCTTCTTCTTTAGCAATTTTAGCCGCGACAGTAAATAAGCGACCCAAGGTAACTTCATCTTGTTCTGTCACATCATTAACCGTTGGAATGACTTTATTTGGGATAATCAAAATATGGGTTTTCGCTTGAGGTGAAATATCTCGGAATGCGGTCACTAATTCATCTTGATAAACAATATTGGCCGGAATTTCTTTACGAATAATTTTGCTGAAAATAGTTTCTTGAGCCATAGTCTTCTCCTTGTTTTATATAAAAAAGTGCGGTCAAAATTTACCGCACTTTGCTTTTATTTTCCATCAGAAATTGATGATGAATGACATTTCAATCAGCTTAGTGAGCCGCACCTTCTTCTGAATCATCTTGATTAATAAAGCTGGTATTAATCTCGATTTGTGCTTTTTCACGTAATGCTTGCATTAACTGTCCTTGCAATTCGCCTTGACGTGCACGAACAAGTTGAGTGCTAAATTTCGCTAACTCTTGCTCATTTAAAGTAGGTTCTTCTACACGTTCAAGGGCAACCACAACCACATCACCTTTGCTGTTACGAGCAACTTGATAAGCCACTTTACCATCTTGTGGTTTTCCAATGGCAAATACACCTTCATAAAGCACTGGATCTTTATTATCCACTAACGTAAAGGTTTGTGGCTCACTAAAACTAATACCGGCAGGTAATTTGGTTGGATCGGCAGATAGCGCTTTGACCGCTTGCTCTGCTTTTTCAGCTAATACTTTATCGGCTTTTTCACGTTTTAAGAACTGCTCAATCGTTGATTTCGCTTCATCAAGGCTTTGTAAACCTTCAGCTTTATGATCCACGACACGTACCACAACAAATTCATTTTCACCAACCGTTAATGGCTCAGAATTTGCACCGCCGTTTGCAATATCTGATTCAAAAATGGCAGAAGTCACATTTGGGAAATTTAATGCCGCAGGGACATTATTTTTACCGAAATAATCTGTTTCTTCCATTTTCACGCCTGCTGCTTCTGCTACCGCAGCTAAAGAATCACTGCTTTCTGCTGCTTTTGCACGAACCGCTTTTTCTACCGCTTGGAAACGACTTCCTGCTAAGTTTTTACGTACGGTATCCGCGATTTGCTCTTTTACTTCATCTAACGTACGTTCTTTACGATCTTGCACTAAAATAATATGGTAAGCCCCATCTACATTAACTGGTGTGCTATATTGACCAACATTTAATAATAATGCGGCATCTTCAAAGTTTTTCGGTAATTCGTTGTCTTTTACCCAACCTAATTCGCCGCCTTGTGCACCAGAAAGTTTATCCACAGATTTCGCTTTTGCTAACTCAGCAAAATCAGCGCCTTTTTGCAGTTCTTGATAAACTGCATCCGCTTCTTTCTCAGTGGCTAATTGGATATGCGCTAATTTTTGGCTAATGAATTGCGCTTTATTTTCTTGATAATATTGTGCAATTTGTGTTTCAGTGACAGGTTGTAATTTACCTAATTCGTTCGCTGAAACGCGAATATATTGCACTTTCGCCTGTTCAGGTTGAACAAGTGATTTCGCATTCGCATCGTAATACGCTTTAATTTCTTCTTCTGTCACCTTTTGTTTTGCCACTTCATCGGCTAATGGAAGGGTTGCAAGACGAGCGATACGTTTTTGGAAAAAGGTTTGTGCACTATCTTTTACTTGAGCCGGCACAACAAATTCACTGTCAGCCAAACCGTTTTGCATTTGTTCAAGTGTTAATGCATTACGTAAAATAGCCGCATAAGTATCTGACGTTAGACCATTTTGAGTCAATAATTGTTGATAGCGCGCGTTATCAAATTTACCGTTAGATTGTAAGTTAGGATCGCTTACAATCGCACGTTTGATCATCTCATCACTTACACCTAATTTTAATTCTTTCGCATATTGACGGATTAATTCTTGATCCACCAAACGTTGAATTAAATTTTGACGAAGTGCAGTCACAAATTCCACAGAGTCAGTTTTTGCTAGGAAGCTCTCGCCTTCTTGTTGAGCTCGCGCTTCAAACTCTTGGTTATAACGATTTAAGAAATCTTGTTGAGAGATAGTCTCGCCATTTACTTTTGCCGCAAAACTATCGTTGCTGCTATACAGATAACCTGACATCCCACCAATCAAAAATGAAACTGGAATTAAAGCAAAGATCGCTTTTCCGATAAAGCTATGGGCGATGCCATGCATTTTTTCAATTAACATTCAATTATTACCCTTTTAAAAAAGACAAAGTTCGTAAGATTATAATCTAAAAGGCGAAAATTCGCACTTAAAAAACACCATGTTCGTGTAGGATTTTCACAGCCATGACTAATAACACTAAACCGCCAAAAATCTCTGCTTTGCTTTTGAATTTTTTCCCTCAAAAATGACCGCTCTTTACACCAATAAAAGAGATGACGAAGGTTGTTAAACTTATGATGAAGACAGCCAATAAAATGTCCACGGAAAGAAAAGCAAAAGAGATACCGACGGCTAATGCATCAATACTCGTTGCCACACCAAGTGTTAGCAAGTGTTTTAAACTAATCAATGAGGGAGCGGGTTCATCATCCGAGCTAAGCCCTTCTCGAATCATATTCACACCGATGAGCGCAAGCAAAACAAAGGCAATCCAATGATCCCAATTTTGAATCATCTGACTAAATTGCAGCCCGACAACATAGCCTATAACAGGCATAATGCCTTGAAATAACCCAAAGCAGCATGCAATAGCTAATGCTTGTTTCCATCGAAAAGCGCGCATTGCTAAGCCTTTAGAGATGGAAACTGCAAAGGCATCCATCGAAAGACCAAGAGCAATGACCCACACCATATGAAAAGTCATAAACTAAAGTTTATTTTCCAATACAGAAAGAACTGAAAATATTGCCGAGCAAATCATCCGAAGTAAATTGCCCCGTAATTTCACTTAGGTTAGCTTGTACTAAACGAAGTTCTTCCGCCAATAATTCACCTGCATGAAATTCAGTTAATTGGACTAACCCAATTTGTAAATGTTCGGCCGCTTTTTCTAAGGCATCAAGATGACGACGGCGTGCTAAGAAACCACCTTCCATCCCTGTTTGGAAGCCCATAGCCTGTTTTAAATGCTCACGCAATAAATCTACACCCTGATGTGTTTGGGCGGATAAACAAACGGTCGTTGTTCCATTTTCTTCTTTTAGCCCAACTGCCTCGCCGCTTAAATCTACTTTATTGCGAACAATGGTCACTGGCATATTATTTGGCAATTTTGATAAAAATTCTGACCGCACTTTTTCGATATTTTGGCTATCAGGATCGCTACTGTCTAACATTAAGATAATACGATCAGCTTGCTCAATCTCCGTCCAGGCACGCGAGATCCCGATACGTTCAACTTCATCTGTCGCTTCTCGAAGGCCTGCGGTATCAATAATATGTAAAGGCATGCCATCAATATGAATATGCTCACGCAACACATCACGAGTGGTTCCTGCAATATCTGTCACAATGGCTGCTTCTCTGCCCGCTAAAGCATTCAGTAAGCTGGATTTACCCGCATTTGGACGACCGGCAATCACCACTCTCATCCCTTCACGCAAAATCGAGCCTTGTTTCGCTTCGCTACGAACTAAATCAAGTTGATCAATAATTTCTCGTAATTTTGCTTCGATTTTACCGTCTGCCAAAAAGTCAATTTCTTCATCGGGGAAATCAATCGACGCTTCCACATAAGTACGCAGATAAATCACAGAATCCACTAACTGATTCACTTTATTAGAAAATTCACCTTGTAATGATTTTAATGCTGAACGAGCAGCTTGCTCCGAAGTGGCATCAATCAAATCGGCAATGGCTTCAGCTTGGGCTAAATCTAATTTATCGTTTAAAAAAGCCTGTTCAGAAAATTCACCTGGACGCGCAAGACGAACGCCATCAAGTTGTAAGATTCGTTTTAGCAATAAATCTAATACCACTTGTCCACCATGGCCTTGCAATTCCAATACGTCTTCACCGGTAAAGGAATTCGGCGATTTAAAATAAAGCGCAATGCCTTGATCTAATACTGTGCCATCAGCATCTTTAAAAGGTAGATAATCTGCCATGCGTGGTTTAGGACATTTACCTAGTACCGCTTGTGCTACTTCAACCGCTTTTGGGCCGGATACACGCAAAATACCAATACCGCCACGTCCTGGCGCTGTCGCTTGTGCGACGATTGTTTCTTTCATAAAAACTCACTAAAAATTGACCGCTCTAATATTGCGGTTATCTTGAGGAAAAATTAATTGGAAAGAGCATTAAGTTTCATTACTTCAGATGCATCAATATAGGAGAGCGAGCTCGTTCTTTTTTTATAAATTTGGAGTATTTGCCCATTCTCTACCGAATTATAAACCTTTTTAGAAGTGAATCTTTCATTTCCATATTGATTAGATGAAATATTAATACTATATATCGATTTGTTTTTACGCTTATAAGTAACCTCGGCTATATAGTTTTCTTCTTGTCCCCAAATGGAAACATAGAACGTTAAGAAAGTGTTTGAAAGTAAGAAAAAGCAACAAAAAAAACCACTACACATAATAATATACCCCAATACTTTCATGAGTATGTGATAAAAAATATTTTCTTTGGGTTTCTTTTTATTGGAAGCTCTTTTAGGCTTTGCCTTTCTTTGTAAAAGGACATTTTCCACTTCCCAATAAATCACGACAAAAAAAAGAAGAATGCTTAATACAAGGGAAACATAAACATCAAGACGTGCACCAGGAAGTAGGGTCTTATCCGAAAACGTAGGATATATAATTAACCCAATTAAAATAAATAACGAAATGACTTTTAGTCTTGTATTGAACATTATTAACATATGTAAAAACCGCACCCAAAGGTGCGGTTAGTGATTATTTTTTACGGGTATGTAACCCTTTTTTCTCTAAACCACGGTAGATCATTTGTTGTTGTACGATAGTGATTAAGTTAGACACTAACCAGTAAAGTACTAGACCTGCTGGGAACCAGAGGAAGAAGAACGTGAAGATCAACGGCATAAAGTTCATCACCTTTTGTTGCATTGGATCTGCAACTGGTGTCGGTGACATTTTTTGTAACAAGAACATTGATCCGCCCATTAAGATTGGGAGAATGTAGTAAGGGTCTTGTGCCGATAAATCTTGAATCCAACCAAAGAATGGCGCATGACGAAGTTCAACCGCTTCCATAAACGTCCAGTATAATGCGATGAAAATTGGCATCTGAAGGATTAATGGTAAGCAACCGCCAAGTGGATTTACTTTTTCTTCTTTGTAAAGTTTCATCATTTCTTGGCTCATACGTTGGCGATCATCACCAAAACGTTCGCGCATTTCTTGCATTTTCGGTTGCAACATACGCATTTTCGCCATAGAAGTGTATTGTGCTTTTGTGAGCGGATATAAAATCGCTTTCACCACTAAGGTGACACAAATAATTGCCACACCCCAGTTAGATACAATACTTTGAATAAAAGTTAATAACCAGAATAATGGTTTCGCGATAAACCATGCCCAACCGTAATCTACAGTCAAGTCTAAGTGGTTAGCCACTTCAGCCATTTTGTTTTGTAATTTTGGACCTGTCCATAATGAGCTGGTAATTGTTTCTGTTGCACCTGCTGGTACTGACACTACTGGACCACGATAACCAATAGACGCAACGTTATTTTTGCTGTCTGTAATACTATAAAGTTGGTTATTTACATCTTGATTTGGGATCCAAGCTGATACGAAATAGTGCTGTAAAATAGCAACCCAACCTGCTTTGGTATCGATAGAAAGATTTTTGTCTTTCATATCGCTGAAGCTATATTTTTTGTAATTTGTTTCAGAAGAAGAATATGCACCACCGGTATAAGTAGGCATTGCCACGTTACCGCTGCTTTCAACTAATGTATGCTTTAATTGGCCGTAAGGTTCAACTTCAATTGTACTACCACTTTGGTTCACAATTTCAAAGTTAACCCCTACATCATAGCTATCGCGTTTTAATACAAAGATTTTACGATAAGTGACACCATCTTTTTCAAATGTTAGTGGTACAGAAAGTTCATTTTGACCTTCTGCTAATTTGAAATTATCACCCGTAACTTGATATTGCGCGCGACCTGCTTTTGTATCGATCCCGTTTTTACCGATTAAGCCGCTTTGTGCAATGTAAACATACTCGTTTGTATATTTTAATAAAACGAAAGGTTCTTTTGAATTTAATTCTGCATCATATTTTAATAATTCAGAACTGATTACATCACCACCTAATGTATCCACTTTCAAACGGAATACATCATTTTCTAATGTAATAATGTGACCTTTGGTTTGTGAGTCTGCCACTACTTCGGCAGATGAAGAAGAACTTGCCGGTACATCAGAAGAGGCGGTTGTGGTTTGTTCCGTGGTCTGTTGTTGAACCGGTGGATTTTTATCAAGTTGCCATTGCTGATAAACAAGGAAAGAAATAAAGAGTAGTGCAAGCACTAATAGGCTACGTCTTGAGTCCATTATTTTTTCTCATCGTTATTATTAATCTTTTTCGGCGGAACAGGATCGAATCCACCGGCGCTTAAGGGGTGACATTTTAATACACGTTTTAGCGTAAGCCAACTACCTTTTAACAATCCATGTGTTTTTAACGCCTCAACACCATAACAAGAACAGGTTGGCACAAAACGACAACGGGGCCCGATTAAAGGGCTAATCGCTACTTGATAAAACTTAATTAAAGCGATGAGAATTTTTGTGCCAAACGAATGTGACGTGCCCATAATTTATCCAAAGTTTGTAAAAACGTTTTATTATCAAGCTGACCAATGCCACGTTTCGCTACAAAGACAAAGTCACAAGAAGGCAAATTATGTTGGGATAAACGAAAACTTTCACGAACTAAACGTTTGATACGATTACGATCATGCGCTCGTTTAAGATGTTTTTTAGCCACGGTTAAACCTAAGCGTGGATGCTCAAGATTATTTTTGCGTGCGAGAACGGTAATTTCAGGGGTGCTTGCTCGAAACGGTTGTTCGAAGACATTTTTGAATTGAGTGGGAGTTAACAATCGTAACTCCCGAGAGAAGTTTAGCTTAATCACTAAAAGAGGTGATTATGCAGATAAACTCTTACGACCTTTAGCACGACGACGAGCTAAAACTTGACGGCCGTTTTTAGTTGCCATACGAGCACGGAAACCGTGAGTACGGCTACGTTTTAATACAGAAGGTTGAAATGTACGTTTCATTGTAATCTACCTAAATCAAAATGGTTTACTGTTTTGATATTCAAAACACAACAAGGGTTATAAAAAATAGACCGCAATTTTAATCATAAATTGGGCTTTCGTCAAATAAGAAAAGAGAAAATTCCGAAATAATCTTCCGTTTCTTCTAAAATCGTGGGGATTATACGGATTTTGGGCAAAATCTCAAGCAACCTTTTTGTCTTTTTTTGATGAGCAACAGAAGATCTTTTACCTAAATTATTGTAAAATTCTCTTCGATTTTTAACCGCACTTTTGCGGCTTTTATTTTATACGCATATAACATAAGGATAATTTATCGTGAGCCTTTCTACCCTATGGCAAGATTGCTTATCTCAACTACAAGATCAGGTTTCTCCGATGGATCTCAGCACTTGGTTACGCCCATTACAAGCGGATGTCATCTCGCAAGATCAAGTAGTGTTATATGCGTCCAATATGTTTGTGAAAAGCTGGGTGGAAAATCATTACTTGGCTCAAATTCATCAAATTTGCCAAGTCCTCGCTAAAAATCCAAATTTACAAATTATCGTAAAAGAAGGGGTAAAACCAGCTCCAAAAGCTGTTGAACCGTCCTCAACTCAAACAGCTAATCATCAAAAAAGTGCGGTGAGTTTTCAGCAAGAATCTGATGCGCCAACTAAATTTGAATCACATCTAAATCGTAAGCATTTATTTGAAAACTTTGTTGAAGGTAAATCAAACCAACTCGCCCGTGCTGTAGGTCAAAAACTTGCTCTTGCACCAGGTGAACCAACGGCAAACCCATTCTTTTTATATGGGGGTACAGGTTTAGGTAAAACACACTTATTACACGCAATCGGTAATGGCATTTTAGCGAATAAACCGAATGCCCGCGTGCTTTATATCCATGCTAATAATTTTATGCAGCACATGGTAAAAGCAATGCGTGATAATAAAATGGATCAATTCAAAAAATTCTATCGTTCTCTTGATGCATTATTAGTGGATGATATTCAATTCTTTGCAGAGAAAGAAAAAACACAAGAAGAGTTTTTCCATATTTTCAATAGTTTATTTGAAACTAGTCGTCAAATTATTTTGACCTCTGACCGCTATCCAAAAGAAATTGAGAAAATTGAAGAACGCCTAAAATCTCGTTTCGGCTGGGGTTTAACCACTGCGATTGAACCACCTGATTTAGAAACTCGTGTTGCGATTTTGCTGAAAAAAGCAGAAGAACATAATATGGAGCTGCCGGAAGAAGTGGCATTCTTTATTGCCCAACGCTTACGCACCAATGTTCGTGAATTAGAAGGTGCGTTAAACCGTGTGAAAGCGATGCAAGACTTCAAAGGTGGTCACATTGATATTGATTTTGTGCGTGACACATTAAAAGATATTCTCGCCTTACAAGAACGTTTGGTCACCATTGAAAACATTCAAAAAGTCGTGGCAGAATACTATCGAATTAAAGTGGCGGATTTAAAATCAAAAAGCAGAGCGAGATCAGTCACTCGCCCACGCCAAGTTGCGATGGCATTAGCAAAAGAATTAACCAATAAAAGCTTACCGGAAATTGGCCGTGCCTTTGAACGCGACCATACAACAGTCTTAAATGCTTGTCGTGAAGTGCCAAAATTCCGTGAAAAAGACAGTAGTATTCAAGAAGATTGGGCGAATTTAATTCGCACATTATCTGCATAAGGAGCCAATGATGCAATTTAGCATTTCAAGAGAAAATCTATTAAAACCCTTACAGCAAGTTTGTGGCGTATTGAGCAATCGTCCGAATATTCCTGTATTAAATAACGTGTTATTACAAATTGAAGATAACCGTTTGACTATTACAGGTACAGACCTTGAAGTTGAGCTTTCTAGCTATACTCAACTTTCTTCTTCAACGGCAGATGGCGCGTTCACCATTCCGGCTAAAAAATTCTTAGATATTTGCCGTACATTATCAGATGAATTTGAAATTACAGTTACCTTTGAAGAAGATCGCGCCATTGTAGAATCAGGTCGCAGTAAATTTAATCTCACTACTCTGCCCGCTGAAGAATATCCAAATCTAACGGATTGGCAATCTGAAGTGGATTTTGCGTTACCGCAAAGCACCTTGCGTCGCTTAATTGAAGCCACCCAATTTTCAATGGCAAACCAGGATGCCCGCTATTTCTTAAACGGCATGAAATTTGAAACGGAAGGTAATTTATTACGTACTGTTGCAACTGACGGTCACCGTCTTGCCGTTTGTACGATCGAATTAGATCAAGATCTGCAAACCCATTCAGTTATTCTCCCTCGCAAAGGTGTATTAGAACTGAATCGTTTATTAGAAAGCAGTGACGAACTTGCTCGTTTGCAAATCGGCACGAATAATCTTCGTATCCACTTAAACCACATTGTGTTTACCTCAAAACTCATTGATGGTCGCTTCCCGGATTACCGTCGTGTATTACCACGTAATGCAACTCGTATCGTAGAAGGTAACTGGGAAACCTTAAAACAAGCCTTTGTACGTGCATCTATTCTTTCAAATGAACGTGTACGTAGCGTGCGTTTAAACTTAAGTGAAAACCAACTTAAAATTACCGCATCTAACCCAGAACACGAAGTGGCAGAAGAAATCGTGGATGTGAATTATCAAGGCGAAGAAATGGAAGTGGGCTTTAATGTGACTTACATTTTAGATGTATTGAACGCCTTAAAATGCCAACAAGTACGTATTCGCCTCACTGATGCGTCATCAAGCTGCTTAATTGAAAACAGCGAAGATGCAAGCGCAGAATACGTCATTATGCCAATGCGCCTCTAAGAATAATGGCCATTTCTCGCTTAATTGTTGAAAAATTTAGAAATTTAAATGCCGTGGATCTTGAATTTGATCACGGCTTTAACTTTTTAGTCGGCAACAACGGCAGCGGAAAAACGAGCTTATTAGAAGCAATTTTTTATCTCGGGCATGGACGCTCTTTCAAAAGTGCGGTCGCAAATCGCATCATTTCTTACGACGAACCTCATTTCACGCTTTTTGGCCAAATTCAAGAAAGTCAGCATCAATGGTCTGTTGGCTTACAAAAACTTCGTCAAGGTAATACCATTGCAAAAATAAACGGTGAAGACGGCAATAAAATTGCCGATCTCGCTCACCTTTTACCGATGCAATTAATTACGCCTGAAGGGCTGACCCTACTAAATGGTGGGCCAAGTTTTCGACGCGCATTTTTAGATTGGGGCTTATTCCACCACCATAACAGTTTTCATTCCTCTTGGGTCGCATTAAACCGCTTATTAAAACAACGAAATGCCGCATTAAGTCAAAATCAGCCTTATTCTGCAATAAAAATATGGGATATTGAATTAGCTAAATTAGCCAACCAAGTGA
This sequence comes from Haemophilus sp. UMB1048, assembly GCF_030218125.1. NCBI lineage: Bacteria > Pseudomonadati > Pseudomonadota > Gammaproteobacteria > Pasteurellales > Pasteurellaceae > Haemophilus > Haemophilus sp. UMB1048. Next base: position 53,975 of record NZ_JASOPB010000001.1, read on the forward strand.
GTGATTGGCGGGCTGAATATGCCGAAGCCTTGCGCCCAGAAATTGAAAAGACCTGCCAGTTATTTTTACCTGAATTAGAAATTACTGTCAGCTTTCATCAAGGTTGGGAGAAAGAGACAGAATATGGTGAATTACTGGCGCAAAACTTTGAGCGAGACAAAGCCATTGGTTATACGGTTTCTGGTCCACAAAAAGCGGATTTCCGCTTTAAAGCCAATGGACTCCCCGTAGAAGATGTACTCTCTCGTGGTCAATTGAAATTATTGATGTGTGCACTCCGTTTAGCACAAGGTGAACACTTAATGATTCAAAAGCAACGTCATTGTATCTTTTTAATTGATGACTTTGCCTCTGAATTGGATCAACATAAACGCGTCCTGCTTGCTGAACGCTTACAACAAAGTGGTTCTCAAGTTTTTGTCACGACTATTACTCAAGGCCAACTGAAAGAAATGCAAGTGGGAAAAGGAAAGTTATTCCAAGTAGATACCGGTAAGATCACAGAATTGCAACTATAAAAAATAATCCGATCTGCTTAAGGATCGGATTACGTTTAAAATAATACTATTTTTGACCGCACTTTAGTTGGGTTTCCATTCACCATTCAATACGGTACCAATCACATCATAATCTTTTGTGAACACCGCCAAGTTTGCTACTTTACCCGCTTCAACTGAGCCTAAACGATCATCTACACCGATTGCTCTCGCAGGGTAAAGGTTACTCATACGAATCGCTTCTGCTAATGGAATTTCCACATATTCCACGGCATTTTTGATGGATTCAATCATGGTAATTGATGCACCTGCGATCGTGCCATTTGCATCGTAGCAACGACCTTCTTTCACATAAATCGGTTTACCTACAAAAGTAAACGTTTCCAATTCTGGTGGCGCACCTGCAGCAGCAAGAGAATCGGTTACAATGCAAAGTTTGTCACCTTTCGCTTTTTTATCTAAGCGAACGTTACCAAAATTCACATGCACGCCATCTACAATAATGCCGGTGTAAACATCGGAGTCTAACACTGCACCAACTACGCCCATTGCACGTCCAGAACTGATCGGCGACATCGCATTATGCAAGTGTGTCGCAAAGGTTGCCCCTTTATGAAAGGCGGCTTTTGCTACTTCATAAGTCGCATTAGAATGACCTATAGATACGATAATACCCGCTTTTACAAAGTCAGGAATATATTGCACCGTTGAGTTTTCAGCGGCAATGGTCAGTTTAGTGATAACATCCGCATTATCACATAAGAAATCTTTCATCTCTGGCGTCGCTTCACGGATATATTCCGGGCGGTGCACGCCTTTTTTCTCTAAGCTCAAATAAGGCCCTTCGATGTGTAAGCCAAGCGCTTGATTTTTATGCTTATTCAAATACTCACGCATAATATTTACTGCGCGTTTGATATCTTCATCTGGTGCAGTAATAAACGTTGGTAAGAAACTAGTACAGCCTGATTTCAAATTAGTCGCTTGCATAATTTCTAATGTTTCTACGCTTGTTTGATCGTTAAACATCACGCCACCGCAGCCATTTAACTGCAGATCAATAAAGCCCGCTGTGAGATTATGCCCTTTTAAATCAATGGTTTTAATCCCACTCTCTAATTCGCTTTGTGGAATAACGGATTGAATATATTCCCCTTCAATAACCACCGCATAATCTCTTAACACCTCATTTTTGGTGTAGATTACGCTGTTAATTAATGCATACTTCATCATACCTTCCTAAAATCAAATTAAAATTAACCGCACTTATAACACACTATGAATCGCGCGACCTTCCAATTCGGTAAAATATTTCACTGTTTTCACTTTTAATTCTTGCAGAGCAGGCTCATCACATACTAAAACAAAATGGCGATGGAGCTGTAAGGCACTTACCGTCCAAAGGTGATTAATACCGCCTTCTACTGCAGCTTGTACGGCTAAGGCTTTATTATGGCCCGTAGCTAAAATCATCACTTCTTCTGCATCAAGTAATGTACCCACGCCGATTGTTAAAGCATATTTTGGTACTTGATTTACATCGTTATTAAAGAAACGAGAATTCGCGATAATGGTATCAGGCGTTAAGGTTTTAATACGGGTACGCGAACTTAAAGAAGAAGCAGGTTCGTTAAAGGCAATATGGCCATCAACACCTACGCCGCCCATAAATAAATGAATTTTACCGTAAGATTTAATTTTTTCTTCATAACGACGACATTCTTCATCATGGTCATCGGTGTTACCATTCAAAATATTGATATTTTGCGGTTGAATATCAATATGTTTGAAGAAATTATTATGCATAAAACTGTGATAGCTTTCTGGATGTTCTTTTGGCAAACCCACATATTCATCCATATTAAAGGTCACCACATGTTTAAAACTCACTTCTCCGGCTTGATTTAATTTAATCAATTCTTGATAGGTCTTAAGTGGTGTACTGCCTGTTGGTAAACCTAATACAAAAGGACGTTCTGCTGTAGGTTTAAAATGATTAATTCGATCAGCAATATGACGCGCCGCCCAACGGCTGACTTGTTGTTCATTGTTCAGAGGAATGAGACGCATAATAACCTTCCTTATCAGTACTACACCGACATTTTTTCCTCCCCCATTGAAGAGGGAGGAAAGAAGTAAGTGCGGTCACTTTTCCATTAATTTATAAATATTTTGCTTTTAACTCTTTCGCTTTCGCTAATTGCTCTGGTGTTGCTTTCGCTGTCATTGGCTCACGGCAATAACCTGCATCCACACCATCTAGTTTCAATAACTCTTTGATAGTGAGATATAAGCCATTTGCTAAAATGCCTTCGATAAGGTCATTGGTCACGTGTTGAACTTGAAGCGCATCAGCCAATTTACCTTGTTTGGTTAATTCAAAGATTTGTCTTGCACGCACACCATTTACGTTGAATGTACTACCGATAGCACCATCTACACCAAGAGATACTGCCGGCACCATCATTTCATCAAAACCAGCCCAAATGAGGTGATTTGGATAAGCTTTTTTCAAGCGTTCTAATAGATAGAAATCCCCTGCGGTAAATTTCACACCTAGCACTTTCGGGTTTTTATAAAGTTCGCCGAATTGCTCAATCCCCATATTCACGCCTGTTAAGAACGGAATTGAGTACACAATCATGTTATTGCCTGTTTCAGCAATGATAGTGTCATAGTAATGTTTGATTTCAGGGAAGCTAAATTTATAGTAGAACGGGGTTACTGCAGAAAGACTGTCATAGCCTAATTCCGTTGCATATTTACCTAATTCCACTGCTTCATGTAAGTTCACACTACCCACTTGTGCGATTAGCGCAACTTGGTCTTTTGCTTCATCTTTCGCGATACGGAAAATTTGTTTTTTCTCTTCCGTAGAAAGCATGAAGTTTTCACCTGTTGAACCACCTACATATAAACCATCAATTTTCATCTTATCAATGTTATAGCGAATAATTTCACGCAAACCTTTTTCATTGATAGAGCCATCTTCATTGAATGATACTAATAACGCACTAAAAATACCTTTTAAGTTACGCATTTTTCTCTCCTATTTGATACGTTGTTCTAAAATGACATTTAATGTTTTTTGCTTTATTTTGACCGCACTTTCCTGTGATGCCTGTACTAATAAAGCGTAAATCAAATCTAATACGAATAATTGAGCGATCTTCGTGCCGATAGAGTCGCCTTGTAGCTTACCTTGTTTATTCCCATTCACTAAAACAAGATCGGCATATTCTGTGATGGGTGAACGCAAACTGTGCGTAATCGCAATGGTTTTGGCACCGTTTTCTTTGGCGATTTTCATGGTATGAGTGGTTTCTTGAGAATAACCGGAATGGCTTAAACCAATTGCCACATCCTTTTTCGTCAATAAAGATGCCTGCATATACATAAAATGGTTGTTACCCGTGGCATCTACTTGCACACCGATACGCATCAGTTTGTTTTTGGCATCTTCCGCAGTAATGCCAGATGTACCCACACCAAATAAAAAAACACGATTCGCTTGTTGAATGGCTTTTACGGTCTCTTCCAACTGCTCAAAATCTAATAAATTAATGGTTTCATCCATCACGTTATTGATGGCGGATTTCAGCTTATGTGCAATATTCAACGAGTTGTCAGAATCGGTAATATCAGAATCTAATACAGTGTTATCTTTGCCATCTTTTGTGGCAAGCTCGATGGATAATTCCAATTTAAAATCACTGAAGCCTTTAAAGCCGAGAGTACGGCAAAAACGTACAAAGGTCGCCTCCCCCACTTCTAAATGAGCGGCAATTTCAGCTAAAGGAGCTTGCACCGCAAGATCGGGATTCAATAAAATTGCATCCGCAATTTTCTTTTCCGTCTTTGTTAAACTACGATACAACGAGCTGATGGTATTTAAAATATTGCCATTCTTAGCCATAAACCACTCCCGTATTTTTTGCTTGTAATAAGCAATCTTTCACCCAGTAGGCTGCACCAATCAAGCCTGCATCTTGTCCAAATTGAGCGCTTTCTAATTCGCAGTGATAAACAGCGGGAAGTTCACCTAATAAAGATTGAACTAACGGCAAATAGCCTTCTGCCAACCCTACACTACCGCCAACCACGACTTTTTGCATGTCTAATCCAATCTTCAAATCTGCAATTAAATTCGCAATAGCTTGGGCTGAACGAGTCACAAGTGCGGTTGCTTTTTCATCATTTTGACGAAAACGCGCAAAAACTTCTTTCGGATCACAAGGATCATCCCATTGAGAAGAAACCGCTTCAATCGCTCGACCTGATGCAATAGCTTCAACACAGCCACGGCGACCACAACCGCAAACTGGACCATTAGGATCGGCCAAAGTATGACCTATATGCCCTGCAATGCCGTTTGGCTCAGTAAGTAAACGATGATTTAAAATTAAACCGCCCCCTACACCTGTTGAAACCGTAATAAAGGTAAAGTTTTGAACATCATTAGGATTTTGTAATTGATACTCTGCATAGGCGGCAGCTTGCACGTCATTAAGTAAGCCAATTGGTTTATCGGTGTGCTGTGCAATGCTATCTTTTAATGGAAATTGGGCTAATCCACCCAAATTTTTAGGATTAAGTGCAGTCAGAATGCCTTGATTAATAATGCCCGTTGAAGCCACGGCGACATAATCAAACTGCCCTTCATATTCTTTTAGCAACTGAGCAAGGGTTTGATGCATCGCTTGCGCAGCATCATCTTGTGGCGTGGAAATCTGTTTGCGCTGTTGAATCTCACCATTTTTCACTATAGCAGAAGCGATTTTCGTGCCACCAATATCTAATGCCAAACAACGCTGTAATGTCTGACCACTATCCACTGTTAATGACATATCTTCTTCCTTTATTTTTTCGCTGAATGAATGGCTTCGGTAAACCAACTTACGATATGCTCTAAGCGAGTTAATGCAGAACCTACGGTCACACAATAAGCACCAATTTCAATTGCCGTTTTCGCCAACTCAGGGGTGTTATAGCGTCCTTCTGCCATGACTCGACAACCTGCTGCTTTCAAATCTTTAACTAATTGATAATCAGGCTCTTCCGGCACAGTGCCACCGGTGTAGCCAGACATCGTACTGCCCACAATATCAAAACCCAGTTTTTGACAGTACAAGCCTTCTTCTAAATTCGAACAATCTGCCATGGCTAAACAGCCTAATTCGTGGATTTTTTTGACCGCACTTTCAATATCTACTGGTCTAGGGCGATTTGTCCCATCCACGGCAATAATATCTGCACCAGCTTTCGCTAAATCTTCAATATCATGCAAAAATGGCGTGATTCGTACAGGGCTGTCAGGTAAATCACGTTTCACAATACCAATAATCGGTACATTCACAGTAGGGCGTGTTGCTTTAAGATTTTCTATGCCCTCGATACGCAATCCGGCGGCGCCACCAGCAACAGAAGCCTGTGCCATGGCCGCCACGATTTCTGGTTTATCCATCGGGCCGTCATCGACAGGCTGACAAGAAGCAATAAGACCAAATTTGATTTTATCTAAGACTTCATTATGTGATAATTTCGACATATAAACTCCTACATTAGACAGTAACACTTGGTTTCCTTTTTGGCTTTCTGGCCATTATAGTAAAACGCAGTAAAACTTGCACCATAAAAAAATATTTTTTGAAGTACAATTTCAAAATTTGTGATCGGCTTCTCAATTTTGAGATAAAGTTACCACATTTATACAAAATATTTTTTTTTACTTTAGAATATGAAGTAATACTTCATTACTATAAATAGGAGAAAAAAATGAATGTGTTAGGTTATGCGCAAAAAATTGGGCAAGCCTTAATGGTACCTGTTGCTGTCTTACCAGCAGCGGCTGTACTGATGGGTATTGGTTATTGGCTTGATCCAGATGGCTGGGGAGCTAACAGTCAACTTGCTGCATTTTTAATTAAATCAGGCGGTGCTATCATTGATAACATGGGCTTGCTTTTTGCCGTTGGCGTTGCTTTCGGTTTATCTAAGGACAAACATGGTTCTGCTGCACTTTCAGGTTTAGTGGGTTACTATGTGGTAACCACTCTACTTTCACCTGGCAGTGTTGCTCAGCTACAACATATCGATGTAAGTGAAGTGCCAGCCGCCTTCGGGAAAATCAATAACCAATTTATTGGGATTTTGATCGGGGTGATTTCAGCTGAACTTTATAACCGCTTCTATCAAGTGGAATTGCCAAAAGCACTTTCCTTCTTTAGCGGAAAACGCCTTGTGCCAATCGTCGTTTCTTTTGTCATGATGTTCATCAGCTTCATATTGCTTTACATCTGGCCATATATTTTCGGCGGTTTAGTTTCATTCGGTGAAAGCATTAAAGACTTAGGCGCTGTTGGTGCGGGTCTTTACGGTTTCTTCAACCGTTTACTCATTCCTGTTGGCTTACACCATGCATTGAACTCTGTATTCTGGTTTGACGTCGCAGGTATCAATGACATTCCAAACTTCTTAGGTGGTGCAAAATCACTTGCTGAAGGTACTGCAACGGTTGGTGTAACGGGTATGTATCAAGCCGGTTTCTTCCCTGTTATGATGTTCGGTTTACCGGGTGCAGCATTAGCGATTTATCTCAGCGCTAAACCAAGTCAAAGAACTAAAGTGGCATCAATCATGCTTGCAGGTGCATTTGCCTCATTCTTCACTGGTATCACCGAGCCATTAGAATTCTCTTTCATGTTTGTTGCACCAGTGCTTTACTTCATCCACGCGGTATTGACCGGTATTTCCGTCTTTATCGCGGCGACAATGCATTGGATCGCAGGCTTCGGTTTCAGTGCGGGTCTCGTGGATATGGTGCTTTCATCACGTAACCCATTAGCCGTTGAATGGTATATGCTAATCGTACAAGGCTTAGTATTCTTCGTGATTTACTATGCAGTATTCCGTTTTGCAATTAAAGCTTTCAACTTAAAAACATTAGGTCGTACAGAAGAAGCAGAAGAAACCACTGCAGCACAACCAGCAGCGAGCCAATCTCGTGAAGAAAGAGCGGTCAAATTTATTGATGCTTTAGGTGGTGCTGATAACTTCAAAAATATTGATGCTTGTATCACTCGCTTACGTTTAAGCTTAGTGGACCAACACAAAATTAATGAAGAACAGCTCAAGTCTCTTGGCGCAAAAGGTATCGTGAAAATCGGTAACGATGGCTTACAAGTGGTTCTCGGCCCTGAAGCTGAACTTGTGGCAGAAGCCATGAAACAAAAAGTGAAATAACACACACCAAATGAAATACCGACTCAGAAATGGGTCGGTATTTTTTTGCCAAAAACAAAGTAAAAATGACCGCACTTTAGCTGAGAATTTGTTGCTCGAGTTGAGTTAAATGAAAGTTTGAAAATTGTTTTGAAGGGTGGTGGAACTAAGCAGAATTGGTCTTAACAGCAAGTGGCTTACTGCATCGCATCCCTGCGGGATTTCTACCTAGCCCACCATAGATTTAAAGCATCTCTGGGGTTCCAGTCTGCGATATAAAATTAAAAGATTAAGAATCTTTTAAAAGCCACTTATATATTCAGGAGACCAATCCTGACTTCCAAAGAAACTACATTGGAAGGCAGTGGTATGATAGAAGTCTTCCGCTATTTTGTCAATTAAGATATTGCACTAAAAGAAGTATTTTTTCGTTTTTCGTATAAAAATTAACAAAGGCATTTCAACTATCACATCAATGTAACAAAAACAAAATAACCGTCTTATTAAAGACGGTTATTTTTACTATCGAGTGCCGTAAACCACAATGGTTTTACCGTGCGCATGAATTAGATTTTGATCTTCCAGCATCTTAATTATTCGCCCTACGGTTTCACGTGAACAGCCCACCATTTGACCAATTTCCTGACGAGTAATTTTAATCTGCATGCCATCCGGATGAGTCATGGCTTCAGGTTGTTTTGCTAGATGCATAAGCGCCTGAGCAATACGCCCCGCCACATCCAAAAAGGCCAGGTTAGTCACTTGTCGAGATGTATTTTGCAAGCGTTTTGATAACTGAGAAGTAAGGAACATTAAAATCTCAGGATTAATTTGGATAAGCTGACGATATTTTTTATAAGAAATTTCTGCAATTTCACAAGGGGTTTTCGTTTTTACCCAAGCAGAACGTTTCGAACCTTCGTCAAATAAACCCGCTTCACCAAAAAATTGTCCAGCACCTAAATAAGATAAAATCATCTCTTTGCCTTCATCATCTTTCGATGAAACCATCACCGTTCCTTTAATTAAGAAATATAAAATATTGGCATCTTCCCCTGCGTGGATTAAGGTCGATTTTGCCGGATATTTATGTAAATGACAGTGGGTTAGGAACCAATCCAGAGCAGGATCACGTTGCTGATCATCGTCCTGGGGCTTTTGTTCTTCTAATAATTCTACATTTTCTGACATATAAGCTCCTATTGATTTATTTTAGAAATTCCATTTTATCTTTTATATCAATGGATTCATGTAACTCTGACCAAACAATCACTGCACTTTCATTGTGAATCTTGTTTAGTAGGTGTTGTTTTTTTTGTTCTAAAGAAAATTCGTGTGAACCATAATCGGTGCCTTCTCTAAGCACCACACTTTCCACAATATTTTCTAAGGTTTCTGTTGGCAATTCTTGCCACGGAATAATCATATATTTATCAACTAAAGTCAATTAAGCAAAAAGCGGTTCTAGAAAACGCCATTGCTGTTCAAAACTTTGATTTGCACCTAAACGGAAGTTTGTGCGGACATAACGCATAAACTGCCCTTCACAAAGCGTCACTAAATGCCCTGCAATAATACGTTCATCAACATTAAAACCACGCCCTTCGCGTAATTTTCGCATTTGTAAAATATTCACAAATTGCATTTCAAGACGATCGAAAAATTGCGCGACACGAGCCTGCAAAAGTGGCTCCTCAAACATCAAAGCATGTCCGGTTAAAATACGTGTTAACCCTGGGTTTTTACGCGCAAAGTCGAGGATCATCTGCATAATGTCACGTACACGATTCATCGTATTGGTTTCATTACGAATTGATGTGGTGATACGGCTAAATAAATTCGCTTCGATATTATCGATCAACGCTTCAAACATTTTGGTTTTACTTGGGAAGTAACGATAAAGCGCCGCCTCTGACACACCCACTTCTTCCGCCAAACGCGCTGTTGTCATACGCTCCATTCCGCGTTCAGAATGTAGCATATGCGTAAGCACCGTCAACACTTGTTGACGACGTTCTTTTACCGTGCGTTTTTCGATTTTTGGCGGTTTAATTTCCGCGGCAATCTCATCAACTTCTACGAGAGATAATTGTTCTACCATAGTTTATTTTTTACCTGAATGACCAAAACCGCCCTCACCACGTTCAGTTTCGGTAAATTCGCTGACAATATTGAATTCCGCTTGTACTACTGGCACAAAGACTAATTGCGCAATACGATCACCAACTTCAATTTTGAACGGTTCATGACCACGATTCCATACCGATACCATTAATGGACCTTGGTAATCTGAATCAATTAAGCCCACTAAGTTACCTAATACGATACCGTGTTTATGGCCTAAACCAGAACGAGGCAGAATCACTGCTGCAAGGTTCGGATCGGCAATATAAATTGAAAGGCCTGTTGGAATAAGTTTGGTTTCGCCTGGTTGAATTTCGATGCCCTCTTCAAGCAATGCACGTAAATCCAAACCTGCTGAACCTTCAGTTGCATAGGTTGGTAAAGGAAATTCGTTGCCAATACGGCTATCTAAAATTTTTACATCAATTTTTTTCATGCTTATTTATCCTTTAAAAGAAATCTGTCATACAAAAGTGCGGTCACAAAATCCAACGAATTTTGAATGTATTTTATTTGTGATAATGCTCAACAATTTCAGTGACCAACACTTCTGCCAATTTATTTTTATCAGCTAACGGCAACGTTTTTTCACCTGTTTTCCAAAAGATCTGCAAAGCATTTTGGTCTTGTCCGAATACTTGCCCACCCGATACATCATTGGCACAAATCATATCTAAATTTTTGCGTTGAAGTTTGCTCTTCGCATATTCAGCGACATTTTGCGTTTCAGCTGCAAAGCCCACAACAAATGGACGATCTTTTTCTAAACTTGCCACACTTGCGATAATGTCTGGATTTTTCACCAATTTAAGAGAAAGCTCATCGTTATCATTGGTTTTCTTAATTTTTTGATCAGCGGCTTCCTCAACTCTATAATCAGCCACCGCGGCACAGCCAATAAAGATGCTATTTTTGACCGCACTTTCAAGGGAGGCTTGCCACATTTCATGGGCGGTTGTCACATCAATACGATGAACATTTTTCGGTGTAGCCAGATTAACAGGCCCCGCAATTAAGGTAACATTTGCCCCACGTTTTGCAAAAGCCTCGGCAATTGCAAAGCCCATTTTACCTGAGCTGTGATTAGAAATATAACGAACAGGATCGATAGCTTCACGCGTCGGACCAGCTGTAATAGTGATACTTAAATCAGCTAAATCTTGTTGAACAGCAAAAAGTGATTGAAGCGACTCAAAAATTTCAGCCGGCTCAGACATTCTGCCCGCGCCCACATCGCCACAAGCCTGAAAACCGCTATTTGGCCCAACAAAATGAACACCTCGCGCAGAAAGGGCGGTCAAATTTTGTTGTGTAATCGCCTGGCGGTACATTTGCTGATTCATAGCCGGTGCGAGCAAAATAGGTGCACTTGTCGCGAGACAAATCGTACTGAGTAAATCATTTGCCATTCCAACGGTTAAACGCGCAATAAAATCGGCACTGGCTGGCGCAATCACAATCGCATCAGCCCATTTGGCCAGCTCAATATGTCCCATGGCTAATTCAGCTTGTGGATCAAGTAAAGATTGAGAAACCGCATTACCCGAAATGGCTTGTAGCGTTAAAGGTGTGACAAATTCAGCGGCAGCTGGTGTTAAAGCTACTCGAACTTCTGCGTTAGATTTGCGTAATAAACGAATAAACTCAATGGTTTTATAGGCGGCAATGCCTCCTGTAATCCCGACAACAATACGCTTTCCGCTCAAGCTCATTTGCTACTCCGCTACGACTTAATAGAATGGATATGTTTTGTGTGTTAGTACTTAACAACTTAAGGTCGCCTATTTTACTTCAAATTTCTCCAATAAAAAATTTTATTTTTGCGATCTCGATTTCAAAAATAAAACTAGTTTCTCGCAAAGATTGAAAACATCCTGAAAATTGACCGCACTTTTTTCTTTTCATTAATTAATATGCAAACAAACTCTCCTTTAATGCCTCGTGAAAAATTGTTGAAATATGGCGTTGAAGCCCTAGAAGATCACGAATTACTCGCTATTTTTCTACGAACAGGGATTAAAGGTTGCCCTGTCATGGAATTATCACATAACGTGCTGCAACATTTTGGCTCTCTTCGAACCTTATTAAGCGCAGATAAAGAAGCCTTTTGCAAAGTAAAAGGATTAGGCATTACGCAGTTTATTCAACTGCAAGCCACCACAGAAATGACAAAGCGGTATCTGAAGCAAGAATTACTGATAGAGCATGTATTTAGCGACACATCTACGGTAAAGCTTTATCTTCAAGCGGAGCTTCACCACGAAGAACGTGAAATTTTTATGGTGTTATTTCTAGATAATCAACATCGTTTGATTAAAAAAGAGCGGTTATTTTTAGGTACAATTAATGTAACGAATGTTTATCCACGAGAAATCATCAAAGAAAGCCTTTACTGCAATGCAGCCGCCTTAATTTTGGCTCACAACCACCCTTCTGGCCTAGCAGAACCGAGCTATTCCGATAAAATGATCACACAAAAAATTATTGAAGCCGCTGAGTTAATGGATATTCGTATTTTGGATCATTTTATTGTCGGCAAAGGGACTTGTTATTCTTTTGCTGAACATAATCTGTTATAGTTTTAGAGAATTTGATGATTTTTTTATCATTCATTTCCATTTAAAGACGGAAAAATCGCTTTTGGACTTGAGAAATGAAAATAAAGTCAGTATAATTTGCGACCTTTAATATAGTAAGTGGGTCGGATACTGCGACCTGACGAGGAAGCAAGCTTAGTTTTAAGCTTCATTATCCGAACCATAAGCTCGAGCTTATATTTAAATTATTGGAGATTATTATGTCTAGAGTTTGTCAAGTAACAGGCAAGCGTCCAGCTGTGGGTAACAACCGCTCACACGCGTTGAATGCGACACGTCGTCGTTTTCTTCCAAACCTTCACACTCACCGTTTCTGGGTTGAAAGTGAAAACCGTTTCGTGACCTTACGTTTAACTGCGAAAGGTATGCGTATTATCGATAAAAAAGGCATTGATGCAGTGTTAGCTGAAATCCGTGCTCGTGGCGAAAAAATCTAAGGAGCTAAAACATGGCAGCTAAAGGCGCTCGTGAGAAAATCCGTTTAGTTTCTACTGCAGAGACCGGTCACTTCTACACAACTGATAAAAACAAACGTAATATGCCTGAAAAAATGGAAATCAAAAAATTTGATCCAGTAGTGCGTAAACACGTTATCTATAAAGAAGCAAAAATCAAATAATTTTGCTGATTTGAAAAAAGCCCGACATTGTTCGGGTTTTTTTATACCACAAATTCATTACCGAGATTATCTATGCCTGAACTTCCTGAAGTCGAAACAGCCCTGCGTGGTGTCAGCCCCTATTTGAAAGGTTTTACCATTGAAAAAATTGTAGTGCGCCAACCACAATTACGCTGGGTTGTCTCTCCTGAATTAACAACGCTCAAAAACGTCAAAATTTTAGATACTTCTCGTCGTGCGAAATACCTCATTATTCATACTGAAAAAGGTTATATCATTGGCCATTTAGGCATGTCTGGCTCTGTTCGAATTGTGCCGCATGATAGTTCTATTGATAAACACGATCACCTTGATATTGTAATGAATAATGGCAAATTACTGCGTTATAACGACCCGAGACGCTTCGGTGCATGGTTATGGACGGAAAGCTTAGGTGACTTTCATCTTTTCCTAAAACTTGGTCCTGAACCGCTTTCAGATGAATTTAACGCCGAATACCTTTTTAAAAAATCACGCAAGAAATCGACCGCACTTAAAACCTTTTTAATGGATAATGCTGTCGTCGTGGGCGTAGGAAATATTTATGCCAATGAAACACTCTTTTTATGTGGTTTACACCCAATGAAATTAGCCGAAAACCTCACACGAAACCAATGTGCCTTACTCGTTGAAACGATTAAAAACGTATTAGCGAAAGCCATTACACAAGGTGGTACAACATTAAAAGATTTCTTACAGCCCGATGGTCGCCCTGGTTATTTTGCTCAGGAATTGTTAGTGTACGGAAACAAAGATAAACCTTGTCCAAAATGTGGCACTAAGATTGAAAGCATGATTATTGGGCAACGCAATAGCTTTTATTGCCCTCATTGTCAGAAAAAGAAATAGGCGTTATACACGCCTATTTTTTTAGAAAAAGGAACTCCAGAAATGAGAAATTGGCATAGCGAGGAAAAGAGCAGGCAGCATATTCGCTACATGGAATATTTGGATATTACAAATGCGAAAGCCCGCAGCTATCATTAGCATACCGCCTACCGCAGCAAAATCACCTCGCATTTCAGGTGTCACGAAAGGAATAATAAACACCGCAGAATAAGCTAAAATCACTTGAACCAATGTTTGTGGCACAAAAATACTTGCTACAGAAATGCCGAGTGATGTGGCAAAGATCATCGCGGTGAAAAAATCTAAAAAGGATTTCACAATGAGGATATCAAAATTACCACTCATCCCCTCATTCATCGCCCCGAAAATCCCCGTTCCACTAAATGAAAACAAAACCACAATCGCAACAAATTTAGATAAGAACTCTTCTTGGCTATTCATGCTACTTGGCTTATCAGGGAACATTTTTTCAACAAGGCCTTTGGCTGATGATGCCAGTTTATTGATCCCCTGTTCCAATAAAAGCAACTCGCCAATTATCGTCCCTAATAACACCGATAAAATCATTGCCGGCATATTGGTAGTTTTCGCCACCATCACAATACCCATACCCATGGAACACAAACCAAAGATTAAGGTTAAATTAGTACGTAAACGCTCTGGAATGCGCCCACCGAGCACCGCACCGATAACTGCACCACTGATAATCGCTAGTGCGTTGATATAAGGTCCGATAATCATATTCTTCTCCGAGTTGACTCACCCTATTATACGAAAAACGCGATGAAAATCGACCGCACTTTTAACAATAAAAAAGGCATGGTTTCCCATGCCTTTTATTTATTAACAATAAATTACCAGTGGTAACCTGCACCAACTGCTACACCCACTTTACCTTGTGTATCGCTAGTACCAGCTAAACGAATAATGATTTTACCGTTATCTGAAATACGTGACATACCTAATGCCACCGCATTTTGACCTTGGTAATTACCCGCTGCCACAGATACCATGCTCTTACCTGGAATGTAAGCTTGTGGTAATTGAGACGCCGCTAACGCGCTTGCTGTACCCGCATTGACACGTTTACCTAACTTGTTCACTTGACCATTTAACTTATTGATCTTGTTGTTCATGTCAGCTTTTACTTCGTGTAATTGGCTGCCGTTTACCGCATCAGTACTGTCTGCTGCAATACGTCCTGGCGCAACATTGGTAATTTGTTTATTACCTGCATCAATACCATTTTTAGTCATACTTGGACCATTTTTAATGGTTACGCCATTACCATCAATCACAGTATCGCCCGCAGTGAATTTATTCGCAGTTACGCTTTCCACTTTAAGGTTTTTCTTGATACCTACACGAACATTACCGCTCTTATCAATGTTGGTCATCACATTATCGCCACCATCAAACTCACTCCAGTTTGTGTTGCTATCTGCGCCTTTCACATTGATTTGGCTATTTAATTTCGCACCGTAAACATCGCCTACGTTTGCGCCAAATTTTAAGCCATCGCTTAATGTTGCGATAGTTTCACCACCAAAGTTCATACGATTTGGTGTTTTACCATCAAGATTTGGTGCTGCATCTTTACCACTTACTACTGTAATTGGCGTTGAATTATCGCCTTCACCAAGATTAATTGTAGTGGTATTAACCGTTTTGGCATTCACAGCTCCGGCTTCTAAATCTTTCGTAGTAGAGATAGTGAAATTCATGCCATCTTGCTTAATTTTGATATTTTGTCCTGCTATATAAGTCACGGTATTACCTGGGCTTACCTTTTGAACAGTTTCACCTTCAGCTTCACCACCGTCTTTATTCACAGTGACATTCCAACCAGAATTATTGATTGCATTTGCAACTGTGGTTGCATTCACCAATTTAGAGCCATCTACAGGTGTATCAATTTTTCCTGTTGTATTAGGTGTTAAATTAGTGGTCGCTACAGCTTTATAAAGTTGGCTACCGTTTATCGCATCTTTGCTATTGGCATCAACAGCGCCATCTGCAACATTAGTGACTTTGTTTCCACCTGCATTCACGCCAGTATTAGAGATTGATACAGTTTTATTTGGATCTTTAACTGAACCATCTGCATTCAAGTTATCCGCTTTATTAACTGCAACACCTGCTGGAGTGATTTTTGTTACATTACCTGCAGCATCTTTAAATTCAGCACTATTTAACCCTTTTAAGTCTTTAGCTAACTGAACTTCTAATGTATCAGCACCATCTGCTTTAACATTAATATTACCTGCTGCTGATTTAAAGTCTTTTGAGGCTGCTTCATCAATACCTTCACCTTTAATTTTCACTAAGGTATTCAGTTTATGTTTGTTTACCGTACTTTCATTATTACCTGTAAACTTCAAGCCATCATTTAAAGTAGCAACACTTTCACCGTTTACATTTAAACGAGGTTTCTTAGTTGCATCGTCACCATCTACACCAGCAGGTCCCTCTGCGTTCTTAATCGTAAGTGGGTTTGCACCATCTTTACCCGGTAGACCGATTGAGCCATCTTTATTAACTGATACATCACCCGCTTTTAAGCCATCTTTTGTTAAAGCAACATCATCACCAACTTTTACACCATCGTTATTTAAAACGGTATCGCCAGCTGTTACGCTATCAACTTTGATGTTTTTGTTTAACGTTACCTCAACTTGGCTTCCGCTTGCTTTAGTCGTGATATTTTTGTCACCAATAATTGCAACTTCTTCACCAAGTTTTTTCTCATCTGTTGCACCGCTATCACCAGTAAAAGTTAAACCTTTGTTAGTGACAGTATCGTGAGCATCAACACCTTTTTTGATATCGTCTTTCGTCTTATCTGACAAATCAATATCATAATTGGTAACAGTTGTATCGCCATCTAAAGCTGGTGTACCTTTTGTTACTGTTAATGCATCAGAACCGCTTGTCACACTCGCTGATGTATCAACGGCATCAATTGTATAAATACTTTCACCATTAGGGCCTGTAGTTTCATTAACTTTCGTGTTCTTACCTGCTTCCACTTTAGTTTTAGCGGCATTAACGGCTTTGTTTAATTGTGAAACATTTACAGCATCAGTATCATCGGTACCAGCAGCTACACCTGTGATTTTATTGCCAGCGGCATTAATACCTGCTTTAGTTACGCTTGGACCACCTTCAATAGTTAAACCTTCGTTATTAATGGTTGTATCGCCAGCTTTTACGCTATCAACTTTGATATCCTTTGCTAATTTAATTTCTAACTTATCATTGCCATTTGCTACTACACCGATGTTACCATCAGAAAGTTTAGCCACATCAGTTACACCACCAACTACTTTAACAGTTTCACCTAATTTACGTGTTACATTATCACCAGTGTCACCCGCAAAGGTTAATGGCATGTTACGCACTTTATTAATTGCGCTAGTCACATCACCTGCAGTTGCAATATTATTTGGATTGTCCGCTTTTGCATTACCTGTGGTATCATCAGTAGTGATAGTTGTTGTATTCACATCAAATTTCACAATAGTGCCATTTTCAGCATCAGTTACATTTACTGTGGTTAAATTACCATCTTTAAAGTTCACAAAACCATTGTTATTGATACGTGATTTAGAAGTACCATTTTGTTGTACGTTAAAGCCACTATAAGTTAATACGGTATAAAGCTGTGAACCGTTAATTGCATCAGTAGAGTCTGCAGTAACACGACCTGCACCAACATTTTGAATTTGACGTTCAAAACCTTCTTTACCAACTGAAACAGCACCAAGCGAATTATTAGCTAGACCTGCTTTAAACTGTTTATTTTCACTCACGCCATTATCATTTTTGAAAGCGGCTTCATGGGCGGTTCCACCGAAAACATTGCCACCTGCAACACTATCTTTACCTAGTGCAACTGAATTTTGCACCGTTGCATTAGCTGATGAACCAATCGCTACACCATCAGCTGCCGAGCCAGCTGCGCCCTTACCGATAGCAATAGATGCTTGTTCTGAAGCATTAGCATTATTACCTATTGCGATACCATAAATGCCACTAACATTTGCATTTGCCCCCGTAGCAACGCCTGCATAAGCAGAAGAGGCAGTATGGCCAATGGCTACACCTAACTCTTTAGCATCTGTATTAGAACCTAGTGCTGTCGAGTTAGTAACGGCTTTGGCATTAGTACCAACAGCCGTAGCATTACCACCATTTGCATGGCTTGAATAACCAATTGCCGTAGAGTTTGAATACTCACTATTAGCTTTGTGGCCTAATGAAACACCATTTTCTGCTGTTGTTTTAGCATCTGTACCAATCGCAACTGCATTTTTACCTCTATCAGATGCATTGGCATTTAAGCCCATAGTAATCGAGGCTTCTGTAATAGTGCTCGCATTTGGACCAATAGCAATCGCATTAACTCCAGATGCACCAGTATTATTCTGGTTACCTGTTACATTTGATTTAACCGAGAAATAATGAATTTTTTCAATTTCTGCCATCGCAGCATAAAGCTGAGAACCGTTAATTGCATCAGTTGAATTTGCGGAAATATCACCTGGTGATAAGTTGATGAGTTGACGTTCATAACCTTTTTTACCAATGGAAACAACGTCCCCTGCGATAGTATTTGCACCACCAGCCCAAGTATAGGTTGTCCCTAAAATAGTACGAGTAGTATAGGCAACCCCTGCTTTATCCGTCGCAGAACCACCACCAATCGCAACAGAGTTTGCAAACGATGCATTAGCCCCAGTACCAACAGCGACAGCATTCGTTTTTTGAGCTGCAGCCAATGAACCTAATGCTAATGAAAGATCCCCAGATTTTGTTTTTGTTCCTAATGATACAGCAGCCTCACCAGCAATCGTATTCATCCAACGGGGACTTTGAAGATCCCCTCCAGTTAAATCTTTAAATGCTTGTTGAACCGTTCCCGTTTTATCTTGGCCATTAGTATTGATATAAGTCGTTTGTGTAGCCGCTGCTTTATCAGTATCATCCCCACCAATCGCAACCGATGCATTACCATAAGAAACAACATTACCGCCAATCGCAATTGATTGATCGCCTCGAGCCCATGCGCCTTCAGTAATAGAACCACCATATATCTCCGCTTTATCAGCTCTAATGCCAGCTCCAATAGCAATAGACTGGTTTACTCGTACAACAGAAGTGCTATCGCCAACTTGAGCATTTTGACCGATGAGAATATTACGACTACCCGCTGTTCCACCATAATTTCCTGTGCCATCACCAATCAGCACACTATTGTCATAACGACCATTTACGCCATAACCAATAGCGGTAGTACTTCCACCGCTTGCTGATGTGGCACTGTTCCCAACCGCAATACTAAAAGGATGTACATTTGTAGGCGCATTGCTTCCATCCCCCACAATCACTTGCGCTTGCGCCGGCATCATCACTGCAGATAAAGAAAGTGCAAATGCAGAAAGTTTAAAAAGAGAAGATAAACGTGTTTCGCTTGTTACACGTTGTTCGGAGTTTGAAGAAGCTTTTACGGCTCCTTTCGCTAATTCTGATGTCACGACAAAAGATTGTGTCGTTTTGTTCCAAATAATCTTAAATACTTTGTTCATAAAAAAGTTCTCCCAAGTTAAATAGATTTAGGTATTCATCACATCCCAACAAACAATAGAACAAGCTGGGTAAAAATAAGGTTCTGGGAGTATAGCTGACTCATCTATAAGATCAAGAAAATGATCGCTTTTTATACCATTTTTCACAAAAAATTTACATTTTCTATACAAGGTATCGTTTGCGTAAAAAGAATCGTCATTAAAATTAGACTAAAGTCAGTAATAATGAGCATGGAATCGTCTTTATATAAGTCAAAAACAATGTAAAAGTTGACCGCACTTTTTTCGCTTAATATGCAATTCACCTACCACTTCCCTAATCCTTTTATACCACTTTAGGAGTATTTTAATTTTAAAGTTTGATCAACCTCAAACTTTTGGAAGATAACCTTAGAAAAACTACTACTTTTTGGTATCTTATGCTTGCACTGAACTATTTTTATGAGTGAATTCAAAAGCTTAATAGGAATTGTTTGCATTTAAAATTGTTTTTTATTCTTTCCTAATGGAGTGATTATCGTGAACGCATTGAGAAAAAGCCTTGTTTTGGCCACTTCTTTCGCAGCTTTAGGTGTGTATAACTCAGCGATGGCTGAAATGGTGTACAAGCCTGTTGAACAACCTGTGGAAGCACCAAACCCTAATTTAAAAATCGAAGCAGTGAATGAAAAATTTGCTGAGAAATATCCTAGCCAATTCAATTCGTGGAAAGCGACTGAAAAAGGCGACAAAATCATCTATGCTAATGAACAAGATCCTCGTTTAATCGTGTTATGGGGGGGCTATTCTTTCGCAAAAGAATATAACGCACCTCGTGGTCACGTTTATGCAGTAGAAGATGTACGTAATATTTTACGTACTGGTGCGCCCAAAAATGCAAATGATGGCCCTCAACCAATGGCATGTTGGACTTGTAAAGGTCCAGACGTTCCTCGTTTAATTGCAGAATGGGGTGAAGATGGTTACTTTGGTGCAAAATGGGCTAAAGGTGGACCTGAAGTGGTCAACTCAATCGGTTGTGCAGACTGTCACGATACTACATCAAAAGACTTTGCCGAAGGCAAACCAGCATTACGTATTGCTCGTCCACACGTTCTTCGTGCATTAGATCACTTAAATAATGCACTTCAAGCGAAAGCAAAAGCTGAAGGCAAAGAACAACCTAACTTAAGCTTTAACACTGCTGCACGTACAGAACAACGTGCTGAAGTTTGTGCTAACTGTCACGTTGAGTACTACTTCGCAGGTGATTTAAAACAAGTAACCTTCCCTTGGGATAACGGTCAAACTGTTGATGACATCGAAAAATACTACGATGATATCGGCTTCAGTGACTGGACTCACTCTCTTTCTAAAGCACCAATGTTAAAAGCTCAACACCCTGACTTTGAAATTTGGTCTTTAGGTATGCATGGTAAAAACGGCGTAACTTGTATCGACTGTCACATGCCTAAAGTACAAGGTAAAGACGGTAAAGTTTACACCGATCACCAAATCCAAAACCCATTTGATGCATTTGATACCACATGTGCAAACTGTCACGATCAAAGCAAAGAAAAACTTAAAGACATCGTCGCTTCACGTAAAAAAGAAGTGAAAGATGTAATGGGTCGTTTAGAAGATCAAGTTGTTCGTGCTCACTTTGAAGCGAAAGCGGCATGGGATGCAGGTGCAACTAAAGAAGAAATGGAACCTGCTTTAATGGATATCCGTCACGCTCAATGGCGTTGGGACTACTCTGCAGCAAGCCACGGTGGTCACATGCACGCACCTGATGTAATGCTTCGCGTATTAGGTTCTGGTATCGATAAAGCTGCGGATGCACGTGCTAAACTTGCAGCAATCTTAACTAAACATGGCGTGAAAACTCCGGTTGAAGTACCAGATATTTCTACAGCTGATAAAGCATGGAAAGTAATGGGTATCGATATCGAGAAAGAACGTCAAGCGAAAAAAGAATTCTTAGAAACTGTTGTACCTCAATGGGTAAAAGAAGCGAAAGCCAATGGCAAATTAGCTGAAGATACCGCAACAAAACAATAAAAAAAGAACCGCACTTTGTAACTAAAGTGTCGAAGTGCGGTCATTTTTAACCATATATTTGAGGTAATCAGAATGAATTTAACTTCTTTAATCAGCAAATCGGCAAAATCCCTTGCATTGCTTGCAATGCTTGCGGCAATGCCAATGGCTGCAAGTGCGGAAGAGATGGCAAAAACACCTGCCTCTCAACTCACTTATGAGCCACAATTGGATAACCAACGTGATCCAAACCAATATTGTGCGAAATGTCACAAATTTGACCAAGTTGATAAAAACCAAACTTTAGATCAATCTGGTGGTGAATTACACTTTGGTAAATTCCACGGCGCACACTTAAATCAAAAAAGCCCTAACACAGGTAAACCGATTAACTGTGTAAACTGTCACGGTAATATTTCGGAAGATCACCGTCGTGGTGCAAAAGATGTGATGCGTTTTGATGGCGATATCTTTGGTGATAAAAAACCAATGTACACAGCACAAGAACAAAACCAAGTTTGTTTTGCTTGTCACCAACCAGCAAAACTTCGTGAAAAACTTTGGGCGCACGATGTTCACGCAATGAAATTGCCTTGTGCAAGCTGCCACACATTACACCCGAAAGATGATGCGATGAAAGGTATTCAACCGAAAAATCGTGTGAAACTTTGTGTAGATTGCCACGGCGAACAACAAAAACGCAAAGCGGCAAAAGAAGCACAATCACAAACGCAATCAACCGAACAAAAGGATAAATAATGACAGCTTGTTCACGCCGAAACTTTGTTTCCGGCATGGGGGCATTAATCCTTATGACGGGGACATCAGTTACCTCTTTAGCGAAAGAGGAAAAGGCGGATAAACCGAAACGCTATGCAATGGTACACGACGAAACAGCTTGTATCGGCTGTACCGCTTGTATGGATGCTTGTCGTGAAACTAACCACGTTCCTAAAGGCGTTTCACGTTTGGAAATTCTCCGTAGCGAACCTTATGGCGAATTCCCAAATCAAGAATACGAGTTTTTCCGTCAATCTTGCCAACATTGTACAAACGCCCCTTGTGTGGCTGTTTGTCCAACCGGTGCATCATTTATTGATCCTGAAACAGGTATCGTTGATGTAACTAAAGATCTTTGCGTGGGTTGCCAATACTGTATCGCAGTTTGTCCTTATCGCGTACGTTTCATTCATCCAGAGCATCTTACTGCGGATAAATGTAACTTCTGTCGCGATACAAACTTAGCAGCTGGCAAACAACCTGCTTGTGTAGAAGCTTGTCCAACCAAAGCATTAACCTTTGGTGATATGAATGACCCAAGCAGCGAAGTGTCCCGCAAAGTGAAAGAAAAACCGGTTTATCGCACGAAAGTGGAATTAGGTACTCAACCAAATCTCTACCATATTCCATTCCAACACGGGGAGCCAAGAAGATGACATTAGATTATCCTGTTCCGTTTCACACACCTAATTTGGTGTGGGATTCAACAATCGCTATCTATTTGTTCTTACTTGGTATTTCTTCCGGTGCGGTACAATTAGCGATTGCTTATAAACGTAGTCACAAATTAGAAAATCCTAGCAAAAACTGGATTATCAGAGCAGCCGCCGTTTTAGGTTCTGTGCCAACATTAATTGGTTTAACCCTGTTAATTTTCCACTTGGCACGTCCTTGGACATTCTGGAAATTGATGTTTAACTATCAATTCAACTCTGTAATGTCTATGGGGGTAATGTTATTCCAAGTTTATATGCTGTTCTTGGTATGTTGGTGTGCAGTTATCTTCAAAGAAGATATCATGGCGCTCATCCAACGTTTTATGCCAAAACTTGGCTTTGTCGGTAAAATTATCAATGTATTAGAACGTTTAACTGGTCCTGTAGAGGTTATTCTCTTCATCTTAGCCGCTGTGCTAGGGGCTTATACCGGTTTCTTACTATCAGCATTGATCAGTTACCCAATGTTAAATAACCCTGTTCTACCAGCGTTATTCTTGGCTTCAGGTACCTCTTCTGGTATCGCTGCAACCTTCTTATTTATCCTAATTGCAGGTAAATTAAAAGGTGATAGCCATGAATCACACTTCATTCATAAATTTGAAGTGCCAATCATGGTAACTGAGCTTGGTTTATTAGTTTGTTTCTTCGTGGGTCTTTATTTTGGTGGTGGCCAAAAAGTGGTTGCCTTACAGAATGCATTATCTGGCTTCTGGGGTGCAGTCTTCTGGATTGGGGTATTCTTAATTGGTATCTTAATTCCACTACTTGCCAACCTTGCCGTAAAAGACAACTTAAAATACAACAAGAACTTTATTATCCTTGTGTCAATCTTCGACTTAATCGGGGTTCTCTGCTTACGTTACTTCATCTTGTATGCAGGACAACTTACCGTTGCGTAAGGATAAACTTCTTATTTAATCAAAAGGCGTATACAATACGCCTTTTGTTTATTTAAAAGACTAAAGTGCGGTTAATTTTACGTATGTTTTTCATGCTTAAAATTAACCTTATTTTGTCAAATACAACCATTAATACTGAAGAATACTATGCTCCCCGAATTCGGATTTCTCTCATTACTCTTTGCCACCACCGCGGCGCTCTTACTTTCCATCGTGCCGCAAATTGGTATTTGGCGAAATAAACCCTCTCTCACCAACACAGCTTGGGGATTAAGTTATTGCTTCGGTATTTTTACGAGCGTTTCAATCAGTATTCTTGCCTACTCTTTTGCAATGGATGACTTCACTTTGGAATACGTGGCAGCGCACTCCAATTCTCAACTACCAACATTTTTTAAAGTCGCCGCCACCTGGGGCGGACATGAAGGCTCCATTTTATTTTGGCTTTTCACATTAAGTCTTTGGTTAGTGGCTTTTGCCTTTTTCTCTCGCAAAAATGACCGCACTTTTTCTGCTCAAACCCTTTCTTTACTCGGCTTAATTTGTCTTGGGTTTGCTATTTTTATTTTGTTCTACTCTAATCCATTTGGACGTGCTTTTCCTGCCCCTTCGGAAGGGCGAGATCTCAACCCAATGCTGCAAGATATTGGCTTAATTTTCCATCCGCCACTGTTATATGTGGGTTATGTGGGCTTTGCCGTTAACTTTGCCATGTCCATTTCTGCCTTAATCTTTAATCGTTCTGCACAAGCGATCGCACGTGCTATGCGAGCTTGGGTGCTCGTTTCTTGGTTATTCTTAACCTTAGGGATAGTTCTCGGTGCCTGGTGGGCATATTACGAGTTAGGCTGGGGCGGCTGGTGGTTCTGGGACCCAGTAGAAAACGCCTCTCTTATGCCGTGGTTATTAGGTCTTGCGCTTTTACACAGCTTAATGGTGACTGAAAAACAAGGTGCTTTCAGCTATTGGACAACACTCTTTTCCCTACTCGCTTTTGCATTCAGTGTATTAGGCACATTTATTGTCCGTTCAGGTGCATTAACCTCTGTTCATGCTTTTGCTTTAGATAGCTCCCGTGGTTATGTGCTATTACTGATTTTCTTCTTATTGACTGTCGGCTCACTCAGTTTATTTGCCCTACGCACAAATACCAATGAAAGTGCGGTCAAATTTCCGCTTATTTCTAAAACCGGGGCAATTTTAGGCTTAAATATCGTATTGACCGTTGCCACCGTCAGCACCTTCTTAGGCACCTTCTATCCGATGCTTTTCCAAGCCATGAGTTGGGGCAGTATTTCCGTGGGCGCGCCTTACTTTAATAGCATTTTCTTACCATTGCTCACTTTAGTGCTTTTTGCTATGGCTGGCACACTTTGCTTAGGCTGGTTTAAAGCCAATAAAAAACGCTTTTTCAAACGCTTGTTATTAATTATTCCAGCTGCAGTGATTGCTTATGGCATGATTTGGAATGCGCTGCAAAATGATGGTGCGTTACGTTTCCATTTCTTCGCTTATGTATTACTCACCCTCGCGATTTGGGTATTATTCGTCACCTTATGGCAAAATTGGGTAAAAGTAAGACTTGCTTATTTCGGGATGATTCTTGCACACTGCGGCGTGGCTATTGCCACAATGGGTGCAGTGATGAGTAGTTACTTTGGCAGTGAGTTAGGTGTTAGACTTGCGCCACAACAAAGCCAACAATTAGGTCAATTTGAATTCCACTACGATCGTTTTTCCAATGAAATTGGACCAAACTTTACCGCCGAAGTCGCTTTCTTTAGCCTGTCAGAACAAGGCAAACCTTACGCAGAAATTGTACCGGAACGCCGCTATTATGATGTTCGAACCATGACCATGAGTGAAGTAGGGTTAGATGCAGGCTTTTGGGGCGATTTATACATTGTTATGGGCGATAACTTAGGCAAAGGCGAGTTCACATTCCGCTTACATTACAAACCAATTATTCGCTGGTTATGGCTCGGGGGCATTTTAATGGCACTTGGCGCATTATGTTCAGCCATCAATTTGAAGAGAAAACGTGATGAATAAAAAGTTTATTTTGTTTTTACCGCTTATTTTGTTATTGAGTATTTGCTTACTGCTTTTTGTTGGTTTACACAAAGATCCAAAACAAATTGCCTCTGCACTCATTGATAAGCCTGTGCCGGAATTCTATCAAGCGAATTTGCTTGAACCGAGTCAAATTGTCAGCCCGAGAGATTTTCCAAAGAAACCTTTTCTACTTAATGTGTGGGGAAGTTGGTGTGGCTATTGCCAACAGGAACACCCTCTTTTGATGGAAATTTCAAAAGAAGTGCCCATTGTGGGAATCGATTATCGTGACAAACCTCAAAATGGCATTGCGATGCTAGAGCACATGGGCAATCCATTTATACTCACTATTGACGATAGCCGTGGTGAATTTGCGATGCAATTGGGCGTAGATGGAGCCCCAGAAACCTATGTTGTCGATGAGCACGGCATGATCCGTTATCGTCATTCTGGCTATATGGATCGCGAAACATGGCTCACTGAGATCAAACCAAAACTTGATGAATTAACTAAAAAGTAAAATGAAAAAATTAACCCGATTTCTGACCGCACTTTTACTAACGTTTGCCCTTTTTGCTCACGCAGAAATGGTGGATACCTATGCGTTTAAAAACCAAGCCGATCGTACTCGTGCTGTTGAACTGGCAAAATCCTTACGTTGCCCACAATGTCAGAATCAAAACTTAGTTGAGTCTAATTCACCGATTGCTTATGACTTACGTATTGAAGTCTATAAAATGGTGGATGAAGGAAAATCGAATCAGCAAATTATCGACACAATGACAGATCGTTTCGGTAATTTCGTGAACTATAAGCCACCTTTCCAATGGAATACGGCACTACTCTGGCTATTGCCTATTTTGTTATTAATCGGGGCTTTTGCGTTAATTTTATTTTCTACTAAAAAATCAGAAGGTGAGCCAAAACAATTCGAAAATCAACCTCATACTGCCCATAAAGAAGAAAAAAGTGCGGTCAAATTTGAAACCAAATCTGCGATTTGGGTTTTTGCTATTTTATTAGTTCTTCCCTTAAGTTATTACTTCTCCCTTGATCGTTTTGAGCGTGTTCAGCAAGGTGAAAAAGAGATGATTGAACTCGCCAATAAAAAAACGGATACGCCAATGGTGCATCAAAAAGAAGATGTGGTACTCAAAATTCAAAATAAAATTCGAGAAGATGTGAATAATCCTGAGCTTTGGGCTCAGTTAGGTGATGCCTATATGCAAAATGATGAATTTGATCATGCGCTCATCGCCTATAGCAATGCAGAAAAAATTTCAGGTACAACTCCCGCTATTTTAGGCTTAAAAGCAACCGCACTTTATTATCAAGCAGGTCAAAATATCACACCACAAATCCAGCAAATAATGAATGAGGCGTTAAAACAAGATAAACATGAAATATCAGTGATAACATTATTGGCGACTGAAGCCTTTAAAAATCATGAAGCTGAAAAAGCCAAAGCTTATTGGCAGCAATTATTAGATTCAGGTAATGCTGCCGTGGATCGCCGTACTGTCATCCAACGAATCAAAATGATAGACTATTTTGAAAAAGGACAAACCTCACAATAAGCTATGTCTCATTATTCAGAAAATATCATTATTGGAGCCGGTGCTGCTGGTTTATTTTGTGCCGCCCAGTTAGGCAAACTTGGCAAACAAGTCACCATTTTTGATAACGGTAAAAAAATTGGTCGAAAAATTTTAATGTCTGGCGGTGGATTCTGTAATTTCACCAATATGGAAATCACATCTGGCCGTTATATCAGCCAGAACAAACACTTCGTCAAATCCGCCTTAAAACGTTATACACAATGGGATTTTATTGCTTTAGTCGCTGAGTATGGCATTCCGTACCACGAAAAAGAATTAGGTCAGTTATTTTGTGATAATGGTGCAGAAGACATTGTGAAGATGCTCGGAGCTGAATGTGACAAGTACGGTGTCAACATTCAACTACGCAGCGAAGTCAGTGATATTGAAGCCATTGAAAACAACCCTAGCGTACGGTTCAAATTAAAGGTCAATGCAGTTGAATGGCAATGTCGAAATTTGATTATTGCCACAGGCGGACTCTCTATGCCTGGCCTGGGTGCCTCACCTTTTGGTTATCAAATTGCAGAACAGTTTAGATTAAATGTGATTCCTCCGCGTGCAAGCCTTGTACCATTCACGTGGCGAGAAAGTGAAAAATTCTACTCGGCACTCTCTGGTGTTTCATTAGATGTGGCAGCGACGAATCAACACAAAACCTTTACTCATCAAATGCTATTTACCCATCGTGGTTTATCTGGCCCAGCCATTTTGCAAATCTCCAATTATTGGCAACCTGGTGAAAGCATTCATTTAGATTTATTGCCTTATAACGATATTCGTCATCACCTAGATGAGATGCGTCAATCTTCGCCAAAATTGCAGCTTAAAACCGTATTAAGTCGCTTATTGCCGAAAAAATTAGTCGAACTTTGGTTAGAACAAGGCTTGATTCAAGATGAAGTGATCGCAAACTTGAGTAAAGTGCGGTTAGAAAATTTAGAGAATTTAATCCACAACTGGCAATTTATTCCTAATGGCACTGAGGGCTACCGAACGGCTGAAGTCACAATGGGGGGTGTTGATACTCATGAGATTTCATCCAAAACCATGGAGGCGACAAAGATTAAAGGTCTCTATTTTATCGGTGAAGTGCTGGATGTTGTCGGCTGGTTAGGCGGCTACAACTTACAATGGGCATGGAGTTCTGCAGCCGTTTGTGCGATGGGAATTGCTGAAAGTTAAGCCTCTCTCTACATTTAAAAGACAAAAAGCCGATGTTCACGCATCAGCTTTTTTGTTGTTTAGGACTTAAGGATTAGCAATTTTTAAAATGATATCTTCAATTTTTTTAGCAAAATATGTCGAATTTTCTAAATGAGCATTATGCCCAGCATGAGGGATAAGCGTTAAATCAAGTTTATTATCCTCTGCCATTTGACGAAACTTTTGATCTCGCTCACCGCAAAAATAGAAAAACGGCAACAAACTTGACCGCACTTTCTCTCGAAAATCAGGCTGTTTGGCAAGGCTAGTTGCTAATAACATCTTACCAATATTTGCCCCACAATTCGCTTTTCGCTTTTCAATTAACGACTTACGTTGCTGTTCATTTAAATGAGAAAACACAGGCTGTTGATACCAATCTTCTAGCACGGTTTCAGGCTTTTCATGGAAAAAACGCTCAGCCCACATTTTGTCATTCACTAAGCGGCTTTGTTTTTCTTGCTCAGACTGCAAACCTAAATTCGCCCCTTCTAAAATCACTGCTTGTAAATTGCCTCTTTGCACTTGAGCATGTAGTGCATAATATTGTGCGATTCGCCCACCAAGTGAATAACCGATCAGGATATAAGGTTCATCTTTTATGAGACTTTGTATTTGGCTTTCAAGAAATTGAGCCGTTTGCTCAAAATCTTCAACCGCTACAGCTTTATTCTCTCCATGAAACGGTAAATCGAGAGAGAGACAACGAAAGTGCGGTAGATTTTCGATGACTTTTTGCCAATCTGATTTCGTGCCTAATAAGCCGTGGAGAAAAACAAGATTCATCATAATAATGCCATATAAAGAAATCCCCTCTATATAAGAGGGGAAAGAAATTATTCACCAATAACCGCGTGGCTGATTTGTTCAATCAAGCGCTTATAGGTTGCGCTACCATCACTTGGGTTTGTTTTGATTTCAATTAATGTCGCACGGCGGCGAGTATAAGCTTGTTTTAACACGGAGCTTAAATCTGCCCAAGTGTAAGGTAAGGCGTATTTCAAGCCAAACATATTCGCAATTTGTGAGAAATCACCATTATGTGGCAAGCGATAGAATTGTTCTTTTACCTCTTCATCAACCGGCAACATATCAAAGATCGCGCCACCATTATTATTGATCACAAAAATAATGGTTGGTTGAGTCACGTTCTTAAATAATGCTAAAGAGTTCAAATCATAAAGCGTAGACGTATCGCCAATCATCGCCACTACAGGTTGATTCGAACCAATACCAATACCCGCAGCGGTTGCTAATAAACCGTCAATTCCGCTTGCACCACGGTTGGTGAAAATTGGATAACCTTCTGGCAATTTCGTTAACGCATCAACCAAGCGTACAAAAAGACTGTTTCCTAAGAACAAAATACCGTTGTAAGGTAACACACGCTCAATATGATGTGCTAATGAGGCTTCATTAAGATTACCACCGACTTGTTGCTCGATAAAAGTTGCACAGAATTTTGAAAGTGCGAGTGGTTCAAGCAACCAAGGTTTTTGACGCAATGGCGGATGTGCACGCAACCAATGATGCGCTTTTGCATTAAAGCGAGTTTGGATATGGTGATTTGGATCGACTGCATTTTGACTTTGCTCCACCACCCAAAATTCGCCTTGGAATTCCGCTAAGAATTGGTTAATACGTTTACTGATAAAACGAGAACCAAATTGGATTACGATATCTGCTTGAAGCAATTTTTGCTTCACGGTTTGATTTGCTAGCCAAATATCTGCATAAGGGGTAAGCGGTTCGACACCAGATTGAATATCGGTGAGCAAAATCCAGCCCATGGTATTTGCCCATGAGTTAATTCCCATTGCTTGTTCTGGGGTTAATTGCCCTGCAACAATAACACCTCGTTTCGTGCGCCAAGTATCCCAATTTTCATGCATAAGCACTTCTTGTTGCAATGGCTGATGATCAACCCAATTTTTAGGCTGACTTAACCAACGCTGAATTGGCATTAACCACGGATGGCTGTCAATTTCTTGTTCTTGCGCATTATAAAGTGGCTCAGCAAAAGGCACATTGATATGCACCACGCCGGCTTGTTGTTTTTGTTTATAACAAGCCTGTTCTAATGTCGAAATTAACCACTTCGCCGCGTAATCTGCTTGAGGTTTCGGTAAATTCACGCTTGCGACAGGATAATCCGCAAACATATTTTGTTGCACGATCGCTTGATTCGCACCACATTCCCATAATTCAGGTGGACGATCAGCGGTAAGAATAATTAAATTCACGCCTGTTTGGCGAGCTTCAATAATCGCGGGATATAAATTGGCTGCAGCAGTGCCTGAGGTAACAATCACAGCAACAGGCGCTTGCGTAGATTTCGCAATCCCCAAAGCAAAAAAGCCTAAGCCTCGTTCATCAAAGTGACTATGGCAAGTTGCTCGAGAGGCATTTTGTAAACGCACAGCTTCTAGCGTTAAAGGTGTTGATCGTGAACCTGGCGCAATACAAAAGTGACTAACCCCTTGGCGAACCAAGGTTTCTAAGATCACCTTTGACCAACAACGATTAAATACGCTTACAGACATTCTTCTTATTCTCCGTTATTCTCTGCAAACAGGGAAATGAGCCCTGCCGCTTTACGTTCAATTTCCAACCACTCTTCTACAGGTTGTGAGCCTTCCACAATACCGGCTCCAGCAAATACACGCACTTGATTTTCTTCAATAAAAGCCGAACGAATGGTGACACAAAATTCCGAGAGATTTTGGGTCATCAAGCCTAACGTTCCAGCATACCAACTACGATCAAAAGTTTCAATTTCAGTCAGGGCTTTCTTCGCTTGTTGTTGCGGTAAGCCTGACACCGCTGCTGTTGGATGGATCGCTTTCAATAAATCTGCATCCGTACAAAGTGCGGTCAATTTCGCTTGCATTTTTCGAATCAAATGCTGCACTTTTCGTAATGGCTTTAATGCGACATCATCAACGGTAATTTGTTCCACTAAGTGACTGATATTTTGTGAAATATCCTCAACTACCAACCAGTTTTCATTGAGATTTTTTTCATCATTTAGCAACCAATTCGCACGTTCATTATTTTCACTCGGATTATCACTAACAGGAGCAGTGCCCGCAAGGGCTTCCGTAAATAACAGACGATTATCTCGTGCAAACAGGCGCTCTGGTGTTGAGCCTACAAAACAGTTTTGGGCGTTATCTGCCCATAGAAAATGGTAACAACCGCTATTTTTTGCTTGGCTTGCAGCAAGAAAATCTTTTCCGTTTAATTCGCCATGAATGCGAAACACCGTTTCATTTGCTAAGACAAGCTTGGTTAACTCCCCTTGTCGAATTCGATTAAGCGCTTGGTTGACCCAATCACACCACATACCTTGATTCGCTTTTGGCTCTACACTTTCAATAGTTAATTGATTAAGCGGTAAAAGTGCGGTCATTTTTTCAAACGTATTTAATACCACTTTTGCCGAATCAAGCTTATCTGTCTCAACAAACACAGAAACCACGGTCTCACTATTTTGCTGTTCAATTAAAACTTGAGGCAAAATAAACTGACTTTCACCTTGGAACTGTAAACCGCCCACTAAAGGGAAATCGTGCTCTTGAATAAATTGCTGTGCCAAATTCACATCTGAAAATGACCGCACTTTCCCCACGGCAGCGACGGTTTTAGCTTCATCACGAAAACGCAAATAAAATTGCGGATAGACTGGCTGCCCTTTCATCCACGCCAAAAGATCAACATCCGATTCCACCTTCGTTTGAAGATGTACAATAGATGCTTGCAGATCCGTTGTCGCCAAAGCGTCAAATTGGCGAATTAGCGCAGATTTAGCTTGTTCTAAAGGGCCCATGAAAAATAATAAAATACACAAAAAATTAGCCCATATTCTACCGCACTTTAATACTTTCAAAAAATTTTTTTATTAAATCTTTTCAAGATAAGAATTTAAGCGTAAATTAGACGTAATTTTTGAATGAAAATCTAATTATCATAGGATGTTATTAATGCGCTCATTTCCAAAATCAGACAAATTAGAACACGTTTGCTACGATATTCGCGGACCGGTTCACAAAGAAGCTTTACGCCTAGAAGAAGAAGGCAACAAAATCTTAAAACTGAATATCGGTAACCCTGCCCCATTTGGCTTTGAAGCGCCAGATGAAATTTTAGTAGATGTCATCCGCAACTTACCTTCTGCACAAGGTTATTGTGACTCTAAAGGCTTGTATTCAGCACGTAAAGCTATCGTGCAATACTACCAATCCAAAGGTATTCATGATTCAACGGTAAACGATGTGTACATCGGGAATGGTGTGTCTGAATTAATTACCATGTCAATGCAAGCCCTTCTTAATGATGGTGATGAGGTATTAGTCCCAATGCCAGATTATCCGTTATGGACAGCGGCTGTAACGCTTTCTGGCGGAAAAGCGGTACATTATTTATGTGATGAAGAAGCGGGCTGGTTCCCTGCTATTGATGATATTCGCGCGAAAGTCAATGCCAAAACTAAAGCTATCGTGGTGATCAACCCAAATAACCCGACTGGTGCGGTATACAGTAAAGCATTGCTCGAAGAAATTATCGAAGTAGCTCGTGAAAATAATCTGATTATTTTTGCGGATGAAATTTATGACAAAATTCTCTACGATGGTGCTGTCCACCATCATATCGCCGCCCTTGCACCAGATGTATTAACGATTACATTCAATGGTTTATCAAAAGCGTATCGTGTTGCAGGTTTCCGTCAAGGTTGGATGATTTTAAATGGTCCAAAACAACATGCAAAAGGCTATATTGAAGGCTTGGATATGTTGGCGTCCATGCGTTTATGTGCAAACGTACCAATGCAGCACGCCATTCAAACGGCATTAGGTGGCTATCAAAGCATTAATGAATTTATTCAACCTGGCGGTCGTTTACTTGAGCAACGTAATAAAGCCTACGAGTTGCTCACTCAAATCCCTGGTGTTAGCTGCGTAAAACCAATGGGGGCAATGTATATGTTCCCGAAACTCGACATCAAAAAATTCAACATTCATAGTGATGAAAAATTTGTACTCGATTTACTACGTAAAGAGAAAGTGCTTTTAGTTCATGGTAAAGGCTTTAACTGGCACTCGCCAGATCACTTCCGTGTGGTGACACTCCCTTATACCGGCCAATTAGAAGAAGCGATTGGCAAACTAGCACGATTCTTAGAAACTTATCAGCAATAATAAAAAAGAGCGGTTAATTAACCGCTCTTTTTTATTTCATGATTTATGACTAAGCCCAGAAATAGCGCACAACATGGAAGAAAATTGGTGCGGAGAAACAAAGCGAATCCATACGATCTAAAATACCACCATGGCCACTGATCATATTCCCCCAGTCTTTCACACCCATACTGCGTTTCATTGCTGACATCACGAGTCCACCTAAGAATCCCATTAAGCAAATTAACATGCTCATTAAAAACGCCTGCCATGCATTAAATGGTGTCATCCAATGAAGTAGCATACCTAATAAACTTGCGCTTAATACCCCACCAACAAAGCCTTCTACTGTTTTGGATGGAGACAAGGTTGGCGCAATTTTATGTTTGCCGAAGAGTTTACCCCAAACGTATTGCAACACATCGCTAGACTGTACCACCAAGATTAAGAAAATCATTAATAGAAGATTTTTTCCTTCATAACCTGAAATATCAAGTGTCAGTAAGGCCGGGATATGTGAAATACAGAATACGCTAATCATCAATGCCCACTGAATTTTCGTAGAACGGTCTAAGAAATTCGCTGGGTCACCCAGTAATGCTGAAAGAATCGGTAAAAATAAGAAGCCATATACTGGAATGAAGATAGTAAACATACTAAACCAATTAATGGCGACTAAAAAATATTGCAATGGCAAGATCACATAAAAACAGGCTGCAAGTGCAAGATGATCGCCTCGACGAATATTCAATAGAGAAAGAAACTCACGCAATCCCATAAATGAAATAATCAAAAAGAGCACAATCACGCCATAAAAGCCCAATAAGCTCGCAATAAAGATAATCCCTATCATCACCCACCAGGCATTGATGCGTGCATTTAGGTTATCAATAACGCTATTTGGTGTATCCACGCCCGATCTGCGTTTTAAAATATATCCCACTGTGGAAGCAAAAATTAAGGCGATAAATAAACCACCGAAGAGTTG
This sequence comes from Haemophilus sp. UMB1048, assembly GCF_030218125.1. Taxonomy (NCBI): domain Bacteria; kingdom Pseudomonadati; phylum Pseudomonadota; class Gammaproteobacteria; order Pasteurellales; family Pasteurellaceae; genus Haemophilus; species Haemophilus sp. UMB1048. The sequence continues at coordinate 88,953 of NZ_JASOPB010000001.1, forward strand.
CCATATTTCCGTCATCATTTACTCCTAAGATTTGCCTTTTTCACTGATGTTTAAACTTAATAATGCCGATTGAGCGCGTGCTAAAAATTCACCTTTAGTCTCATCTGTCCCAAGCTTTAATGGTTCACCGACATAAAGATCACATAACAACGGGATTGGTAAAATAAAGCCTTTTGGTAAAACATTATTCATATTACTAATCCAAACTGGGACAAATTCACAATCAAGATTTTCTTTTACTAGATAATACAAACCACTTTTAAAGGGTTGGAGAGGCAAATCATCATCCGTTTTACGGGTTCCTTCAGGGAAAAGAATAAGTGAATCATTCTCCAATGCTTCACTCATTTGTCGTATTGCCGCTTGTGGATCTTGGCTATTACGCTCAATCAGTAACATATTAAACACTTTATTGGCTAGAAAACGACGAATTGCGCCTTTCGTCCAATAATCTTTGCCTGCGACAGGGCGAGTTTGTTTTCTCACTTCATAAGGTAATGAAATCCAAAGTAAGATGAAATCACCATGGCTGTTATGATTAGCAAAATAGACACGATGCCCTTCTGAAGATTGTTCAGCTATCGCTGCTTGAGGTCGAACACCTGTAATAAAAGAGGCAAAACGACACAATAAAAAATCGATTAATCTCGCGATCATATTTACTCCTATTACTCTGCCACTTCCGCTAATCCATTTTTTACTCGCTTAATACAAGTCACGATGAGCAAGATAATCAGGATATTGGCTACCCACCAGAAAAGTGAATGCAAGCTACCATTCACCGCATAGAGTAAACCGAGTACACCAAACACAAACGCACGATCGCTTTTACCCATTGGACCATCATAACGACGTGTTTTGCCTTGAACTTGCCCCAAAATGCCACATAACTCACTCAACGCCGCAAGCCAAATAATACTTGAGATTTGAACTCCATCAAAAGGCGCGACAAAAGCAAAAGGAAGGTAAAGTGCTGCATCAGAGACGACATCAGTAATTTCATTAAGATAACCCCCTAATCGACTTTTTTGATTAAACTCACGCGCTAGCATGCCATCAACAGCATTTAACGCCATACGCAAAAACAACCAAATAGGAATAAGGAAGAAAAGAGTGGAAAATGTCGGGAATAGTGCGAGAACCACACCTAATAAAATTGAAAGTAAGCAAGCAATTAGCGTAACTTGATTTGCTGTTACGCCTTTTGCTGCTAATTGCCTAACTAAAGGCCTAAGTAAATTCTGAAATTTGGGTTTTAAGGCATAGATACTCATCTACCATCTCCTTGTTTTTATTAGTAAACATAAAAATTTCGCTAATAATAGAATAGTATAGAGTATTACTCAAGTTTTTATTCGTCCATATACCCCAAACTTCTTAAGGCGCGTTCATCGTCCGCCCAACCAGACTTCACTTTGACCCAAAGTTCTAGATGTACTTTATTATCAAATAAGCGTTCCATGTCAGCACGTGCTTCCATACCAATGGTTTTAATTTTTTGTCCTTGAGCACCAATCACCATTTTCTTTTGACCTTCACGCTCAACTAAAATCAAGCCATTAATTTCGTAAGTACCACGCTCATTTACTTTGAATTGTTCAATTTCAACGGTCACAGAATAAGGTAATTCTTCACCAGTAAAACGCATCAATTTTTCGCGGATAATTTCTGACGCCATAAAACGTTGTGAACGATCGGTTACGTAATCTTCAGGGAAGTGATGAACGCCTTTACGTAAGGACTGACGAACAATTTTCTCTAATTGATGCACATTATTACCACGTTGTGCAGAAATCGGCACAATGTGCGCGAAATCAAACTTACTGCCTAAATCAGTAATAAATGGCAACAAATCATCTTTATTCTTGACGTTATCAACTTTGTTGATAGCGAGTACAACAGGTGCTTTGGCATTACGTAATTTATTTAACACCATTTCATCATCGGCATTCCAATGTGTGCCATCCACGACGAAAATAATAAGATCCACATCCCCGATCGCTGAGCTTGCTGCACGGTTCATTAAACGGTTAATCGCTCGTTTTTCTTCGATATGAAGTCCCGGCGTATCTACATAAATTTCTTGGTAGATGCCTTCGGTTTTAATTCCCACAATACGGTGACGCGTGGTTTGTGCCTTGCGGGAAGTAATCGAGATTTTTTGTCCCAAAATTTTGTTTAACAGGGTGGATTTCCCTACATTTGGGCGGCCTACAATGGCAATAAAACCACAATAGGTCTCTTGTTCTTGATTTAATTCGGTCATTTTATTTCCAATATTTTTAAAATTTGTTCTGCGGCCGCTTGTTCTGCTTTACGGCGGCTAGAACCTTTTGCAATAAAAGTGCGGTCAATATTTGGTACGTTTTTTACCGTACATTCCACGGTGAAGGTTTGGCAATGAGCCTCCCCTTCAATTTTAATCACTTCATAAGTTGGCAAGGCGAAATGCTTACCTTGTAAATACTCTTGTAAACGTGTTTTGGCATCTTTTTGGTTATCGCCTGGCTTAATTTCAGCCAATAAGGTTTTATACCAACTACGCACTATATCTGCCGCTTTATCAAAGCTTGAATCCAATGCCATTGCGCCAATTACCGCTTCAACACAATCAGCTAAAATAGATTCTCGACGAAAGCCCCCACTTTTTAGCTCACCAGAGCCTAAGGACATATAATCCCCAAGCTCAAAATTTCGGGCAATCATTGCCAGTGTAGGCTCACGCACTAATGTTGCGCGCATTCTGCTAAGCTCACCTTCATTACAACGAGGAAATTGATGATAAAGCGCGTCTGCAATGACATAATTGAGAATCGAATCGCCTAGAAATTCTAGGCGTTCATTATGTTGAGTGGAGGCACTGCGGTGTGTCAGTGCCAATTTTAAGTGTTTTAGATCGGAAAATTGATAACCAATTTTTCGTTCTAATCGATCTAAATGATTCATATTAATTAATTTTCGTAAAGAAACGGTCGAAACGGAAGCCCGTTGGCCACTCATTTGGTTCTTTTTCTAAACTCATCCAAATATAAGTGGCTTTACCCACAATATTTTTTTCCGGTACAAATCCCCAAAAACGGCTGTCATCACTATGATCACGGTTATCACCCATCACAAAATACTGCCCTTCAGGCACAATCCATTCTGCAGCAGGTAAACCTTCTTGTGGATAGAACTCAATCCCCGAATAACGGCGCATTGGCTCAACTAAAATCGTATGTGTCACATCGCCGATTTCCAGATATTCCACTTGAGTTGGGAATGCTGGATTAGTTGGTTCTTGTTTATATTCAAACACTTTCGCTTGGCAGTCTATTTCACAAGGTTTGCCATCTTTACCATGCACAATGGTTAAAGCGCTTTTTTCAACATCAAGGATAATTCGATCGCCACCTTTACCCACAATACGTTTAATATAATCTACGCCTGACATATTGTCTTTGGATGTTAACGCAAGATTTTCAGCATACGCTGCTCTCGTTGCACCTAAGCTTGTATGAAGTAACGCTTGCTCTGGAGCTTTGAACACAATTACATCACCACGTTCTGGCTTATTACCTTCAATAATCGTATTTTGGAAAATCGGATCTTTGATACCATAAGTGTATTTATTAACAACAAGGAAATCCCCTACACGCAATGTTGCTTCCATTGATCCTGATGGAATTTGAAACGGCTCAAAAATAAATGAACGTACAAGAAACACTACAGATAACACAGGGAAAAGTGAAGAAATAAATTCCGAACCTTCTGAAATTGGCTCAATTTTTGCTTTTTCTTCATCCGTTAACGCTTTGCCTGAACGTTGTTCTGCTCGTGCGATTTGACGACGACGTCTCGGCATCACGGCGAAACGGTGATAGCACCATAAAATGCCAGAAAGTGCGGTCAAAATCAGCAATAAAATGCTAAATGTGTTAGGCAGTTGGAAATGATCTAACGCTTTCCAACCAGCAAATCCCACGGCTAACAACAGAATAAAAAATACATTCGACATTACTCTACTTTCCTATTTATCTTTACCTACATGTAAGATCGCTAAAAACGCTTCTTGCGGTACTTCCACGTTACCTAAAGACTTCATTCGTTTTTTACCCTCTTTCTGTTTCTGTAAGAGTTTTTTCTTACGACTCACGTCACCACCATAACATTTTGCTAATACGTTTTTACGCAATTGTTTTACGGTTGAACGCGCAATAATGTGGTTACCAATCGCGGCTTGGATCGCGATATCAAATTGTTGACGTGGAATAAGCTCACGCATTTTTTCAACTAACTCACGACCACGATAAGGCGCATTATCTTTATGAACAATTAACGCTAACGCATCAACACGATCACCATTGATCATAATATCCACGCGCACCATGTCCGCCGCTTGGAAACGTTTAAAACCATAATCCAAAGAGGCATAACCGCGAGAAGTTGATTTCAAGCGGTCGAAGAAATCCAATACCACTTCGCCCATTGGGATTTCATAAGTTAACGCAATTTGGTTACCGTGATACACCATATTGGTCTGTACGCCACGTTTTTCCACACAAAGGGTAATTACGTTACCTAAGAATTCCTGTGGTACCAACATATTACATTCCGCAATAGGCTCGCGAATTTCTGAAATATTATTCAATGGCGGTAATTTCGCTGGACTGTCCACATAAACCACTTCACCACTCGTCATTTCAACTTCATAAATTACAGTTGGCGCTGTGGTAATCAAATCAAGATCATATTCACGCTCTAAACGCTCTTGAATGATCTCCATGTGTAAAAGCCCCAAGAAACCACAACGGAAACCAAAACCTAAAGCCGTTGAGTTTTCTGGTTCATAGAAAAGTGACGCATCGTTTAGGCTTAATTTACCTAACGCATCACGGAAAGCTTCATAATCGTCAGAGCTAACTGGGAATAAACCAGCATAAACCTGTGGTTTTACTTTCTTAAAGCCTGGCAACACATGGCTTGCTGGATTATGCTGATGCGTTAAGGTATCCCCTACTGGTGCACCTAAAATATCTTTAATTGCACAAACAACCCAACCTACTTCGCCGGTATTTAATGCTGTCGTATCCACTTGTTTTGGCGTAAAAATCCCTAAACGATCAACGTTGTAAGCCTGTCCGGTAGACATTACTTTGATTTTATCGCCTTTACGCAATACGCCATTTTTAATACGAACTAATGACACCACGCCTAAATAGTTATCGAACCAAGAGTCAATAATCAATGCTTGTAACGGTGCATCAGGATCACCTTCTGGCGCGGGAATTTTCGCAACAATTTCTTCTAATACATCTTCGATACCCACACCGGTTTTAGCTGAACAACGTACCGCTTCCATTGCATCAATACCCACGATGTCTTCAATTTCTTCTGCTACACGTTCAGGATCTGCTGCGGGTAAGTCGATTTTATTCAAAATCGGCACGACTTCTAAATCCATTTCAATGGCGGTATAGCAGTTTGCCAAGGTTTGGGCTTCTACGCCTTGTCCCGCATCCACAACTAACAATGCCCCTTCACAAGCCGCAAGAGAACGCGATACTTCATAAGAGAAGTCCACGTGTCCTGGTGTATCGATAAAGTTTAATTGGTATGTTTCACCGTCTTTGGCTTGATAATTTAAGGTTACGCTCTGCGCTTTAATGGTAATACCGCGCTCACGCTCAAGATCCATGGAATCCAACACTTGCGCTTCCATTTCACGATCCGAAAGGCCCCCACAGGTCTGAATTAATCGGTCAGAAAGGGTCGATTTACCATGGTCAATATGGGCAATAATAGAAAAGTTGCGAATATTCTTCATAAATAGATTAGTTTTCTCAAAAATCATTAAATTTAACTGGCGGATTGTACCTGAAAAGCGCGGAAATCGCTAGGGATGAAAGGGAAAAGTGCGGTCAAATTTTCAAACCTTTTAGATAAAACAAAACCCCGAATTACTTCGGGGTTTCTTTTTTCATTCAAACTGAAATTATAGGCTTTCTGTGAAAGTACGAGTAATAACGTCGCGTTGTTGTTCTGGTGTTAAAGAGTTGAAACGTACTGCGTAACCAGAAACACGGATAGTTAATTGTGGGTATTTATCCGGGTTGTTTACTGCATCTTCTAACGTTTCACGACGTAATACGTTTACGTTTAAGTGTTGACCACCTTCAACTTTAACAGTTGGTGCTACGTTTACTGGTAATTCACGATATTCGATTTGACCTAATTCGCTTACTGCTACTACTTGGTCTTCCACGAATTCAGCTTTTGCACATAAGCAACGCGCTTCATTTTTTTCGCTGTCTAATAACCAGAATGAGTTTAAAAGATTGTCATTTGCTGCTTGAGTAATTTGAATACCTTTGATCATAAAGAGCCTCCTAATTTGGCGTTTGTATATTTATTAAACTGTGCAAATTTTATCAAACTATTTGAAGAATTCAATTAATTTTGACCTAAAACAGATTCTTTTTTTCGAGTATTTTTGCAAAATTGATCTAGATTAAGATTTTAGGTGTAACAAGGCTTCAATGCATATTTAAAATTAACAAAATATTAACATGAGACGCAGATAAAGCCTTTCTAAGCAATTTCATTTATAATATGCCCAAGCTTATCCAATAAGGAAATACAGAATGAAAACCTGGACAGATGTTATCGGTCAAGAGAAAGAAAAACCTTACTTTAAACACATTCTACAGCAAGTTCATCAAGAGCGACTAGCCGGAAAAACCATTTACCCACCGCAAGACGAAGTATTTAATGCCTTTAAATATACGGCATTTGATGAGGTGAAAGTCGTCATTTTAGGACAGGATCCCTACCATGGTCCAAATCAAGCGCACGGTTTAGCTTTTTCGGTGAAACCTGAGGTTGCCATTCCCCCTTCTCTACTGAATATGTATAAAGAATTGACTAACGATATTCCTGGTTTTCAAATGCCAAATCATGGCTACTTAGTGAAATGGGCGGAGCAAGGTGTACTGTTACTTAACACTGTGCTAACTGTAGAACGTGGCATGGCACATTCACACGCTAAATTTGGTTGGGAAATCTTTACGGACCAAGTAATTGCAGCACTTAATGAACACCGTGAAAAAGTAGTATTTTTACTTTGGGGAAGTCATGCGCAGAAAAAAGGGCAATTTATTGATCGCAATCGTCATTATGTTTTAACCGCCCCACACCCTTCTCCACTTTCGGCACATCGTGGTTTTCTAGGATGCCATCATTTTTCTAAAACCAACGAATACTTAAAACAACATGGTTTAACTGAAATTGATTGGCAAGTTTAAGATTGCGATTCAACATCAAGCGGGAGAGTCTTTTCCCGCTTTTCTTCCTTTTTCTGTTCTCGTCTTTTTTTGAAAAAATCACTCAATTTCTGACCGCACTTTTCTGCCAGCACGCCAGACGTAATTTCTAACGTATGATTCATTTTATAATCATCAAAGAAGTGAAAGCGAGAACCTACCGCCCCCGTTTTATAATCTGATGCACCGAAGACTAAACGTTTAATCCGGCTATGTAAAATCGCGCCCGCACACATGGTACAAGGCTCAAGGGTGACATAGAGTGTGGTATTGAGCAGACGATAATTTTGAATATTTTGTGCGGCGTTACGCAATGCGACAATTTCAGCGTGAGCGGTCGGATCATTTTCAATGATAGATAAATTCCAGCCTTCACCGAGAATATTTCCTTCATCATCCACCAACACCGCCCCGACAGGAATCTCGCCGAGTGCTTCTGCACGATCGGCAAGCATCAGAGCGTGTTGCATAAATTTCTCGTCTAAATCTGACCGCACTTTGAATGCCTAAACTGAGAAAGGATACTTGATCGGTTCGTGAGATTGATAGCCCACCACCTTGAAATCATCCATCGTTACCCAAGTTTCAAGATCTTCAAGGGTTTTAATATCAGGGTTAATTTCTAACTGCGGCGAAGGAAACGGCTCACGTTTTAATTGCACATCACGCATTAAATCAAGTTGGTCTTCATAAATATGCGCATTTACAATTTTATGATATGCCTTACCCGGTTTATTGCCGGTAATTTGCGCCATCAAAGCAAGGAAAGTAAAGACCTGAATTTGATTGAAGTTTAAGCCAAGTGGTACATCACAAGAGCGTTGGTAGCTCGTTAAGTGCAATGTATCGCCTACTAAAGAGAAAGTATGTGTGTGCATGCAAGGACGCAAACAGCCTAGATCAAATTCGCCTGGGTTGAAGAAAGTCAGGATTTCACCTCGATCATCAATCCCTCGACTTAAATTGTTCACAATTTTACGAAGTTGATCGATGGTTTCGCCATTCGGTTTACGCCATGCTCTGCCTTGCACACCATAAACTCGCCCCATATCATCGGTGCCTTTACGATGTGGATTGTCAAGCCAAGCGGCATTTTCATTGGCATTTGCATCCCATGTTTTGGTGCCAAGCTTGCGGAAGTCCGCGGCATTATCATAACCACGGATATAACCTAAAAATTCCGCAATCGCTGCTTTCCAATAACTTTTACGCGTTGTAATTAAAGGGAATTGATTATTGGCAACATCATATTCTAAATCCGCATTAATCACTGTAAGACAACGCTTGCCAGTACGCTCATTAGCAACCCACTCACCTTCATTTACAATGCGTCGACAAAGATCTAAATATTGTTTCATAAAAAACTCCTTACTGATGAACCACACTTTTTGCGCGATTGTATGCCCATGCCATAATTAATCCACCACCAATAATCATCGGTAAGCAAAGAGCTTGGCCACGTGTCATGATACCTAAAAAAGATTCCACTTCAGGCTCACGAACATATTCAACGATAAAACGGAAAATCCCGTAACCAACTAGGAATAATCCTGCTACCGAACCTGCTGGGCGAGGCTTTTTAATAAAGACATTCAGAATAATAAACAGCACGAAACCTTCTAAGAATGCTTCATAAAGCTGTGAAGGATGGCGTGGTAATAACAAAGGATCATTTGGGAAAATCATGGCCCAAGGAACATTAGCTTCTCGTCCCCAAAGTTCTAAATTGATGAAGTTACCAATTCGCCCCATCCCTAAACCAAATGGAATCAAAGGCGCCATAAAATCTGCTGTCTGCCAGAAGCTTCTTTTTTGAGAATAAGAGGTCCAAATCATTGAGATAATCACCCCAATTAATCCACCGTGGAATGACATTCCCCCTTCCCAAACACGGAATAAATACAGCGGATCTTGCATAAAATGATCAAAATTATAGAAGAAAACATCCCCAATACGTCCTCCTAAAAATACCCCCATAAAAGCATTAAAAAGTAACGTATCAACTTGATCGACAGTCCAACCACTGTTTGGCTGATTAGCACGGCGAACGGCCAACCAACGAGCAAAGACAAAGCCTAATAAATACATTAAGCCATACCAACGCAGCCCAATATTGCTGTCACCAAAAGTGAAAATAGTCGGATCAAAATGTGGAAGCATCAAAAATTCTGAATTCATAACATTCCTTATTTCATAAACATATCAACTGCGATTGCAATTAATAGCAAGGCAAAGCCTTTTTTCAAAGTTGATACAGGGAGTTTTGAGGTCGCTGTTGCCCCTAATTTAGAAGTGAAAAATGAGGAGGCCGTAATACCGAGCACTGCGGGTAAATAAATATAACCTAAGGAATAATCCGGCATGGAAGGGTTGCCCCAACCGCTCACCATAAAGCTTAACATGCCGGATAAACCAAGAAGCGCACCACAGAATGCAGAAGAACCGATAGATTTTTTCATATCGATACCGCGAGAGTTTAAAAATGGTACGATAAAACCTCCGCCGCCAATGCCTGCTGCACTTGATGCCATACCAATCAAAATACCGCCAATAACGGAAGATTGTGTTGTTAAAGGCTTAGCATTTACTGTGTTTTTCTTAATAGAAATGACCATTTTTGCTGCTAAATAAACAACTAAACAAGCAAAGATTTTAGCGGATACATCACGATCGAGTTTGCCAATAAATAAACCTGAGATAAATACCGTAATCATCATCACCGGCGCGAGTACTTTCACTGCACTCCACACAATGTTGCCCAGTTTATGATGGCGCTGTGCGGAAGAAAATCCAGTAATCACAATGGTCGCAAATGAAGTTCCTAAGGCTGTGGACATCAACATTTGATCTGGAATGCCCATCATCGGCAATAAATAAACCAATGTTGGCACAATAATCAATCCGCCGCCAATGCCAAATAATCCGGCAAGAAAACCAACGATAGCCCCGACAAGCAAACAAAGCAGGATAAAAGTGAGCATTATTGCCCCCTTGATTTATAAGATGGACGTTTTTGATATTTAGAAAAGCTGTTCTTACGTGGAGCCTGATACGGTTTATTTATCTCATGCTCTTGCGTATTTTCAAGCAATGTTTTGTCGTTACCAAATATCGCTTGGGCAAACTCTTTCATTGCTTTGCGGTAAACATCTTTCTTAAAGGACACAACCTGACGTACGGGATACCAAAAACTCACCCAACGCCAACCATCAAATTCGGGTGATTTTGTTGTGTTCATATTAATATTTTTTTCATCACCCACTAATTGCAACAAAAACCAACGTTGTTTTTGCCCAATACACATGGGTTTGCTGTCATAACGCAGCAATCTTTTCGGCAGCTTATAACGCAACCAATGTTTAGAGGCATAAAGCACCTTCACATCTTTGGGTTGTAAGCCAACCTCTTCATATAATTCACGATACATGGCTTGTTCGGCACTTTCATTATCGTTAATTCCACCTTGCGGGAATTGCCACGAATTTTGCCCGTATCGTTTAGCCCAAAGCACCTGTCCTTTGCGATTACAAATGACAATGCCTACATTTGGACGGTAGCCATCAAAATCGATCACTATCGTTCACCTTAAATTTTGTACAAAAATAATTTGCAGATTGTTTCATAAATTCGCTTTTTTATCAACCGAATGGGCATATTTACCCTATTGTGGATAACTCTGTGGGTAACACTTGGATAATCTAAATTTAACTGTGTATAAAGATCAAAAATCGCTTTTCGCACTTCATTTTTTTCATTTTTGCATAACCTTTAATCAAAAATTTTCCGAAAAAAATGACCGCACTTTTTCTCGTCAAAGTGCGGTCAAAAATTCAGTCATTTTTTAATTTAAACATTCCTTGCTTGGTGAAGAAATAACAACTGTGAGTTATTCAATATTTCTGTGGATAAAACTGTGATTGAGCAAATGGCGAGTGTTGCATAACTCTTCTCAACATTTTAGCTTCAATTTTAGAGAGAAGATTTTCTCTTTAATTTCATTAAGATAAGGTTTATTCACAGAAATTATCTTACTCACATTCAATCAAAATTTTTAGTGATTATTTTTTATCCAAGCCTTTTTTGACTAACGCTAAATAGCGTTCCCACTCAAAATATTGACCCGGATCGATCTTACGACCTGGCGAAATATCGCAATGACCAACGATACGATCGAGCGTTATTTTCGGATAAGCTTGCATGATATCTCGTGTTAATGCAGCAAGCACTTGGTATTGTTCCTCTGTAAAAGGCTGTTCATTACTGCCCTCTAGCTCAATCCCAATCGCAAAATCATTGCATTTATCCCGACCTTCAAAGCAAGAAAGCCCCGCATGCCATGCTCTATCATCGAAACTCACATATTGCGTCACCTTGCCATCCCGTTCAATTAAACAATGGGCTGACACTCGAAATTGATAAATCTCTTCAAAATAAGGATGGATAGTGGGATCGAGTTTTCCTTGGAAAAAATCATCTACATATCCCCCACCAAATTGTTCTGGCGGCAAACTGATGTAATGAATGACGAGTAATGAAATATCCTCTACATTAGGACGTTCATCAAAATGTGGTGAAATTACTTTTCTTGTTTGGCTTAACCAGCCATTTTTTATCTTATTCATCTGTTTTTCTGCGATTAAATTTCATTTTTGCGATCTCGATCGCAAAAGAAGTGCGGTCAGTTTTACTTTCATCTTTCCCTTTTACACAATGTTGCAGCCAAAATTCTGGCATTTTTTTATTCAACCAAAAGGAAATTTAATTTAATGAAACTGACTTTTTCTAAACCCTTACATAAAGGCTTTACGTTAATTGAATTGATGATCGTGATTGCGATTATTGCTATTCTCGCGACGATCGCCATTCCGTCTTATCAAAATTATACCAAAAAAGCAGCCATCTCCGAATTGTTGCAAGCTTCTGCACCTTATAAATCTGATGTGGAATTATGTGTCTATAGCACCAATGCCCCAACAAACTGTTCTGGTGGTTCAAATGGCATTGCAGCAGACATCACTACTGCAAAAGGCTATGTTAAATCCATTACCACGAAATCGGGTGTGATTACGGTAACAGGAAATGGCGCATTGGATGGGATCAGTTATTCTTTAACGGCGACAGGCTCAACCTCATCAGGTGTCACCTGGACAACTGCTTGCCCAAGCAATGCGGATTTATTCCCAGCGGGTTTCTGCTCTCCTACCAAATAGCGAAACATGGCCTATCAAGCAATCGCAAAAAATGGCGAGATTTATCAGATCTCGCCACAATATTGGCAACAAAACCAACAGCAACAAGCTTTGCTGTTGCGTTACTTTGCGCTCCCTCTTAAAGAAGACGAACACCATTTATGGCTTGCAGTAGATTCGCTGAATAATCTTGCAGCTTGTGAAACCTTTGCCTTTTTAAGTGGAAAATTAGTTGAACCGATTTTATTTGAAACAGCCCAACTCAAACAACTTTTACAATCCCTTGCACCTAAAGCCAATCAAATAGAAGAACAAACGACGTTTTATCATCATTCAGAAGATGAAAACACAGCTAATTTATCTAATGATGATGAACCCGTTATTCAATTATTAAATGGGATTTTTGAAACAGCCCTGCAAAAAAACGCCTCCGATATTCATTTAGAAACTCAGCCAAATGGGCTCTTAACTCGTTTACGTATTGATGGCGTACTCCAACCACAGCCGATTATCAGTAAATCACTCGCCAATCGTGTGATTTCTCGTTTAAAACTCTTAGCCAAACTGGATATCAGTGAAACTCGGCTACCACAAGATGGCCGTTTTCAATTCAAAACGACATTCTCCGATATTTTAGATTTCCGCCTTTCTACCTTGCCCACGCATTGGGGAGAAAAAGCGGTATTACGATTGCAACAAAATAAACCTGTTCAGTTAAGTTTTGCTGAATTGGGTATGACACAAAACCAACAAAATCAATTTCAACATGCACTCGGTCAACCTCAGGGTTTAATCCTTGTAACGGGACCAACAGGAAGTGGAAAAAGTATCTCACTTTATACCGCACTTCAATGGCTCAATACGCCAGATAAACATATTATGACGGCAGAGGATCCCGTTGAAATTGAATTAGAAGGCATTATTCAAACTCAAGTGAATCCGCAAATTGGTTTAGATTTTAGCCGATTACTTCGTACATTTTTACGACAAGACCCCGACATTATTATGCTTGGTGAAATTCGAGATGAAGAAAGTGCATTAATGGCATTAAGAGCAGCTCAAACCGGCCATTTAGTGCTTTCGACCTTACATACCAACGATGCCCTCTCAGCAATTTCACGCTTGCAACAACTAGGCATTCAATCTCATGAAATTGAAAATAGTCTCTTATTAGTTATCGCACAGCGATTGGTGCGTAAACGTTGCTTAAAGTGCAGTCAACATTTTAGTGAGTCTTGCGATTGCCATCAGGGGTATCAAGGGCGTATTGGGGTGTATCAATTTTTACAATGTGAAAATAACTGTTACCAAACTGATTTCGATTCACTTTATCAAAGTGCATTAGAAAAAGTAAAAGATAACATCACCGATCTTGATGAAATTCAACGTGTGTTAGGTAAAAAATAGGAGTCTCTATGGCAAAGCAAAAACTCTTTTATTTCCAAGCCTATGATCAGCGACAACAATGGCAAAAAGGTAGCCTTGTTGCTCAATCTAAACAAGCCGCACAATTTCTGTTAATTGCAAAAGGTTTTAGTCACATTCGCTTGCAACAAGATTGGCAACTTAATCAGAAACCGAAAAATGCAGAAATCAGTGCTTTATTGAATCAACTGGCTACATTGCTCAGTTCTGCCATTCCATTAAAAAATGCATTACATATTTTGCAAGACAACTGCACACAATTGGGTTTGCATCAGTGGCTTGGTGCCTTAATTGAGTTAATTGAAAGTGGTCTTCCGTTTTCACAAAGCTTGGAAATACAAGGAAAGTATTTAAACTTTCAAGAGATTCAACTTATTCAAGTGGGAGAAATGACAGGAAAACTGGCAGAGGTATGCACTAAAATTGCCGAACGTCGAACACAATCATTAACGCTTCAACGCAAATTGCAAAAAATTATGCTTTATCCTGCCATGGTATTAGGTATTTCGCTTTCACTTACGTTGATTTTATTACTCTTCGTTGTACCGCAATTTGCTGAAATGTATGGCGAAAATTCTGCTGAGCTACCTACATTAACCGCCGTGTTATTAGCCATGTCCCAATTCTTACAGCATCACTTTATCACCTTGATGATTGTCTGTATTTTCGTTATTTTTATGCTGAAGATCTCATTAAAACATTCCCTTTGGCTGAATCAAAAAAAGAATGCGCTAGTTAATCGTATGCCGATTTGGGGCAATATCATTTGCCTTTCTCGTTTAATCAGTTTTAGCCATAACCTGCAATTAATGCTTCAATCCGGAGTGGCATTAACGCCTGCGTTAAATAGCTTCCTCCCAAAACAACAAACCTGGCAAACACAACGTACCTTAAAAGGTGATATTCTGCTACAACAAGAAGTGCGGTCAATTTTACAGTGGGTTTCGCAAGGTTATCCATTTTCAGAAAGTGTCAGTAGTCATCTTTTCCCAATGGAAGCACAACAAATGCTACAGATTGGAGAAAAAAGTGGAAAACTTGCGTTGATGTTGCGTCATATTGCTGATAACTATCAAGAAAAGCTCAATCATCAAATTGATTTACTTTCCCAACTTTTAGAGCCTTTAATGATGCTCATCATTGGTAGTTTAATCGGTATTATTATGATGGGCATGTATCTGCCGATTTTTAATATGGGATCCGTAATCCAATGATGATATTAGCCTTTTTCTTATTGGGTGGTTTAGCGGGTATCTTTGTTTGGTTTTATATTGATCGTTTTATCCCCAATCTACAACAAGAAATTTATCAGAACTATATCGAACTTTATCCTGAAAACAGTCCTATTTTCCATAGCGAAAAAGCAGCGATTCAATCTCAAAAGTGCGGTCATATTTGTCTTTATTTTTTAGGGTTTGGACTCTGTTTTGCTGCACTATGTTATTTTCTTCAGGATGAATTATTTACTTTATGGCTCGCGATTACGCTTAGTCTACTTTTTGTTATCAGTTGGCTAGACTGGCATTATCAACTGATTTCACCTACACCTTGCCTCTTTTTATTTTTCTTGGGTTTATTCGGCGCACATCAAGAATTTTCAATTCTAACGCTTTCTCAAAGTTTAGAAAGTGCGGTTAGTTTTTTCGGTGTTTTTTATATTATCTATCATTTGTCTAAATGGTTTTATAAGAAGGAAGCGTTAGGCCGTGGCGATTATTGGCTTGCTTTAGGAATAGGTGCTTATCTCACCATCGCACACTTACCACTTTTCTTATTCATCGCCTGTCTATTAGGCATCATAGTCTATTGGATTTCTCGCAAACCTGTTTTACCTTTTGCGCCCTTTCTTTGCATATCGTTAATCGTCACCAGTGCAATAACCCTATAAATGTAATATATTGGCAACATTGAAAAATATTGTGTTTAGGGGATAGATGTAAAACATCCCCTAAATCAAGTAGCAAGGAATATTATGACTTATATTGTAGGCCTAACTGGCGGCATCGGTAGTGGAAAAAGCACAATTGCAAATCTTTTTGTTGAACTTGGTGTCCCCATTGTTGATGCAGATATTGTGGCAAGAGAAGTGGTTGAAAAAGGCTCGCCGCTGCTTGCTCAAATTGCTGAGCACTTTGGAAAATCAATTTTGACTGAAGAAGGCGAATTAAATCGGGCCGAGCTACGAAAAAAAGTATTTGCAGACGAAGATGAAAAAAACTGGCTCAATCATTTATTACATCCCGCTATTCGCGAAAGAATGCTGGCACAGTTAAATGCTCAGACCGCTCCTTATACCTTATTTGTCGTTCCACTGCTTATTGAAAACAAGCTCACCACGCTTTGCGACTGCATACTTGTTGTCGATGTTAAACCCGAAACTCAGCTGGCTCGTGCGTCATCAAGAGATCATAATAATATTCAGCAAATTCAAGCTATTATGGATGCACAAGTCAGCCGAGAAGAAAGATTAAAATGGGCAGATGATATCATTTCAAATGATGCAAAATTGCCAGAAAACTTACCGCACTTAAAACAAAAAGTGCTAGAATTGCACCAATTTTATTTAAGTGAATCGAGAAAGAAAAATGTCTGATGAAATTTTTGAAGTCCCCTGCCCGACATGCCAAAAGCCTGTACCTTGGACACAGGAAAGCCAATTTCGCCCTTTTTGTAGCAAACGTTGCCAACTCATTGATTTAGGGGAATGGGCTGCAGAAGAAAAATCTATTCCAAGTGACACAGCAGATTTTGCCATGGACCCCAATCTCAGTGATGAATGGAGTATCAAATGAGTCTTCAGCATCATGATAATGGTGAGCAGGGAGAGTTTTTCTTACTCGATGAGCAAGGGAAGAAAATCGCGAAACTCACCTATTTTTATGAAACACCCGATACCATTAATGCTAATCATACGTTTGTTGATGATTCTCTTCGAGGACAAGGTGTGGCAGACAAACTCTATCAAGCCTTAATTCATTTTATCCAGGCTAAAAAGCTCACTTTGCACCCAACTTGTAGCTATATTGCAAGAAAATGGGAACGAACCCAATCTGCTCAATCCCAAGCTTAATCCTATTAATAAGCGTGTCATTTTTAAGGATATTTTTCTGACTTCGTGCTATCCTTAGCCCCATTTATTTCTGAGAGCCATTATTTATCATGCAAGAAAATTATTTAAGTCAGCAGCGATTTGCTGATCTTCCATTACATCCTATCGTACAAAAAGCCCTACAAGATAAGGGATTTGAATATTGTACCCCTATTCAAGCGTTATCATTACCTATCACATTACAAGGAAAAGATGTTGCTGGCCAAGCACAAACCGGTACGGGTAAAACGATGGCATTTTTAACGGCAACATTTCATCACTTATTAACACATCAACCTGATTTTGCTACCAATCAACCCCGTGCATTAATTCTTGCTCCAACCCGTGAACTAGCTGTGCAAATTAATAATGATGCAGAATTATTAGCTAAAACAAGTGGATTACGAACCGCACTTGCTTATGGTGGAGATGGCTATGATAAACAGCTTAAAGCGATTGAAGCCGGCGTGGATATTTTAATTGGTACCACTGGTCGTGTGATTGACTACGTGAAACAAGGCATTATCCGTTTAGATGATGTTCAGGTTGTGGTACTAGATGAAGCGGATCGCATGTTTGATTTAGGTTTCATTCGTGATATTCGTTATTTATTACGCAAATGTCCTTCTCCGCAAGAACGCCTCACCATGCTCTTTTCTGCAACGCTCTCTTACAAAGTGCGCGAACTTGCCTTTGAAGATATGAATTCCCCTGAATATATCGAAATTGAACCAGAACAAAAAACGGGACATAGAATTAAAGAGGAACTGTTCTATCCGTCAAATGAAGATAAAATCCCCCTCTTACTCACGTTAATGGAAGAGGAATGGCCCGAGCGCTGTATTGTCTTTGCAAATACTAAACATAAATGTGAAGAAATTTGGGGCTATTTAGCGGCAGATGGCCATCGTGTGGGATTACTCACAGGGGATGTAGCACAGAAAAAACGTCTTTCATTGCTCAAACAATTTACCGATGGTGAGCTCGATATTCTCGTTGCAACCGATGTTGCAGCGCGTGGATTACATATTTCAGACGTGACTCATGTTTTTAACTTTGATCTACCCGATGACCGAGAAGATTACGTTCACCGTATTGGCCGTACTGGTCGAGCGGGTGAAAGTGGTGCGTCTATCAGCTTTGCTTGTGAAGAATATGCGATGAATTTACCGGCAATTGAAGAATACATTGGTCATTCTATTCCGGTCAGCCAATATGACCCGAATTCATTGATTAGTGATATTCCAAAACCTTATCGTTTAAAACGCAATCCTGCTCCTCAAACAAGAAATACTACGACGAGAAAAACAAACTACCGTCGTAAAAACTAAAAAGAAAAGCTGATGAACTCCTTCATCAGCTTTTTTTATGATTAATGTAATCCGACTCTTCGACGTGTAGTACGCATCAATAAGAAAACCCATGGCCATAACACACCTGATGCGATGGCACCAAAGATTTCCTGCCAGTTGAAAAATGCCCCATGCAAAGAGAATTCAACCAAGAAAATAGCCACTCGAATCGCAAAAACAAAAAGAAGTACCAATAAACTTTGGAACCAAAGAGAAAGGTTGCGCAAAATTAAGTAATATTTGGAAACAAAATAGAAGGCGACAGAAAGCACCAGTGCATGAACCCCAAGAATAGAGCCTAGCACGATATCCCATAAAACCCCGAGTAAAAATGCCCAACCAATGCTTACTCTATCAGGTAACGCAAGCGTCCAGTAAAGCAAAACTAAAACCAACCAAGACGGTTTAAAAGCTTGAAAGCCTGCTGGCCATGGGGCTAATTCCATAATTAATGCCACAACAAAGAAGCATAAAATGGTCGCCCATTGAAAAATAAAACGCCCTTGCATTAGTCTTCTTCCCTATGTTGTTGCTGATCTGGAGAAATGGGTTCCTCTTGTTGAGGCATTGTGGTCGGAATGTCAGGATCCACAATTTCTTTTCCTGTATGCGGCTGTACTCCATCCTCTTGATCATCTGTAATTTTGGTTTTACTCACTGAATGAGTTGCTTCATTAGCTTGACTTTCTAAACGTTGCTGTACAAGGCGACGTACTTCTTCCGGCGACATGGATTTGACTTTCGACATATCAAGATTGCTCGGCCAAAGTAAAAGCAAATAACGTAAACGATCTAACTCAGCCAAAGGTTTCGCTTTCACCGTTGCAAAGTAATTTGAGCCATCACGAGAAACACTTTGCACAACAGCCACAGGATAGCCTTCCACAAAACGACCACCCAAACCTGAAGTCACCAATAAATCGCCTTTTTCAATATCCACAGAACGAGGCACATTATCTAAGGTAAGTTCATCTGAGTGCCCTGTGCCACTCGCGATCACGCGTACATCATTACGTAAAACTTGCACAGGAATAGAATGGGTCACATCGGTCAAAAGTAACACTCGGCTTGTATTCTCGCCGACAGATATAATCTGTCCGATCATCCCTTTTTCATCAATCACTGGCTGACCGACATAAGCGCCATCACGTTCGCCTTGATTGATCACCACTTGCTGACGATAGACATCGGTTTCTGCTGTGAGCACTTCTGCAATCTTTTTATATTCATCGGTTCGTAAAGGCGAATTAAGCAGTAAACGAAGACGTTGATTTTCTACCTTGAGTTGGTCCAATAATAAAAGATCGGCATTTTTCTCACGCAACTGCTCACGCAATACTTTATTTTCAATAAGCAGTTTATTGGTATCCACCAAGTTACTTGATACACCATCTAGAACCGTTCTTGGCCCATTCGCAAGGTAATACAAGCCCCCCACGGCAGTCTCCATGACACTACGCGCCTTCGTCATTGATGAGGTTTGCCCATCAACTAAAATGAGTGTCATCGAAGCAATCACTGCTAATGCGAGTCGAATACCTAATGGTGGTGCTTTACCAAAAATGGGTTTCATTCACTGTCCTAGGGTTGAAAGGAAAAGTGCGGTCAAAAAATCAGGCAAATTAAAAAACGCCGATTTTTCTGACCGCACTTTTAGAGATTAAATTTCGTCGCTAAAAATATCGCCGCCGTGCATATCAATCATTTCGATTGCTTCACCGCCACCACGAGCTACACAAGTTAATGGTTCTTCTGCGATAATTGCTGGTACGCCACATTCTTTTGATAACAATACATCAATGTTGCGTAATAAAGCACCACCACCCGTTAACACCATACCGCGTTCGAAAATATCTGCAGCGTGTTCTGGTTGGCATTCTTCAAGCGCTGTACGCACCGCTGCAACGATACCATTTAATGGCTGCTGAAGAGCTTCTTGTACATCACGAGAAGTTAATTTGAATGAACGTGGTGCACCTTCCGCAAGATTGTGACCGTGCACTTCCATCTCTAAAATTTCATCGCCTTCTTGAATGTACGCTGTACCAATTTCATGTTTGATACGCTCTGCAGTTGGCTCACCAATAACGGAACCAAAAGTACGACGAACATAAGAGATGATCGCTTCATCAAAACGGTCACCACCAATACGTACAGAAGATGAATACACGATACCGTTTAAAGAAATCACCGCCACTTCAGTGGTACCACCACCGATATCAATAACCATTGAACCAATCGCTGTAGAAACCGGCAAGTTAGCACCGATAGCAGCCGCCATTGGCTCTTCAATTAAATACACTTCACGAGCACCCGCACCTAATGCTGATTCTTTGATTGCACGACGTTCTACTTGAGTTGCACCAGCCGGTACACAAACGAGTACGCGCGGGCTAGGACGCATAAAGTTACCGCTATGTACTTGCTTGATAAAGTATTGCAACATTTTCTCTGTCACAGAGAAATCAGCAATTACACCATCTTTCATCGGACGAATAGCCACGATACTTTTTGGGGTACGACCAAGCATTTGTTTTGCTTCTTTACCTACTGCCGCAATACTTTTGTATGCGCCCATACGGTCTTGACGAATTGCCACAACTGAAGGTTCATCAAGTACGATGCCTTGGCCTTTCACGTAAATTAATGTATTTGCTGTACCTAGATCGATTGAAAGATCGTTTGAAAATAAACCACGAATTTTTTTGAATAACATAAGAATTCCGTCATTAGTTTGGTGAAAAATTACTCATTTCTGAGCATAGAAAAAAATTGTCCTAAATGTATCAAAAAATTGAGTTTGATAACAGGATTTTTTACTTTGTTCATCCACACTTACCTCACTATTTTTTCTAACAAGGTAAGTGCGATCAATTTTAATGGTGTTTTATACGAGATTTCGGTCAGTGAATCGCCACTTCCCGTTACCTAAGATCATCAATTGTTGCTGATGGAAAGCTTGTAAAGTTGAACGATGCCCCACGCTAATAACCGTTGTATTAGGTAAACGTTCTTTTAATAGTCGATACATATTATCTTCTAAGCCTTCATCCATACTCGCAGTGGCTTCATCCAAGAAAGCGACGTTTGGTTTATGTAATAACAAACGTGCGAAAGCCAAACGTTGTTGCTCACCGAGAGAAAGAATACGTGTCCAGTCTTGTTCTTGATCTAAACGATCTTGTAAATGCCCTAAAGACACTTGTTTTAATACTTCAATCATCTCATCACGATTAAAGGCCTGTTCTTCATTCGGATAAGCTAGCGCAGTCAATAAACTACCTTGTGGTAAATAAGGTTTTTGCGATAAGAAAAGCTGGTGGGTTGGACAATATACATCCCCTTCAGAATACGCCCACAGCCCTGCCACGGTTCTCAACAACGTGGTTTTCCCCACACCAGAATTACCTTGGATTAATAGGGTTGAACCTTTTGGCAGCGTCAAATTTAAATTCTCAATTAAGGTTTTTCCAAATGGATTACTGATGCTTAAATCCTTAAAGATCACGTCTGTTTCGTGTTCATGTAAATGCGACGTAGATTGACGATTCGCCATATCAATCGCATAACTAAAGCCAGTTAAACGATCTAATGTGGCTTTGTATCCGGCAAAACCATCGTAAGAATTACGGAAGAACGAAAGATTTGAATGCAACTTACCAAATACTTGTAGCGTTTGCATAAGATCGCCGAGTTTAATTTGCTTCTCGAAATAACGTCCCACTTGAATGAGTAAAGGGAACACGACCGAAACTTGGCTAACCACTAGGTTAAAACCAGAGAATTTTAAGGTTCGATAAACAATATCCCACATGTTATTGATCACCGATCCGAATTGTTTATAAAGTTGGCTACTCTCAACTTTCTCACCGGCATAAAATGCTACACTTTCCGCATATTCCTTGATACGAATTAAAGAATAACGATAGTTAGCGTTTAAGCGTTCGTTGACGAAATTCAACATAATTAACGGTCGTCCTAAACGGAATGCTATCACGGTGGTGATAATCACATAAGTGAACACCAAGAACACCATCATACGAGGAATTTCAGTACCAAATACCATCATTGGCCCCGCTAATCCCCACAATAAGATCGTGTAAGAAATCATCGAGGTGACAGCATCAATCACACCAGTGCTTAAGGAAAGCGAGGTTCTCACATAAGATTGCACATCTTGTTGAATACGTTGATCGGGGTTATCTAAGTTAGCGGAAACATACTGCGTTTTGTAGTACGCACGATTATCCATCCATTTATCCACTAACTGACTATTCAACCATTCAATCCAATTAATAGAAAAGCGTTGTTCTAAATAATAGCTAAGTAATGCCGTCATGACAGAGCTTGTGGCAATCACACAAAACAGCACCATTTGATCCCAAAACACTGGTTCATTAAATTCCTGTAAGGATGTGTACATATTGTTATACCACTCGGAGTGCACCAAGCTAATACGCACACTGACCAATGTCATCGCCACAATTAACAAGAAAAATAGCAAAGGTTTAATACTTCGACGTGGTGAAAGATACCCACCAGCAAATTGCCAAAATTGTTTACCCCAGTGGGTAAAACGGACTAATAAGAAAATACCAAAGCTAAACACAACAGCCGTCATCGCTAGAGTTTTTACTATCCATAAAAGCGAATTAATGGCCTCTTGAGCGTAATCCATAATCAACCTATAAAATCAAAAAAGTGCGGTCATTTTAGGCGGTGTTTATTTTTAAGCAAGAAAAAATGTGATAGAGATAACATTTTTTGACTTTGTTACAAGCGGGTAGGAAATCAAATTGTTATAATCCAAAATAGTTAAATTTTTAATAAATTAGAGGTCGGTATGAGTGAAACTGCGATTACCATTAGTTTGCTTGCCCTCGTTGCCGTAATTGGTCTATGGATCGGGCATTTTAAAATTAAAGGTGTAGGATTAGGTATTGGTGGCGTGCTATTTGGTGGTATTTTGGTTGCCCATTTTACTACCCAATATGGCATTAAATTAGATAGTCATACATTACATTTCGTGCAAGAGTTCGGCTTAATTCTGTTTGTTTATACGATTGGTATTCAAGTAGGTCCTGGCTTTTTTGCTTCCTTACGGCAATCGGGATTAACCTTAAATGGGTTAGGAATCTTAATTGTTGCACTCGGTGCGTTAGTGACGATTCTCATTTATAAGTTTGCCGATATTCCTCTTGATGTCGCACTTGGTATTTACTCGGGTGCGGTCACAAATACCCCATCTCTCGGTGCGGGTCAGCAAATTCTTTCTGAATTAGGGATGTCGCAAACGACATCTAACATGGGTATGGCCTATGCGATGGCTTATCCTTTTGGAATTTGCGGCATTTTACTTTCTATGTGGCTTATTCGCCTTTTCTTTAAAATTAAAGTGGATGAAGAAGCGGCGAATTTTGAAAAAGAAAGTGGCCACGACAAAGAGGCGCTCAAAAGCATTTCTCTAAAAGTCACCAATGCCAATCTCAACGGCATCCATTTGATTGAGATTCCAGGTTTTGATGATGAAGATGTCGTTTGTTCTCGCTTAAAACGAGGTGAATTAGTCATTGTGCCAAAAGCGGATACCGATGTTCAACTTGGTGACATTTTGCATTTAGTTGGTAATCCTGAAGGCTTGAAAAAAATGCATCTTATTATCGGGGAAGAAGTTGATGTTCCGGTCGCAAGCTTGAGTGGCGAAATTCGTTCTGAACGCGTTGTGGTTACCAATGAAAAAGTATTAGGTAAAAAAATTCGTCATCTCGGCATTCATCAAAAATACGGTGTCGTCATTTCACGTTTAAATCGTGCAGGTGTGGAATTGGTGCCAACAGCCCATACCACCCTTCAATTCGGTGACGTATTGCACATGGTTGGTAAAACCGACATTCTCAACCAAGCCATTTCAGTTATCGGGAACGCTAAACAAAAACTGCTACAAGTGCAAATGTTACCGGTATTTATTGGGATTGGCTTAGGGGTGTTACTCGGATCTATTCCTTTCTATATTCCGGGCTTCCCGGTGGCATTAAAATTAGGGCTAGCTGGAGGGCCATTAGTCGTCGCGTTAATTCTAGCTCGAATTGGCTCCATCGGTAAACTCTATTGGTTTATGCCGCCAAGTGCTAACTTAGCTTTACGAGAAATTGGTATTGTGCTCTTCCTTGCTGTGGTGGGTTTAAAATCTGGCGGTAGCTTTGTAGACACACTCACCAATGGTTCTGGTCTTGAATGGATGGGCTACGGTATTTTTATCACACTCGTACCATTAATGATTGTAGGTGTTATTGCGCGTTTATATGCCAAATTAAATTATCTTTCACTTTGTGGTTTATTAGCGGGGTCGATGACTGATCCGCCAGCGCTCGCTTTCGCAAACGAACTGAAAGAAGGAAGTGGTGCAGCATCCCTTTCCTACGCGACGGTTTATCCGCTCACAATGTTCCTGCGGATCATTTCACCACAATTGTTAGCGATTCTTTTATGGGTTTAATACCCTTTCAAACTTGGGGCACTACCACTGCCCCAATGTTTATGCCAAGCACTGTTACAACCATAAAACAATTCAAATAAAATCCACCCTAAGCCTACCCCTTTCCCTCATTCAATGATAGAATTCATCGCTTTATTCAAATAGGAAAAGAAATGTCATTAGTTGAATTTGTAATTGATAAACTCGATGATTTAAAAGGCACCGAAATTGTGCATTTTGATGTAAAAGGCAAATCATCGATTACTGAAAATATGATTATTTGTACTGGTACATCTAGCCGCCAAGTGTCCGCTATGGCCGATAACCTTATTGCAGAATGTAAAAAAGCCGGTTATGAGACCTTTGGTGAAGAAGGTCGTAATACGGCTGATTGGATCGTGGTCGATCTCGGTCAAACTATCGTACATATTATGCAACGTGATGCACGTGAGATGTATCAGTTAGAAAAACTTTGGTCATAAAGTGCGGTCAATTTTGACTGTCTTTTGAAAGGGAAAAGGATGAAAATCACATTAATCGCTGTGGGCACAAAAATGCCAGCTTGGGTGACAACTGGATTTGAAGAATACCAACGTCGTTTTCCTAAAGACATGCCTTTTGAACTGATTGAAATCCCTGCAGGCAAACGTGGCAAAAATGCTGACATTAAACGAATCTTAGAGCAAGAAGGCAAAGCAATGTTAGCCGCTTGCGGAAAAGGTAAAGTGGTGACATTAGATATCCCAGGCAAACCTTGGACAACACCACAGCTCGCAGAGCAACTAGAAGGCTGGAAAAATGATGGTCGTGATGTGTGCTTGCTTATTGGCGGGCCGGAAGGCTTATCCCCTGAATGCAAAGCTGCGGCGGAACAAAGCTGGTCACTTTCTCCGCTCACAATGCCACATCCATTAGTGCGTGTTGTGGTGGCAGAAAGCTTATACCGAGCCTGGTCGCTAACCACAAATCATCCTTATCACAGAGAATAACACGTTACATTACCGATGAATTTAAAGAAATTCTTTTCTGCCCCAACCAACGAACCGATCCGCGATAAAAAAGCGGAGCGGAACTTGTTTGCGCGTCGAACATTGGTAGCATTCATCGGTATTTTGGCTCTCAGCGGCGTACTATTTGCCAATATTTACCATCTCCAGGTGGTAAATTACGACATGTACCAAACTCGCTCTAATGGTAACCGTATTAAATTACTTCCGCTTCCTCCTACTCGTGGATTAATTTACGACCGTTACGGCGAATTACTGGCAGAAAACCTCACCTTTTTCGGTTTATATATCGTGCCGGAAAAAACAGAAAATTTAGACCGCACTTTTGAAGAATTGCGATATGTTGTAGGGCTAACTGATGAAGACATTGAGCATTTCAAAAAAGAACGTCGTCGCGGTACACGTTATACGCCGATTTTACTCAAACCAAGTTTAACGGAAGAACAAATTGCCCGTTTTGCAGTAAACCAGTATAAATATCCAAGCCTTGATGTTCGCCCTTATTTCAAACGAAACTACCTGTATGGTGAAACCATGACCCATATTTTGGGTTATGTTGGGCGTATTAATGACCGAGATGTTGAACGCCTAAAAAAAGAAGAAAAATTTGCTAACTACTCAGGGTCCACTGATATGGGAAAACTGGGTATTGAACGCTATTACGAAGAACAACTCCACGGTACGACGGGTTTTGAAGAAGTGGAAATCAATAACCGCGGGAAAGTTATCCGTAAATTACGTGAGCAACCAGCCACAGCGGGTAAAAGTATTCATCTGACTATCGATTTAGCCTTGCAACGCTATATTATGTCATTACTTTCAGGGCAAAAAGGTGCTGTTGTCGTGCTTGATCCGAAAGATAACAGCGTGTTAGCGATGGTTTCCACACCGAGTTATGACAATAATTTATTCGTGGATGGGATTTCCGCTAGCGATTACAAACGCTTATTAAACGACCCTGCTCGCCCACTTTACAGTCGTGCAACACAAGGGGTCTATCCACCAGCCTCTACAGTAAAACCATTTGTTGCTGTTGCAGCATTAACGGAAGGGGTGATTACGCCTCATACTACCATTTTTGACCCTGGTTACTGGATGCTTCCAAACTCTACAAAGCGTTTCCGAGATTGGAAAAAATCAGGGCACGGCTATACAGATTTAAATAAAGCCATTACAGAATCATCGGATACCTTCTTCTATCAAACTGCCTTTAATTTAGGTATTGATCGTTTCTCCATGTGGATGAAACGCTTTGGCTTTGGTATGCCGACAGGTATTGAAATCCAAGAAGAAGCCACGGCCAATATGCCGAGTAAAGAATGGAAACAAAAACGTTATAAAAAACCTTGGGTACAAGGCGATACAATCTCTGTAGGGATTGGACAAGGTTATTGGACGGCTACGCCATTACAAGTAGCAAAAGCCACCTCTATCGTGGTTAATAACGGGAAAATACATACGCCTCATTTAATGAAATCAGTAGAAGGCTCTATCATTGAGCCCTATCAAGACCCGCTTTTATATGAGGATATTACTGATCCGAAACAAGCTTATTGGGATGCCGCTAAACGAGGGATGTTTAACGTGGTGAATTCTGGTGCAGGAACAGGACGAAAAGCCTTTGTCGGCACCAATTACCATGTAGCTGGGAAATCCGGTACTGCACAGGTATTCAGCTTAAAAGAAAACCAAAAATATAATGCTGCAGGATTGAAAAAAGAATTGCATGACCATGCTTGGTTCACTGCTTATGCACCTTACGAAGATCCGAAATTAGTTGTCACGATTATTTTAGAAAATGCGGGGGGCGGCTCAAGTAATGCCGCGCCAATTGTACGTCAAATTATGGATTTCTACCTAAATAAACGCTTGCCGCAAATTGAACGTCAACAAAATGCTGAAAAAGAAAAGATGACGGACCAAACTGAGTTAGACGTACCAACGCAAGAACCCCAACCAAGTGAGAATGAATAATGGAAGAAAAAGTGCCTTTATGCTTGCGATTATGGCAACGCTTACATATTGATTTCTTATTATTTATTGGTTTAGCTGCCATTACTGCCTATGGTATGCTTGTGCTTTATAGTGCATCTGGTGCCAGTGAAGTCATGTTCCAAAACCGTATCATTCAGGTCATATTAGGTTTTGTTGTCATGATGATTATGGCACAGCTCCCCCCTAAATTTTATCAGCGACTGGCTCCTTATTTATATTTGGTTGGTTTTATTATGCTGATTTTAGTTGATGCCTTCGGTACAACCAGTAAAGGAGCACAGCGTTGGTTAGATCTTGGTTTTATTCGCTTTCAGCCGTCTGAAATTGTCAAACTCGCGGTGCCATTAATGGTCGCCGTGTATTTAGGTAATCGTCCATTACCCCCTAAAATGAGCGAAACCTTTATTGCTATCGCCATGATTATGGTACCAACTTTACTTGTAGCCATTCAACCAGACTTAGGAACATCAATTCTGGTTAGTGCATCGGGCTTATTCGTGGTATTCTTAGCAGGGATGAGTTGGTGGCTTATTCTTGCTGCGGTAGTTGGCTTAGCGGCATTTATTCCTATCATGTGGATGTATTTAATGCATGACTACCAACGCATGCGTGTATTAACTTTACTTGACCCAGAGAAAGATCCGCTTGGGGCGGGTTACCACATTTTGCAATCCAAAATTGCCATCGGTTCAGGCGGTATGTCAGGCAAAGGATGGATGCAAGGGACACAATCCCAATTAGAGTTTTTGCCTGAACCACACACTGATTTTATTTTTGCCGTGATGAGTGAAGAACATGGAATGGTCGGCTTTCTTATTCTGATGGCAATTTATTTGTTTATTATTATCCGTGGCTTAATAATTGCAGTGAATGCAGAAACCTCTTTTGGACGCATTCTTGCCGGTGCCACCACACTGATTTTCTTTGTTTATGTCTTCGTGAATATCGGTATGGTGAGCGGTATTTTGCCTGTTGTAGGGGTACCTTTACCCCTCTTTAGCTACGGCGGTACTTCATATGTAGCCATTATGGCAAGCTTTGGTTTAGTGATGTCCATTCATACTCACAAGCCTCGCTTTATGAAAGGGAACTAATTTCCCTTTTGGCTTTCTTATAGAGAACACCGATAATCTTGAAAGTAATAAGTATGACATTAAAAAACATCTTAAAAACGACCGCACTTTTCACCTTAACAATTGGTACAAGTATTGCCGCTTTTGCTAATACACAGAAGATGTATGGCATTCAAGGGGATTCACTGTCTATTACCACGACCGTTCAAGCGCCACAGAGCTATGAAGTGAATGGTAAAACATACACCACGCAAGGTAATGAAGCGAAATCCTATTCAAAAGAAGGGACAGCAAGCTATTACCACCATAAATTTAATGGTCGTAAAACAGCTAATGGTGAACGCTATAATTCGGCACTGTTCACCGCTGCCCATAAAACGTTGCCTTTAAACTCTTATGCAGTTGTCACAAACTTGCATAATAATCGCAAAGTGATCGTGCGGATTAATGATCGCGGTCCATTCAGTGAGAAACGTATCATTGACTTATCCCATTCTGCTGCGAAAGAATTGGGTCTTATTGCTCGTGGTACAGGACAAGTAAGAATTGAAGCGTTACATGTGGATCATAAAGGTCAAATTTCAGGTGCAGGCGTAAAAACATTAGCTAAGCATGCTAAAACACAAGAAGCCAGTGATCGTTTAGTCACCGATAAAAATAACGAAAAAAAAAATCAAAACTTAGACACCACCACAAACGATGCAAAAACTGTCTTCAAGCTAAAACTTCTCGCAGTGTCGTCAAAAAATCAAGCCGAAAGCATCATAAACAGACTCGATCTAGACGGCATAAAGGCAGAAATTAACCAAAATGGACAAAACTACGAAATTCATTTTGGTCCGTTAGCTGATCAAGCTGATGTTAATCAATTAAAAACAAAATTACAAAAAACGACCAATGGACAACCAGTAATCGTTTATACTTATAAAAACTAATACGCTATTAAAGGAAAAACTATGTTAAAACAATCTGCAAAATTGAAAAAAATTGTTCTATTCTCGGGATTAATGGCTGCCTCAACATTCGCTGCAGCTGAAGATCTTCAATACGGTATTGCTGTACCGGAAGTAAATGCGCAAACCTATGTGTTAATGGATTATAATTCTGGTGCGGTACTTGCATCACTTAATCCAGATCAACGCCAATACCCTGCTTCATTAACTAAAATGATGACTAGCTATGTAGTGGGTGCTGCATTAAAACAAGGCAAAATTCATAATGAAGATATGGTCACCATTGGCGAAAGTGCTTGGGGAAGAAACTTCCCAGATTCTTCAAAAATGTTCTTAAATTTAAATCAACAAGTATCCGTAGGTGATTTAAACAAAGGGATTATCATTGTTTCAGGTAATGATGCTTGTGTCGCAGTGGCAGAACATATTTCTGGTACCGTGGCTAACTTCGTTGATACCATGAATAAATACGTTCAACAATTTGGCTTAAAAAATACCAACTTCACGACTCCACACGGTTTAGACGATCCAAACCAATATTCAACTGCTCGTGATATGGCGATTATTGGTGCACATATTATTCGTGATTTACCTGAAGAATATAAAATCTACGCAGAAAAAGACTTCACCTTTAACAAAATCAAACAACCTAACCGTAACGGCTTACTATGGGACAAAACCATTAATGTAGACGGCATGAAAACAGGTCACACTAGCCAAGCAGGTTATAACCTTGTTGCATCGGCGACAAGTCCAAATAATATGCGTTTGATTTCTGTTGTGATGGGCGTGCCAACCTATAAAGGTCGTGAAGTAGAAAGCAAAAAGCTCTTACAATGGGGTTTTGCTAACTTTGAAACATTAAAAGCCCACAAAGCCAATGAAAAAATTTCAACACAATCGGTTTACTACGGTGATAAAGGTGAAGTTCAACTTGGTTTATTACAAGATGGCTTTATTACTGTGCCAAAAGGCAAACAAGCAGATTTAAAAGCACGTTACGAATTAGATAACAAATACTTACAAGCACCTTTAACAAAAGGTCAGGTTGTTGGTAAAATCGTTTATCAACTAGATGGCAAGGATGTGGCAATTGTTAATCTTCAAGCATTAGAAGACGTGCAAGAAGGTGGTTTCTTCGGTAAAGGTTGGGACTGGTTAGTGTTAACAATCAAAGGATTATTTGATTAAAGGCCTTGAAAATTAACCGCACTTCCCCATTTATATCACATCAATAAATTCGTAAGGTGTGTAAATTTAGCTGATTCACGCACCTTATTCTTAAATTAAGGAAACAACATGACAACCGAAAACAATTATGAAAAGCTAAAAGAAGTAATGGAATTCCCCGCTGCAATGACATTTAAAGTCGCAGGTGTTAACCGTGAAGGTTTAGCGCAAGACATCGTAGCAGTGATACAAAAATATTTACCGGGTGATTATATTCCAAAGGAAAAACGCAGTAGTAAAGGCACTTATAATTCTGTTTCAATTGATATCGTGGCACAAAACTTTGAGCAAGTAGAAACCCTTTACAAAGAGCTTGCTAAAGTGGAAGGTGTCAAAATGGTTATCTAAGATGAACAAAACAGATTTAATTGTCCGTCAATTAGGATTACAAGATTATCAAGAGATCTGGCATAAAATGCAGGAATTCACCGATAATCGAGATGCAGAAACAACTGATGAAATTTGGCTTGTCGAGCATCACCCTGTCTTCACGCAAGGCCAAGCCGGCAAACCAGAACACTTATTACACAGTAGTAGTATTCCTGTGGTTCAATCAGATCGCGGTGGTCAAATTACTTATCATGGCCCAGGTCAGCAGGTGATGTATGTGCTCATTGATATTAAACGTCATGAACATTTAAATGTTCGTCAATTAGTGACCGCACTTGAACAATCTGTTGTGAAAACACTCGCAGACTATGGCATTGAAGGTTATCCAAAACCCGATGCACCAGGCGTATATATTGACGGCAAAAAAATCTGTTCATTAGGCTTACGTATCCGTAAAGGGTGCTCTTTCCACGGTTTGGCATTTAATATCAATATGGATCTCAATCCTTTCCATTATATTAATCCTTGCGGCTATGCAGGGCTTGAAATGTGTCAGCTTGCTGACTTTATTGGTAAAGAAGAGGCTACTCTTGACAAGGTTTCCCCCAAATTAATTAAACACTTTGCCGAACTTTTGGGCTATAATGTTACAAATTTATAACATTCACTTTTATAACACATTTAAAAATGCCTGAATCAGGCATTTTTCTTTAGGAAAGAACAATGTCAACGCCTTTTAAAATGGAACGCGGTGTAAAATACCGCGATGCAGCCAAAACATCAATTATCCCTGTTAAAAATATCGATCCTGACCAAGAATTATTGAAAAAGCCGGAATGGATGAAGATCAAATTGCCGTCTAGCTCATTAAAGATCGAAACGATTAAAAACGGGATGCGTCGTCATGGCCTACATTCTGTATGCGAAGAAGCTTCTTGTCCAAATTTACACGAGTGCTTTAATCATGGCACGGCAACCTTTATGATTCTAGGCGCAATTTGTACTCGTCGCTGCCCTTTCTGTGACGTTGCACATGGTAAACCCTTACCACCCGATCCGGATGAACCACGTAAATTAGCTGAAACCATCCAAGATATGAAGTTGAAATATGTGGTGATTACCTCTGTTGACCGCGATGATTTACCTGATCGTGGAGCTGGCCATTTTGCTGAATGTGTAAAAGAAGTACGTGCATTAAATCCTGGTATTAAAATTGAGATTTTAGTGCCTGATTTCCGTGGACGTATTACTCAAGCCTTAGAAAAGTTAAAAGACAATCCACCAGATGTATTCAACCACAACTTGGAAAATGTGCCTCGTTTATATAAAGAAATTCGTCCTGGTGCTGATTATCAATGGTCTTTAAAATTACTTCATGATTTCAAAGAAATGTTCCCAAATATCCCAACGAAATCCGGCTTAATGGTTGGATTAGGTGAAACCAATGAAGAAATTCTTGAAGTGATGAAAGACTTACGTGTAAATGGCGTAACCATGCTTACACTTGGCCAATATCTCCAACCAAGTCGCCATCACTTACCGGTTGCTCGCTATGTGCCTCCAGCAGAGTTTGATGAGTTCCGTGATAAAGCCAACGCAATGGGCTTTGAACACGCGGCTTGTGGCCCATTTGTTCGCTCCTCCTACCATGCCGATTTACAAGCAAGTGGTGGATTAGTGAAGTAATCCAAAACAGCTAAAAAAATGACCGCACATTGAATTTCAAGTGCGGTCATTTTTTATGTCATCCTTTCAACTAGTCAGTTGCGGCAGGCTTTCCTTCTTCCTCCTCGTCAGTTTCCATCATGCTTTCTTGACGAAGATCTTCAAAGGTACGACCATTAATTAAATAACCATTTTCCGTTTTTTCCACTCTAGAAACGTAATTATCACCTTCTTCCACAAATTCTCGGTGAAGTTTTCCATCATATTTCACAAAGCTACTTAAGTATTGCCAAAAGTATGAATTTTCCTTAATCGCTAAGGCTTTTTCATTTTGGTCATCAAACAACATTTTATTTAATGTCAGATTAAATGTTCCTTCAATATTATCTGGAATCATATCCGATGAATCATCTTCTGGTACTTGTGGCACAATACCACTGACTTCCAATTTAACTGGATAAGCAGTGGTTTCAGGATAAGTATTTAAATTGAAATTTAACGTTGCATTATCAACGATTAAATCGAGCTCTTTCCAGGAGTTTTTGATGTATTTATCAAATGTGGCTGACGTTAAATGCGTGCTGCATAAAGCCCCATAAAACGGTGCCGAGCAAAATCTTGCTGATAAATGCGCTTTGCTATGATTAATTTTAAATGGTGCATCAACCGCTAATTTTTCAAATTGGAACCCTGCACTTGGGTAACTAGCTTTATTCGCAGACAATATGATATGTTCATTATATTGGTCATTATCTAATGTTTCTGTCTTATCACTGGCTGATACGTTATCAAGCACTAAATCTGCCATATTAAATGATTTTAATGCGGCTTCAATATTGGTTTTGCCTCTAAATTCTTTTACCCATTTATCTTTGGCATTTAAGAAATCTTTATTGTCTTTTGACGGCGCTTCTTTCTCTGCAATGGTATCTAATAAAAATGGTACAAACGCCAGTTCATTTGCCACATTGTAATCATCTAACTGAATATTAACCTTACCACCTTTGGCTTCCCATTTACGGTCTTCATCGGCAGGCGTTTGATTCACACTTTCAACATTCAGTTTAAAATCCACATTGGCTTTAGTTAAATCCGTATTCGCCAACTTAAGTTCAAGACCGGCATTTTGTAAGTTAAAGTAAGGTTGATTATTTTTAGGCACATTAACAGAAAGCACAGATAACGAGCTATCAAAACGATCGTTTTGTGTAAAAATTTTTGTTAACAAATTGACGCCATCTTTAATGCTTAATGAACCATCACTTAATTTTTTAAATTCATGATGAAAATTGATCGAACTTGGTACGCCGTTTTGCTTAACTAATAAATTTAAACCACCCGCTGTTGCTTGACTTTCTTCCGTCGTGCGGCTTTTATTGGCTACGCGCAAAATATCACTGCTGAATTTTGTGCTCAGATCACGTTTATCTGCCTCGCCTGGTTTTACATCAAAATGGTAAGTCGCATTTTTAAGATAAATATGTGTATTTTCACCATTTAACAACGCTAATTCGGCATTTTTCGCGGTTAATTCTATACTTGATAGGTCATACTGATTTGCACCGACAGGTACTAGATGAGCTTCACCTTCAATTTGTTCCAGTTTAGTGTCCTTATCGTAATTAAATCCACTTAAGGTTGTTTTCAGCTCAACTTCTTTATTTTTTAAGAAATTAAGACCGATAGAAAGGTTTTGGGACTTATTCGCAAAATCACGGAATTCCGTCAAAATATCAGACTGTAAATAATCCCCTACTGGAGAAAATTTACTGTTAATTGTATTTTTATCAATCGTGATATTTAATGTTTTATTTAATTGACGAACTAATTGATCGGATAACTGTGACTCAGCCGTAATAAAGAAAGGCAACGCGGTAAGCTTGGTTGAAATCACACTCGTATTTTTCGACTCGCTATTTTTTACGCTAAAGATTAACTCACGAATAAAAAAGTTTTTCGCAGTTTGCGTCACATTCAATGTTGCTTGATTATCCAAAGAGTAAGGGAAATTTTTTAATACCTGATCGATTTTGTGATTGGTATAAAATTGTGCGCCGATCCCAAGTGCCACTGCGATAGCCGAAATCGTCAATGTTATTGTTTTTTTCTTGCTCATAACGTCCCCAGATGCGATCTCAATTTATGATCTCAAAATCCTTTTGAAAAATTAACCGCACTTTTCTCTTCAAAGTACGGTCAGTTTTCAATCTTTTTTAGCCTAAGATTTTATCTAATTCTTGGCTTACAGCTTCCACTTTTTGAGTACCATCTAAACGGAAATATTGCGTATTACCTGCTTTCGCTTCAGCTTGGTAATAATCAATTAATGGACTGGTTTGTTTGTGGTAAACCGCTAAACGATCTAATACCGTTTCTGGTTTATCATCTGCACGGATAATTAAATCTTCACCCGTCACATCATCTTTACCTTCCACTTTTGGTGGGTTGTAAACGATGTGGTAAGAACGTCCAGATGCTTGGTGTACACGACGACCACTCATACGTTCAACGATCACTTCATCTGGTACATCAAACTCTAAAACGTAGTCAATTTTCACGCCTGACTCTTTTAATGCATCCGCTTGTGGAATCGTACGTGGGAAACCATCTAATAAGAAACCATTTGCACAATCTGGTTGAGAAATACGATCTTTTACTAACGCCACGGTTAATTCATCCGGTACTAATTTCCCTTCATCCATTAATGCTTTTGCTTGTTTGCCTAATTCAGTCCCTGCTTTAATCGCTGCACGGAACATATCCCCTGTTGAAATTTGTGGGATACCAAACTTGTTCATAATAAATTGCGCTTGTGTGCCTTTTCCTGCACCAGGTGCACCTAAAAGAATAATTTTCATACAAATCTCCAATAAATAATAGACCTGTTTAAAATACCGTTAAAGCCTTGTTTGGTCAAATGATTTTGCTGTTAATTTTGACCGCACTTTATTTTATTTTAAGCTTTTTCATTTCCTTTTTCATTCCATGGTGCCACCCAGAATAAACAAATCATTCCTGGGATAGCGAGGAATAAACAAATCCAGAAAAAATGATAGTAGCCCACTGCTTTAACCAAGTAACCCGATAACATACCAAGCCCTTTACTTGGTAAAGCAGAAAGGCTGGTAAATAAAGCTAATTGAGTGGCTGTATAAAGCGGATTCGTTTCGCGAGCCATAAAGGCGACAAAGGCGGCGGTACCAAGACCAACACCGATATATTCACCCGCAATCACGAAACCTAATTTCCAAAGTTCTGCTGCACCGATATGGTCAAAATGCCCAAATGCAGCTAACCAAATAAATCCACCAATAGTAATCAATTGGATAAAACCAAACACCCATAATGCGCGATTAATCCCTAAACGCAGCATGATCACGCCACCCACGAGACCGGCAGAGATACTTGCCCAAAGAGAGGTACTTTTTACCACCAACGCAATATGCTCTTTTTCAAAGCCCATGTCATAGACGAATTTAGTTTGTAACGTAGTAGCAAATGAATCGCCAAATTTATACAAAAACAAAAAGAGTAAAAAACCGATGGCTTGCGCGACGCCTTTACGTTGGAAGAACTCTCTCAAGGGTATCCAAAACACCATATAGAAAGGTTGATCACGATCAACCTGTGCAATGTTTGGTTCTTTCGCTAAAAAGAGCGTCATAAATATACCCGCTAGCATACAAAGTGCAGTCCGTAAAAAGACGGTTTCCCATGGATGAATCGTCGCTAAATAAAGCGACAGCCCCCCAGGAATTAAACCTGCGACACGATAAGCATTGATATGGATGGTGTTTCCCAATCCTAATTCATTATCGGTCAAAATTTCACGGCGATAAGCATCAAGCACAATATCTTGTGTCGCAGAGAAAAAGGCAATAAATGTGGCAATTTTAGCCACCGTACTTAACTCTGCCACGGGATCAAACTGACTAATCGCATAAAGGGAAATCAGCAAAATCACTTGAGAAATCAATAACCAACTACGACGACGCCCTAAAAAATGTGGGAAATAGCGATCTAATAACGGCGCCCATAAAAACTTCAAACCATATGGCACCATCACCCCTGTCAATGCACCGATTAATTCAACGGAAAGCCCTTTATCTGTCAGCCACACTGGCAACATTTGCGATAACACGAAAAGTGGTAAACCCGAACTAAATCCAGTGAAGACACAGATCAGCATTTTGCGGGTAAATATTTGACTAGAAAGGGATTGTTCTGACATAAAGTGCGGTTATTTTTGAGCGTGTTTTATCTGATTAAAATAGTAAGGGCGGAATGATACTCCGCCCAACAAGAGTGAGATTAATCTCTGTATCCTTTCGGATTATTTTTTTGCCAATTCCAAGTGTCTTTCATCATTTGCTCAAGACCACGTTCAGCTGTCCAATTTAACTCTTTTGCTGCAAGACTTGGATCGGAATAGCATGTTGCAATATCACCAGGGCGACGTGCGACAAGACGATATGGAATTTCGATATTGTTTGCTTGTTCAAACGCTTTCACCATATCAAGCACAGAATAACCCGTACCAGTACCTAAGTTATAAATGTGTAAACCTGCGTCATTTTCATGGCGATTTAATGCTTTTAAGTGACCAATCGCTAAATCTACCACATGGATATAATCACGAACACCTGTACCATCATGAGTATCATAATCGCTACCAAACACCGAAAGTTGTGGTAATTTACCGATCGCAACTTGGCTGATGTAAGGCAATAAATTATTTGGAATACCATTTGGATCTTCACCAATCAAGCCGCTTGCGTGAGCGCCCACAGGGTTGAAATAACGTAAGATCGTCATACTAAATTGCGGTTCAGCTTTCGCAACATCAGTCAGAATTTGTTCCACCATGTATTTAGATGTACCGTAAGGGTTGGTTGTGCCACCCACTTTACAATCTTCCGTAATTGGAATAATTTCTGGATCACCATAAACCGTTGCAGATGAACTAAATACAAAGTTCCACACGCCTGCTTTTTTCATTTCTTGAATCAAAACAATCGTGCCTGATACGTTATTCATATAGTATTCAGCTGGCTTTTGAACACTTTCACCCACAGCTTTTAAACCCGCAAAATGGATGACCGATTGAATGCTGTTTTCAGCAAAGATTTTTTGTAATAAAGCTCGATCTAAAATATCGCCTTCATAAAATTTCACGTCTTTACCGGTAATTTCTTTGACTCGTTCTAAAGATTTTGCGGAGGAATTGCATAAATTATCCAATACCACCACTTCTTTATTTGCATTTAATAATTCCACTACGGTGTGTGAACCGATATAGCCGGCCCCACCTGTTACTAAAATCGCCATAGGTTACTCCTTAATCATTTTGTTCTCGAATTATAACATTGATTTCGACGATACATAAATTTATCCCCTCTTTTGACCGCACTTTGGTGTGATCGTTGTCACAGAATAAACATTTTTCTGTAGGAATTTGATTTGGGTCATTGAAGCGCCTGACGATGAAGCGAATAATAGCCTGCGAAAATCAAAAAGATAAAGGAAGACAACATGAAACCTCAAACACTTCAAAAAACCGCACTCGCACTACTTGTTGGTTGGTATGCTGCTAATGCAGCCGCTTATTCTGAACAAGGCCAAGCCGGTAATACAAAAAGTTGGGAAAGCGCTGAATACCTCAAAGACTGGGGCTTAACCTCAATGAATGCCTCCACGGCTTATGCTCTTGGCTTTAATGGTTCAGGTGTAAAAATCGGCGTGATGGATTCAGGTGTGCTATTAAACCACCCTGAATTTCAAGATGGTCGAATCCACGTTGTAAAAACGGAAGGGACTTATAGTAAAGATGGTATGCGTTATCCCGATGCATCGGTAGGAAATGGTCCAATTAATAAAAATGAACCCGTAAAAAACGGCAAACGCAATTTTGATAAAACAGATAATGGCATCTTCACTAAAGGTGAAGCCTTCAATATTGACGGTGCATGGCATAAATATACCAATGATGCACACGGTACGCACGTTGGCGGGACAATGGCGGCAAGCCGTGACGGCAATGAAATGCACGGTGTGGCTTTCGGCGCTAACCTCTATTCTGCCAATACTGGTGGTAACGACAACATGACCTATGGTCCAAACCAAGACTATGATTTCTTCTTACAAGGCTACTCTGCCCTAGCAGATGCCGGTGCCAAAGTAATTAATAACAGTTGGGGTTCAAACCGTCGTGTCAATTCATCCTTTGCCGGTGCCTTAGGCTATAAACCAAAATATGATTGGCGTGATGTGCCTGAATATGGCGTGCAATATTACGATGTACCAAAAGCACCTGAGCCAATATCTAGTCCTGTGGCACATATTTATTTAAGTAACTTAGGCGAGGCTGAAAAAGCTTATTATCAATTTGTCACGAGTGGTGAGAAAAACTTTGTTGATGCGGCTTATGAAGTGGCAAAAAATAAACAAGTGATTCAAGTTTTTACAGCGGGTAACCGCAGTATGATGGCGGAATCCTTTACGCGTGCGATGTTGCCTCATTTCAGACCTGATGCGGAAAAATACTGGGTAAACGTCACGGGGCAAGTCGGTGGTGAAGGCTATCCTAATGATTCAAATGACGATGTAAGTGATGAAAAAGCAGGCGCAGATATTCAAGAATTTAACCTAGCCGGCCATTCAAAATGGTGGACGATTGCGGCGCCATCTGCCAACATCTATTCCTCCTACATTCAATTACAAGACAACAATACTTATGGTGAGCCTATCTACAAATCAGCTGGTGGTACTTCAATGGCTGCACCTCACGTAAGTGGCGCGTTAGGTGTCATTCTTTCTCGCTATCCATACATGACAACCGATCAAGCACGTGATGTCATGCTGACCACAGCACGACAAACCACGCTTCGTAAAGGGCTTGAAGGTAAACCATTAGAACGTTGGGAAACCGAACAAGGTGTACCGAGTAACGTTTGGGGTTGGGGGATTTTAGATCTTGGCAAAGCCATGTTTGGTCCTGGTCAATTCTTAGGAAACGTGAAAATCAACCTCAACCAAAATGATGTTTGGTCAAATGATATTAGCGATAAAGCCATCAAAGCACGTCAAGTCGAAGATCAAGCTGAAGCCGTAACTTGGGCAACACGCAAAGCAGAATTACAAGCGTTAATGCAAAACCGTACAGGTGCGACAGCAGAAGAAAAAGCGGAATATCAAGTAGGTTTAGCGCGTGAAGTGGCTCGTAATGAACGTGCCGCACAAGGCTATGTTGGCGCCTTAACTAAAAATGGTGCTGGCACCTTAACCCTCACCGGTAATAACAGCTTCACTGGTGAAATTACTGTGAATGAAGGTCAGCTTTCAGGGTTAAATCAATCCCTTGGTTCGGCACAACAAGTCATCGTAAAACAAGGTGCAACATTGGAAGTATTACCGAAAGCGGAAGTCACTAAACCAAGTGAGAATGGATTTGTCACCGAAACCTTAACCAGCACCGCGAAAACTGTCACTGCAACAGTGGAAAAAGGTGGTCGTTTCTTACTGAATAATGGTATTGCTAACGTCAATGCAACCTTTGCTGACGGCTCTATTTTAGTGCCAAATAAATTTGACGAAGAAATTCTGCCTCAATTACAACAAGATCCACAAAAAGTGGTTTCAGTACAAGGTACTGGCTCATTTGTAGGAGCTGAAAATGCAGTAGTTGAAACACCTCGCACTTATGATTTCCTTACGGTGAAAAATGAAAGTAATGCGAATACATTGAAAGTGACCGTTCAGAAAAAAGCCCTTGCATCTGCAGCAACCACTGAAAATGAAGCGGCTATCGCCAACACCTTAGATGCAGCAACAAACAGCCCTGCTTACCAAAACCTTGTTTTGGGAACTGAAGAGAATGCTCGCCAAGCTTTTGCTCGTTTAAGCTATGATGAGGATCTCGCGGCTCAACAACACAATGTGTTAAATGGCTTATTGCTTCGTCAGCAACTTGCCCAACCAAGTGCGGTCAGAGCTCAGCTTGATGCAGGCACACAAATTTGGACAAGTGGCACCTTCACCCACTTCAGCACAGATAGCTTAAGCAGCCATGCGTACAATCAACTTGTGGGTATTGATACGACCATTGATACAAACAAACATTTAGGTGTATTTGTCGGCTCAACACAAAATAGCCACAAATTTGACCGCACTTCGAAAGATCGTGCCGTACATTTAGGCTTAACAGCTGAACATCGTTTCAACGTGTTAACACCGAAAATTGGCTTTATTCAAAGCTGGGGGAAACATGAACAACGTGCTGAATTTGCACAAGGCGTGAAAAGCCATAGCCAAACACAAAATGTCTTTGCTGAACTTGCCTACACAGGCTTAAAAGGCGAACATTTTGCGATTGAACCTTATGCTGGCTTAAGCTATATGCACATCAAAAACAAAGGTGTGACAAAAGACGAAGTGCAGTTAAAAGACAACAATCGTGATTTAATCGTCACCTCTGTAGGTTTACGTCCATCCATTCCATTTGCAATTGGTGGCGTTCAATTAAATCTATTAGGTGATGTGGCTTATCATCGTTTCCATAAAGATAAAGCCGCTGAAGGCAGCTTGGTGCTCAATAACCAAGGCGTAGCGAATCTTTATGGTAAAGAATTGAAAAATGTCGTCACGACAGGTGTGGCATTACAAGCGCAATTTACTCCGGCATTCGGGGTAAAAGTTGGCTATCAAGGTGCTTACAACCACGATACCAAAGCGAATAATGTGAATGCAGAACTACGTTTCTCATTTTAACGATATTCAATAAGACAAAAAGTGCGGTCAAAATTGACCGCACTTTTGCCCATAGATAAATAAAAAGGTATCAACTTGATGCCTTTTCAATTCATTAACATGAAAAATTAACGTTCATTCCAACGTTTGATTGATTCACGAATCACTTCTTTCGCTTCTTCTACATCGCCCCAGTGAGTCACTTTTGTTGAACCTGGTTTTTTCAATGCTTTGTAGTTGTTGAAGTGGAATTCAATTTGTTTGATTAATTGCGCTGGCACATCTGCAAGGCTGTTGTATGCATTGCCGGTATCGCGATCATCTGCTGGCACACAAACGATTTTATCGTCCACTTCGCCATCATCAACGAATTTCATTACACCGATTACTTTTGCTTCAAGGAATACACCTGTCGCAAGTGGTTGGCGAGTTAATAATAAAACGTCTAACTCATCGCCATCTTCGTCTAAAGTTTGCGGAATGAAACCATAGTTAGTTGGTTTTGCGAAGATCGCTGGCTCAACACGGTCTAATTGGAACGCTGCAACTTTACGGTTCCATTCGATTTTGTGGCAGCTACCTTCTGGAATTTCATTTACCACATTGATAATGCCAGCATCTACATCGCCTGGCGTTAAAATTTGATTAAAATCAGCCATTGTTTTTCCTTTTTTGATTACGTTAAAAACTTACAGAGTATAGCAGTTTTTAGTCGATAAAAAAATATGCGAAAAACATCCTCAAAACCAACCGCACTTTCCCGTCAGACTGACAAAAAAACGATTGCGCAAACGTTTACTTTTAAGTAATTTGCTATAAAATAGCACGTCTTTTTTTTGATTATTAACCTAGGGGACTTTATGTCAAGTTTAGAAAAAACCTTTGAACTCACCAAACGCGGTTCAACGGTTCGTCAAGAAATCATTGCGGGTTTAACCACCTTCTTAGCCATGGTGTATTCCGTGATTGTTGTGCCTAAAATGCTTGGTGATGCAGGCTTTCCGGCTGAATCAGTGTTTATCGCAACCTGTTTAGTCGCGGGGCTTGGTTCGATTTTAATCGGCTTTTGGGCAAATGCGCCAATGGCGATCGGTTGTGCCATTTCATTAACTGCCTTCACCGCATTTAGCTTAGTGATTGGTCAACATGTTTCTATTCCTGTGGCATTAGGTGCTGTATTCCTTATGGGTTTGGTGTTCACCTTAATTTCGGCAACAGGTATTCGTTCATGGATTTTACGTAACCTGCCATCAAGTATCGCGCACGGTGCAGGGATCGGGATCGGCTTATTCTTACTTTTAATCGCCGCAAACGGCGTAGGATTAGTGGTTGGCAACCAAGCGGGTTTACCGGTTAAATTAGGTGATTTCACCTCGTTCCCAGTAATGATGTCTTTAATCGGTCTTGCATTCATTATCGGCTTAGAAAAAATGAAAGTGAAAGGCGGAATTTTATGGGTTATCATCGCGATTACTATCGTAGGTTTAATCTTCGATCCAAACGTAACATTCAATGGCCAAATCTTCAAAATGCCAACCTTTGGTGAAAACTCACTTTTCTTACAATTAGATTTACAAGGTGCATTACAACCAGCCATTTTACCCATTGTCTTTGCTTTAGTGATGACTGCCGTATTTGATGCAACTGGTACTATTCGTGCCGTTGCAGGTCAAGCTGACTTATTAGATAAAGACGGACAAATCATCAACGGTGGCAAAGCCTTAACCTCTGACTCTGTAAGTAGCTTATTCTCAGGTTTATTCGGTACTGCGCCAGCCGCTGTTTATATCGAATCAGCAGCAGGGACAGCCGCAGGCGGTAAAACGGGAATCACCGCTATCGTGGTCGGCGTATTATTCTTATTAATGTTATTCTTCCAACCACTTGCCTTCTTAGTGCCTGGTTATGCAACTGCACCGGCGTTAATGTATGTGGGCTTATTAATGTTAAGCAATGTGAGCAAATTAGACTTCGATGATTTCGTAGGCGCAATGAGCGGCTTAGTTTGCGCGGTATTCATCGTACTCACGGCAAACATCGTGACCGGTATCATGCTTGGCTTTGCGGCATTAGTGATTGGTCGTATCGTGAGTGGCGATGTGAAAAAACTC
Source organism: Haemophilus sp. UMB1048 (assembly GCF_030218125.1). NCBI lineage: Bacteria > Pseudomonadati > Pseudomonadota > Gammaproteobacteria > Pasteurellales > Pasteurellaceae > Haemophilus > Haemophilus sp. UMB1048. Next base: position 132,892 of record NZ_JASOPB010000001.1, read on the forward strand.
AACATCGGCACAATTATCATCGCCATTGTACTTGTCGCATTCTATGCTGGCGGCTGGGCGATTTAATTAAATACAATTTTGATAAGGCGAACGAATAGTTCGCCTTTTTTATTTCTCGTCTCAAAAAACAATCGAAAAACCAACCGCACTTTTACTTTACAAATCCCTAAATCCGCCTAAAATACAGGCCTTTAATACGGTTTGCCAAAAGCAAGCTACTGACCTGAAATCAGACAAGAGAATATTATGACAACCCCATTTAAACCTGAATTACTCTCCCCTGCGGGCTCCCTTAAAAACATGCGCTACGCCTTTGCTTATGGCGCGGATGCCGTTTATGCAGGCCAACCCCGTTATAGCTTACGTGTACGCAACAATGAATTTAATCATGCCAATTTAAAAATCGGGATCGATGAAGCCCATGCGCTTGGCAAAAAATTCTATGTAGTGGTGAACATTGCACCGCATAACTCCAAGCTCAAAACCTTTATTAAAGATTTACAACCTGTGATCGACATGGGCCCTGATGCCTTAATTATGTCTGACCCAGGCTTAATCATGTTGGTGCGTGAAAACTTCCCGGATATTGATATTCACCTTTCTGTACAAGCGAATGCGGTAAACTGGGCAACGGTAAAATTCTGGAAACAAATGGGATTAACTCGTGTGATTTTATCGCGCGAATTGTCCATTGAAGAAATCGCTGAAATTCGCCAACACGTGCCCGATATCGAACTCGAAATTTTCGTACACGGTGCGTTGTGCATGGCATATTCTGGCCGTTGCTTACTTTCTGGCTATATCAACAAACGCGACCCAAACCAAGGAACTTGCACGAATGCTTGCCGTTGGGAATACAAAATGGAAGAAGGCACCACGGATGAAGTGGGCAACATCGTGCCAAAAATCGATCCTGCTCAACAAATCGAAGTGAAAAATGTCGCACCAACCTTAGGTGAAGGTGCAGTAACGGATAAGGTTTTCCTTTATACCGAATCACAAAAACCAGATGAACAAATGACGGCATTTGAAGATGAGCACGGCACCTACTTTATGAACTCAAAAGATCTGCGTGCCGTACAACACGTGGAAAAATTGACCGCACTTGGTGTGCATTCTTTAAAAATCGAAGGTCGTACTAAATCATTCTATTACTGCGCAAGAACCGCACAAGTTTACCGCAAAGCTATTGATGATGCGGCTGCAGGTAAACCATTTGATGAAAGCTTAATGGATACCTTGGAATCCCTTGCCCATCGTGGTTATACCGAAGGTTTCTTACGTCGTCATACGCACGATGAATACCAAAATTACGAATACGGCTACTCTATCTCTGAACGCCAACAATTTGTCGGTGAATTTACCGGTAAACGTAACGAGCAAGGTATGGCTGAAGTGGCAGTGAAAAACAAATTCTTGCTTGGTGATGAAATGGAAATGATGACCCCACAAGGCAATATCGTCTTTAAAATTGAAAAAATGCTCAATCGCAAAAATGAAAATGTGGAAGCCGCACTTGGCGATGGTCATTTTGTCTTTTTAGATGTGCCACAAGACATCCAACTTGATTATGCATTGTTGATGCGTAATTTGGTCAACACCAACACACGCAACCCACATAATTAATTTGTTAAAAAATTGTTGCATTTGTTAATGAATGCACTATAATACACTTCATACCTGATTTGTTAATTCAACAACTCATAGTATGACTCCAAATATTTTGCCCTTTCACCTTTTTGAAAGGGCTTTTTTTATGTCCTAAAAAGCACTCCAAATCATATAAAATACTCCATTTTAAAATCGATTAACTTCATATTATTTATGAAAAAATATATAAGAAATCATTCTTGACATTAAAATAAGATTAGGGGTAAATTAAACAAAAGTAATTAAAGTGTTCATAAATATAAAGGATGATTTTATGTTTACCACTTCCCTCCTATACTGTACCTACTCAACTCAAGATGAAGTTCAAATTTCGTCTAAGAGATACATCATACTCACACTTTAAAAAATACATTTGGAGCATCCTAAATATATGTGTCTACATCAACTGACTCCTCATCAATCCAAATATTACGCCTGGCTTTTAACCCGTCAAGCCGAGGGCGGCAGTATGGATTCGTTAGCAACAACATTGGTTGATGCCCAAGTCGATTTAAACCCACATCAAGTTGATGCTGCCTTGTTTGCCTGCAAAAATCCTTTGTCAAAAGGTGTAATTTTGGCAGATGAAGTGGGTTTAGGAAAAACCATCGAAGCGGGCTTGGTGATATTGCAGCATTGGGCAGAACGCAAACGTAAAATTCTGATTATCACTCCTGCTAACTTGCGCAAACAATGGCATCAGGAGCTACAAGAAAAATTTGGCTTGCAGGGCATGATTTTGGAGGCTAAAAGTTACAATGCCATAAAAAAAACAGGCAGAAACCCTTTTCGTCAAGAAAATCCCGTTATCTGCTCCTATCAATTTGCTAAATCTAAAGCAGATGATATTAAGCAAATTGGATGGGATTTGGTTGTATTAGATGAAGCTCACCGTCTGCGCAATGTTTATAAGAAAAACAATGTTATCGGTAAAACTTTAAAAGAAGCATTGGAAAACGTATCCAGCAAGGTTCTATTAACTGCTACCCCTTTGCAAAATTCTCTGCTTGAACTTTACGGCTTGGTCAGCATGATAGATGACCGTGTTTTTGGCGACTTAGATAGTTTTCGTGCTCAATTTGGTGCAAAAGCCACAGAACAGACCTTATTCCATCTGCGCCAGCGACTCAGCCCTGTTTGTCAACGTACCTTACGCCGCCAAGTACAGGCTTATGTTCCCTACACTCAGCGCCTTGCCATCCTGCAAAAATTTACTCCATCCGACCAAGAACGAGAATTTTCTCATTTGGTTGCCGAATATCTGCGCCGTCCGAATCTGCAAGCAATGCCAGAAGGGCAACGGCAGCTTATTTCCCTAGTGTTGTGGAAACTTTTAGCCTCTAGTAGCCGTGCTATTGCTGGTGCACTGGATACTATGACCAAACGCCTGCAAGGTGTATTGGCAGAATCAACCGCACAAGACCTGGTCGAAACTCTGGACGAAGATTATGAAAGCTTAGATGAAACTGCAGAAGAATGGGAGGAAGAAAACGAATCGAACATTCTGACTGCTGATGAATATCAAGCGATTGCCGATGAAATTGAAGAGCTTAAACATTTTAAACAACTTGCTGAAAACATCCGAGAAGACGCAAAAAGCCGTGCATTATTGACCGCACTTTCCACGGCCTTTGCTAAATTGAAAGAACTTGGTGCAGCGCAAAAAGCCATTATTTTTACCGAATCCAAACGCACCCAAGCCTATCTCTTAGAATGTCTTGCTCAAACTGACTACGCAGGCGAGAATGGTGACGGTATCGTGTTATTCAACGGTACAAACAGTGACCCAGAAGCACAAAAAATCTATAAAGACTGGCTCAAACGACATGAAGGCAGCGATAAAATTACTGGCTCCAAAACTGCCGATACCCGTGCCGCTTTGGTAGAGCATTTCAAAGAGCGTGGCACCATCATGATTGCCACTGAAGCGGGTGCAGAAGGCATTAACCTACAATTCTGCTCACTCATTATCAATTACGATCTGCCTTGGAATCCGCAGCGCGTAGAACAGCGCATCGGACGCTGTCACCGCTATGGGCAAAAACATGATGTCGTTGTAGTGAATTTTGTTGATGAAACCAATGAAGCCGACCAACGTGTTTACGAATTGCTTGAACAAAAATTTAAGCTTTTTAATGGTGTATTTGGTGCCAGCGACGAAGTATTGGGAGCAATCGGTAGTGGTGTAGATATCGAACGCCGCATTGCTGAAATCTATCGCCAATGCCGCCAGTCCGACGAGATCAAATCTGCCTTTGATAGCCTACAAAGTGAGCTATCGGACGAAATTAACCAAAACATGATGAAAGCCCGTCAAACCCTGCTGGAAAATTTTGATGAAGAAGTCCGCGAAAGGCTACGCATCCGTGCCGAAGAAAGCCAAGAAGCACTCAACAAATACGAAAAAATCTTAATGGAGTTAACCCGAAGCGAACTTGGTGACAGTTCAGACTTCTATGACGGTGGTTTTATACTCAATAGGCTACCTGAAAATCTTTCAGACGACCTTGATATTCTAATAGGACGATACGAACTGCCGCGAAAAAGTGGCGAAGCCTATCTCTACCGCATCACCCATCCCTTGGCACAAGCCATCATCGATCGCGCCAAAAAACGCGATTGTCCACCAGTACGGCTAATTCTTGATTATCAAGGGCATAACGGCAGGATCAGTACACTCGAACCCTATCGCGGACGAAGCGGACAACTGATTGCCAAACTCATCAGCATTAGCGCACTGGGTGATACGGAACAGCACATACTGATTGCCGCTGTAACCGAAAACGGTGAAATTCTACAAGCTGACGATCCTGAAAAACTTTTGCGTCTGCCTGCACGTATTGCTGAAGCCACAATAAAAACCGAATTTCAGACGACCTTACTCAATAATATAGCTGAACGCCGCCAAACGCTATTAAAGCAAGCCACTGAACGGAATTTAGGTTTTTTTGAGGAGGAAGTGCAAAAACTAGACGACTGGGCAGATGATTTAAAACAAGGTTTGGAACAGGAGATTAAAGAAACCGATCGTGAAATCAAAGAAGTCCGCCGCACCGCCGCCACTTCCGCTACGTTGGAAGAAAAACTAAGCTGGCAGAAAAAACAGCGCGAATTAGAAAACAAACGCAGCCGCCAACGCCGAGAACTTTTTGATAAACAAGATGAAATCGAAGCGCAGCGTAACAAACTGATTGAAGATTTGGAAGAAAGTTTGAAACAGAAGGTGGAAGAGGAAGAATTGTTTTTTATTGAGTGGGAGATGGTTTAATGGAGCTTTATCAAAATCTTTCTAGAAACTCTAATATCGTTTCGTATCAAATTTTTGAAGATTCTATTCATGTTGTATTTAAGAGTGGGCGTTATAGAAACTATTTATATACATATGTTAAACCAGGTAGATATGCAGTAGAACAGATGAAGAATTTAGCAGTACAAGGGATAGGTCTTAATTCCTATATTTCATCTGTAGTAAAAACTAATTATGCGAGGAAATGGTAAGATGAAATCACCAGATGAAGAATTAATCGAATTAATTTTTCCTTCTTTAATTGAAGAAAAGTTATTTTTAGCTACTGATTTAGATCGCTATCAAGAGAAAATTGCTACAGGTTCAATGAAAGAGGAAGATTGGTTATTGGCTATAGAAAAAGCTATAGATAAAACAAATATGGGAATTGGAGAATAAAAATGTCGACTATTTCATTAAAAAGTTTATCTATTGAAAATCTTAGAGGTTCTGTAACGCCTTTTGTTCTGAATTTTGAAAAAGGCAAAAAACTGACGATCATTTATGGAGAAAATGGTACGGGGAAATCCACAATTTCAGATGCTTTTGATTTACTGGGGAATAGCAAAATTGGTTCTTTGGAAAATAGGGGCGTTGGATCTTCTACAAAAACATATTGGCCGTCTGTTGGGAAATCTCATTCAGATGTCAAAGTTTCATTAGAAACTTCAAGTGGTACCTGCATATTATCTTTAGACAAGAAAAATGTATCTGTTGATTTTGAAGTATTAAGACCACAGGTATCAGTATTGCGCCGCAGTGAGATATTAAGATTAATAGCTGTACAACCAGCAGAACGCTATAAGGAAATTCGTCAATTTATTGATGTATCTGGAATTGAAGCATCAGAAAATACATTAAGAAAACTAATCAATAATAAGGAGCGAGATTTTGATACTGCAATAACACGTGTAAGTGAAAATAGAAATACTATCGAACATTTTTGGAAACAAGTAAATTGTCCAGTACATGATGTTATTTCGTGGGCAAAAGATGAAGTAAAAAAAGACGTAGCTCATCTTGAAAAAAAGAAAAATAATATTGATGTCTTAATTTCTTATTGGAACAAAATTGAAGGAGGATACGAAAAGTACCTGCAAATCTGTAATGAAATAGAGAATGCTGAAACCAAACTAGCTAACGATCAGGTTACACTAACCAAGCTAAGCGAAGCAGCTTCCAATAATTATTTAGAAATCATAGATATTCTTCAAGCTGCACAAAAATATTTTCATAAACATGATACCTTGGAAAAATGTCCACTTTGTGGAAGTTCTGAAAATATAAGTAATTTAGTTGAGAATGTAAATAAGCAGATTGAAGAAAATGGACTGGTTGGGAAATTGAATAGTGTAAAACAAACCGTTTCGAGAAGTGAAATTTCCCTAAGAAGTAAGAAACAACAGTTAGAGGATTTTTTAAAAAATACAAGAGATGATTTTAAAAAATTAGAAAACTACTGTTTGAATACATCTGAGATTCAAGACCTAGATCTTCCATTTTTTCCAGCACCCGAAAATCCAACGCAATGGTTAGAATGGACTACGGTACACAATAAGAAAGAATCTTGGAGAAAAGAAGCAGATAGATGCATAGATAGTAAGAATTTTATAGAGACATTACGACGTTCATTAAATGATCTTGCAAATAATGAAAATATTGTTAACGAATTATCTGTAACATTACCTAAATTGAAAAGAGTACTAGATATTATTGAGAGTAAGCGTAAGGAATATACAGACAATATTCTTGAGGCAATCTCAATAAGAGTCGGCGAACTTTATGAGTTAATTCATCCTAATGAAGGTTTAGATAAAATTACCCTAGCATTAGATGCAGCCAAAAGAGGTTCTTTAGATATTTCAATGGAATTTGGCGGAAAACAAGATACTCCTCCGCAAGCATATTTTAGTGATTCTCATTTGGATACTTTGGGACTTTGTGTATTTTTAGCTTTAGCTGAACGTGAAAATCCAGAACAAAAAATATTGGTTTTAGATGACGTATTAGGTAGTGTAGACGAACCCCATGTAGAGCGTGTTATCGGCATGATTTACGACGTAATCCAGAAATTCCAACATACTATCGTTACAACACACTATCGACCTTGGCGAGAGAAATTTCGCTGGGGTATTTTAAAACCTGAACAAGGTTGCCAATTTGTAGAGTTAAAACACTGGTCGTTGGATAGTGGAATGGCTTTAACTGGATCAATCACAGAGATTGTTCGGCTAAAAAATTTACTCGATGATTCTGATCCAGACATACAATCTATTACTGGGAAAGCTGGTGTTATTTTAGAGGCTTTGCTGGATTTCCTAACTATAAAATATGCTTGTGCAGTTCCAAGAAAAGTAGGAAATACTTATGTACTAAGTGATTTATTGGGAGCTGTAAATGGTAAATTACTAAGAGAGCTGAAGGTTGAAAAAATAAGCGAACAAAATAATGAAGAAATTCAAATTGGTGAAATTTTAAAAGAGATACAACAAATTGCTCAAACACGAAATGTTATTGGCGCACATTTCAATGAACTTTCGTTTAATCTTTATCCTCAAGATGGATTAAGATTTGCAAAATTAGTTGAGCAATTATGTGATGCTTTAATTTGTCCGGATTATGGATGGCCAAATAAAGATACTGGAAGTTATTGGAAAAATGGTGGAGATACACGCCGGCTACACCCACTAAAGAAACCGAGTTAGGAAATAGTATGACCAAACAAAAACTAGAACTCACCTGGATAGGCAAACATAAACGTCCGAAGTTAGAAGCGCGGATATTACTGGAAGCCCCTGACAAATCCTATCATGCCAAAGTGCGGTCGGAGGCGGCAGCGTTTGACAACCGATTGATTTTCGGTGATAACCTGCTTGCGCTTAAGGCATTGGAACAGGAATTTACGGGTAAGGTGAAGTGTATTTATATAGATCCCCCATATAATACAGGTGCTGCATTTGAACACTATGATGATGGATTAGAGCATTCCATTTGGCTTGGCTTAATTAAAGAAAGATTAGAAATATTAAGAAAACTACTGACTAAAGATGGAGTTATATTTATCCATATTGATGACAAGGAAATGGCTTATTTAAAAATTCTTTGTGATGAAATTTTTGGCCGAAATCAATTTTTGAATATGGTTGTTGTAAAAACATCTGATCCTTCAGGACATAAAACTGTAAATCCATCTCCATATTCTCAGACAGAATATATTTTAATGTATGCCAAGGATAGATCTTCATATAAATATGATCAAATTTATGTTGAAAGTGGCTATGACTCGGGATATGGAAAAATTATTCTAAATAAAGAAGAACATTACTCAAATTGGAAGATTGGAGGTTTAAATGAGGTTGTTGCTTCATCTCTGGGTTTTGAGAATACACGTGTAGCACGAAAAAAAATGGGAAGAATGACATTTGATGCACTTGTTGCTGGATATGCTTTGGAACATAGAGACTGCGTATTCCAATCTACAGCAATTAGCAATGCTGCAGGGAGAACTATTGTTGAAGCAAGAGATAAGTCTAAGAATTTAAAGGATCAAGTAATTCATATAGAAAGAGACGATTTTGACGATATATATATTTTGAACGGAAGGCAAATCTATTTTTATTCTTCTAAAGTGAAAGAAATTGATGGTGAACTTGTTCCCGCGAAACCATTAACAAATTTATGGACTGATATTCCTTGGAATGGAATTGCTAATGAAGGAAATGTTGAATTTAAGAATGGTAAAAAACCAGAACGATTGATTAAACGAATTTTAGAGATTTCTACCAACCCCGGCGACCTCGTCCTAGATTCTTTCGCAGGCTCAGGTACTACCGGTGCAGTTGCCCATAAAATGGGGCGGCGTTGGATTATGGTGGAGCTGGGCGAGCATTGCCATACCCACATTATCCCGCGCCTGCAAAAAGTGATAGACGGCGAAGATCAGGGCGGCATTTCCAAAGCGGTGAACTGGCAGGGAGGCGGCGGATTCCGCTATTTCCGCCTTGCGCCGACATTAATTGTCAACGACAAATGGGGCAATCAAATCATCAATCCCGACTACAACCCTGAAATGCTGGCGGAAGCCTTGGCGAAGCTGGAGGGATTTACCTATATTCCGTCTGAAAACCTTTGGTGGCAGCACGGCTATTCGAGCGAAAACGATTTTATCTACGTTACCACCCAAAGCTTATCTGTCGAACAGTTGCAAGTGCTTTCAGACGAGGTTGGAGCAGGCCGCAGCCTGCTAATCTGCTGCTCTGCTTGGCGTGGGATTACGGCAGATCAGGCAGCGGAGCGTTTTCCTAATCTTTCCTTAAAAAAAATCCCCAAAATGATTTTGAAACGCTGCGAATGGGGGCACGACGATTACAGTTTGAACGTCGCCAATCTTCCGATGGCGGAAGAAGCAACAGAACAAAGGCCGTCTGAAAACCAACCCGCTGCCAAAACCAAACCCGTGAAACGCAAAAGTGCGGTCGAAAATCAGGGCGGATTGTTTGAAGGAATGGATAGTGATGAATAATACCTGTGCAGGCAATATCTCAGAAACCTCTTAAATCCTGAGTCTTTATTATGCTACTACCCTAATCGGTAACTCAGCCCAACAAGCGTTTAAGTTACTTGAAAAGTTTGAGTAACGATTAATATAAAAGATTAAAACAAGAGATTAAATTATGAGCATCAAAACTCAAAATTACATTAACGGACGTTTATCTTTGCGTGCACCGCAAGCAGAAAGTTTGGCGAAGTTAAAGCAGGCGTTAGATGCTACACCGGAAATGGCGCAGAAAGATCGTGATGTAACGGCGGTGTTGAATACCTTGAAAGCCAAATTCCCAACCTTGCAGGATTTTGAGCGTGAATTTCCGTCATTGTGCTTTGCTTTGGCAACGGGGGTGGGGAAAACCCGCCTAATGGGGGCTTTTATCGCCTATCTGCATTTGGCACACGGCATCAATAATTTTTTTGTACTTGCACCGAACCTGACGATTTATAACAAGCTGATTACCGACTTTACACCGAATACACCGAAATATGTATTTAAAGGCATCAGTGAATTTGCAGTAAATCCACCCAAGCTGATTAGTGGAGACAACTATGAGCAGCAGAATTTGACTATGGGGATGGATAATCTTTTTGGTGAGATTACCATTAATGTATTCAATATTTCCAAGATAAATAGCGAAGTGCGCGGCGGTAAAGAACCAAAAATCAAGCGGATGCGTGAAGTGCTAGGCGATAGTTATTTCAATTATCTGGCGAATCTGCCCGATTTGGTGTTGCTGATGGATGAATCACATCGCTATCGGGCGCAGGCGGGGATGCGGGCAATTAATGAATTAAATCCGCTTTTTGGCTTGGAGTTAACTGCCACGCCATTTGTGGAATCCACTAAAGCGCCTATTCCATTCAAAAACGTGATTGTAGATTATCCTTTGGCTCGGGCAATGGACGATGGTTTTGTCAAAATGCCTGCGGTGGTTACGCAGCGCAATTTTGATGCGAAAAATTATACGCCCGAAGAAATTGAGAAAATCAAGTTAGAAGACGGCGTGCGTGTACATGAAAACACCAAGGTCGAGCTTATAACTTATGCTCGGGAAAATAATGTTGCCGTGGTGAAGCCTTTTATGCTGGTGATTGCCCGCGATACTACGCACGCGGCGCAATTATTGTCTTTACTGGAGTCGGACAACTTTTATAACGGGCGTTATCAGGGCAAAGTGATTCAGGTGGATTCGAGTAAATCAGGCAAAGACGAAGAAGAAATGATTGAACGACTTTTGGCGGTGGAAAGTGTGGATGAGCCGACGGAAATCGTGATTCATGTCAATATGCTCAAAGAGGGCTGGGACGTTACCAATCTTTATACCATCGTACCGCTGCGCGCTGCCAATGCTAGAACGCTGATCGAGCAATCTATCGGACGCGGTTTGCGTCTGCCTTACGGCAAACGTACGGGAGTGGAAGTGGTGGATAGATTGAACATTATCGCTCACGACCGCTTTCAGGAAATCATTGATGAAGCTAATAAAGGTGATTCGGTATTGAAATTGAAACAGGTAATTTTGGATGCGCCGAGTGAGGACGATAAAAAAGTTAGCGTGCAGGTGTATAGTGGTGTGGAAACGAAATTGGGATTGGTAGAAATGTCGTCTGAAAATACAAAACAAGGTATTTCAGAAGCCAATTCTTCAGTTGATTATCAGCCTGTTTTTAAAACTGAAACCGAAAAGCGCATTGCCCGAAAGGTAATGGAAGCTGCGGCAAAATATGCTACCCGCCCAAGTGAAGCGCCAACTTCCCAAGCATTATTGACAGTGGAAATCCGCGAAAAAATCGTTCAAGAAGTTCAGATGGCATTACAACCGGTTCAAGGGGAATTGCCGATAGATGAGCTGGATATAGCCGAGATTGTTGCTAAAACCACAGAAACAATGGTGAATCAAACCATCGATATTCCTAGAATTACAGTTGTACCCAGCGGGGAAGTCAGCACGGGATTCCATCCGTTCAAACTCGATTTAAGCAGCCTGCATCTACAACCGAGTGAACGTGAAATCACTATTCACAACCTGCACACCAACGAGCAAAGTAGCCTGTCTGCTGAATTGGGTATGAAGGAAAAACGCCCTGAAGACTATATTGTTTTTTCGCTGATGGATTTCGACGATATTGACTATTTTACCCAAGCCGACTTGCTTTACGATTTGGCGGGACAGATGGTAGCACACCTGCGCGCTTATTTATCCGAAGAGGAAGTTTTGAGTGTGCTGGATAAAGAACGTCGTCTGATTGCCCGTGAAATCCATGCCCAAATGATGGCACATTTTTGGGAAAAAGCGGCGAGCTATGAAGCTCGTGTTAGCCAAGGATTTAGTACGCTCAAACCATGTAACTATACTATTTCAGCTGATGAAGCGATTCATTCTGTGCGACAAACACCAAAAGATGTCAGCCGTATTAAGCAAATGCTGTTTGGCTGCTTTTCCAAGTGTCTGTATCCCTTACAAAAATTCGACTCTGATACTGAACGCCGTTTTGCTGTGATTCTGGAACGAGACGCGCAAAAATGGTTCAAGCCTGCCCAAGGACAATTCCAAATCTACTGGAAATCTGGTTTGGATTCTAAAGAATATATTCCTGATTTTGTTGTAGAAACCGAAGATTCTATCTGGCTTGTCGAAACCAAAGCAGGCAAAGATTTAAAAGATCCTGAAGTTTTGGCAAAAGCTGATGCAGCTTTTGAATGGTGCAAACATGCTACGGATTATGCGTTGCAGCACAATGGTAAGCATTGGCGTTATGTGATGATTCCGCATGATGAAGTTGCCGAATCAAAAAAATTGGCGGATTTTTTAAGATTTGAGAAAAAGGAACTTTGAAAATAATTAAAACCATTCAATATTTACTTTAATAAGTAGTCGTTTTTTAGCGACTACTTATTTCAACTTGGCTAGATGTAATTAACAAGATTAGTTTTCCTCCACTTTCAAACCAATTTAACTTCATCAACATTCCCCCTTGTTTTTCCCCCTTATTAGCTCTAGACTATGCCCCATTTTTAGCTTTCATTATTTACAATTATGCGTGTTTCTGACTTTCATTTTGACTTACCTGATGAGCTCATTGCTCGTTATCCTAAAGAAGATCGCTCTTCTTGCCGCTTGCTACAACTTAATGGCGAAAACGGTGAAATTTCTCACCGCACTTTTACCGATGTATTGGATTTAATCGACGAAGGCGATTTGTTGATTTTTAACAATACGCGCGTAATCCCTGCTCGTATGTTTGGTCGTAAAGCCAGTGGCGGAAAAATTGAAGTGTTGGTGGAACGTGTTTTAAGTGAACATCATTTCTTAGCGCATATTCGTTCGTCAAAAGCCCCGAAAGAAGGTGCAGAATTATTTTTAGGTGAAGATAAGCTCGGTGAAAATAAGGGCGTAAAAGCCATTATGGTGGGGCGTCAAGATACGCTTTTTGAAGTGGAATTAGCCGATAAAAACCGCAATGTACTTGATGTGTTACAAGAAATCGGTCATATGCCTTTGCCGCCTTATATTGATCGACCTGATGAAGAAGCGGATCAAGAATGCTATCAAACCGTGTATAACAAAGTGCCAGGTGCTGTGGCGGCACCAACGGCAGGCTTGCATTTTGATGATGAGCTTTTACAAAAATTACACGAAAAAGGTGTCAATTTTGAATTTGTGACTTTGCACGTGGGCGCAGGTACATTCCAACCTGTACGTGTTGAAAATATTGAAGATCATATTATGCACGCGGAATATGTAGAGCTTTCTCAAGAAGTCTGCAATGCCATTATCGAAACGAAGAAAGCGGGCAAACGTGTGATTGCGGTAGGTACAACATCAGTACGTTCTGTAGAAACCGCTGCTCTATCTGCAGAAGAAAATGGCAACCCAGATTTAATTGAACCTTATTTTTCTGATACGTCTATTTTTATTTACCCGGGCAAATCATTCCGTGTGGTGGATGCATTAATTACCAACTTCCACTTACCAGAAAGTACATTAATTATGTTGGTGTCTGCCTTTGCAGGCTTTAGCCACACCATGAACGCCTATAAAAGTGCGGTCGAAAATCGCTATCGTTTTTTCAGTTATGGCGATGCGATGTTCATTACCAAAAATCCCAATGTGAAAGGGTTAGAATAAGTGGTTTGACTTATTTTCAACCAACTCATAAAATACCTATCAAGAAGCCTGTACTAACAGGCTTTTTTATTGAATAACAACCTACGAACTGTTTATTCGTTGAGGAAAGAAAATGAAATATGAATTAGATAAAACCAGCGGCAGTGCACGTCGTGGTCGCTTGGTGTTTGAACGTCCACAAGGCACGTTCAGCGTAGAAACCCCAGCATTTATGCCAGTGGGTACTTATGGCACGGTAAAAGGCATGACACCAGAAGAAGTGCGTGCGACAGGTGCTGAAATTTTATTGGGTAACACCTTCCATTTATGGCTTCGTCCTGGACAGGAAGTGATGCGTAAACACGGTGATTTACACGACTTTATGCAATGGCATCGTCCAATTTTGACTGATAGTGGCGGTTTCCAAGTATTTAGTTTAGGTAAATTACGCAAAATTACCGAAGAAGGGGTGAAATTCCAAAACCCAATTAACGGTGAGCGTATTTTCCTTTCGCCTGAAAAATCCATGGAAATTCAATATGATTTAGGGTCTGACATCGTGATGATTTTCGATGAATGTACGCCTTATCCCGCGACTTTCGATTATGCGAAAAAATCCATGGAAATGTCTCTTCGTTGGGCAAAACGCAGCCGCGATCGCTTTGATGAATTAGGCAATAAGAATGCCCTATTCGGTATTATCCAAGGCGGCGTATTTGAAGAATTACGCAAAGTATCATTAGAAGGCTTAGTGAATATTGGCTTTGACGGTTATGCGGTGGGCGGTTTAGCGGTAGGCGAACCAAAAGAAGACATGCACCGTATTTTAGAATATATCTGCCCTCAAATCCCTGCAGACAAACCGCGTTATTTAATGGGCGTGGGTAAACCTGAAGATTTAGTGGAAGGCGTGCGTCGTGGTATTGATATGTTTGACTGTGTAATGCCAACCCGTAACGCTCGTAACGGTCATTTATTCGTGACAGATGGTATTGTCAAAATCCGTAATGCAAAATACCGCGATGATACGAGTCCATTAGATCCAGAATGTGATTGCTACACCTGTAAAAACTACACCAAAGCCTATTTATATCATTTAGATAAATGCGGTGAAATTTTAGGTGCACGCTTAAATACCATTCACAATTTACGCTATTATCAACGTTTAATGGCGGAAATTCGCCAAGCTATCGAAGACGATCGTTTTGATGATTTTGTGGTGGAATTCTATGCTCGCATGGGCAAACCTGTTCCCCCATTACAATTAGCGGATAAATCATAATTGATGAAAGTGCGGTAGAAAAATGAAATGTTTTTTGACTGCACTTTTTAACAAAGGAAACCTTATGCAAATCCTCGAACCTCAACAATTTGCCACTTGGAATGAACCGATTGATATGCTTTATGCCTGTCATAGCAAGGTGAAACGCTTTTGCAAGCAACTTACGATTCTTCCTGGCTACTTAGAAAAAAATGGCGTGAATCAAGCCGTATTAAATGATGTAAAAACCATTTTGCAGTATTTTAATCATGCTGCACCTCTTCATCATGATGATGAAGAAAAAGATTTTTTCCCCGCTTTAATTGAAAAAGCACCTCAAGCGAAAGAGTCGGTGGATGAATTAGAACGCCAGCATGTTACTTTGCATGAAAATTGGGCAAAGCTTTCGGAGAAGCTAGAAGAATTGATTGCAGAGAAACGTACCGATGTAGATGAAAGACTTATTACGCTATTTGTGGCGAGCTATGATAGACACATTGCCCTTGAAGAACCGCTATTTGAGCTTGGTAAGCAATATTTATCTGCAGAACAACTCACGGCTATGGGCAAAATTATGTTTGCTCGTCGCCAAGCTTAAATCATGAAATATCAATTAAATTTGACCGCACTTTCCTGCCCGATTCCGCTTTTAACCGCGAAGAAGGCTTTGGCTAATTTAGCGCCAAATGATGAATTAGTTTTGCAATTAAATCGTCAAAGTGCGGTCGAAAATTTTGTTGTTTTTTGTGAAGAAAATCAATGTGAATTAGTGGATCAACATTGGCTTTCCGAGCAAATCTTCGAAGTTTGCTTGAAAAAAATCAATTAATTCCAAAATTCTAGTTGTTATTGCCTTCATCGGCTTTTACTGAATGCCGTTTTATGGTATTTTACGCACACTTTTAACTTTTCATTTTATAAGGAAAACACAATGGAAGCACAAAGCCCAATGTCCACGTTATTTATTTTCGTGATCTTCGGTTTAATTTTTTATTTTATGATTTACCGCCCACAAGCGAAACGTAACAAAGAACACAAAAAATTAATGTCTGAATTAGCGAAAGGCACTGAAGTATTAACCGCTGGTGGTTTGATTGGTAAAATCACTAAAGTAACCGAAGGTGCTGAAATTGTTATCGCTTTAAACGATACTACTGAAATCACGATTAACCGTAACTACATCGTTTCAGTATTACCGAAAGGTTCTGTAAAATCTCTCTAATTTAAATTCCTAAAGGGAAAACTATGTTAAATCGTTACCCATTATGGAAGAATCTAATGGTGATCCTTGTGGTCGCCATTGGTGCTTTATACTCTCTTCCAAATATCTATGGTGAAGATCCTGCGGTGCAAATTTCTGGTACTCGCGGACAACAAGCAGACACCACCGCATTAACTGAAGTACAAAACGTACTAAAAGAAAATAACCTTTCAACCAAATCTATCGTTCTTGAAAATGGCTCCATTCTTGCCCGTTTCACCAACACAGATGACCAACTTCTTGCCAAAGATAAAATTGCAGAAAAACTTGGCAACAACTACACCACGGCATTAAACCTTGCACCTGCAACACCGGCTTGGTTAAGCAGCATTGGTGCTAATCCGATGAAATGGGGTTTAGACTTACGTGGTGGTGTACGCTTCTTGATGGAAGTGGACATGAATTCTGCGCTTGCTAAACGTCAAGAACAGTTACAAGACACATTACGCAACGAATTACGTAAAGAAAAAATTCAGTTTACGGCAATTAAAAATAGCGACAAATTTGGTACAACGGTCACATTAGAAAACGCTGACCAAATGTCAAAAGCAGCGCGTATTATTCGTCAGTTACACCCAACATTAGAAGTGTCTGATATTGGTGACAACACCTTAAACCTTGCCCTTTCTGAAGCGGCATTAACAGAATCACGTAACTTAGCGATCGAGCAAAACTTAACGATTTTACGTAAACGTGTTGCTGAATTAGGCGTAGCTGAAGCGGTTATCCAACGTCAAGGTGCAGAACGTATCGTAATCGAATTACCGGGGGTTCAAGATACTGCGCGTGCAAAAGAAATCTTAGGTGCAACTGCAACACTTGAATTCCGTATTGTGAATTCGTTGGTGAACCCAGAATCAGCAGCGCGTGGTATGTTACCTTCTGACACAGAAATCAAATATGACCGTCAAGGTAGACCTGTTGCACTTTACAAACGTGCGGTATTGGGTGGTGAACACATCATCAACTCAAGCTCGGGCTTAGACCAAAACACCAGCACGCCACAAGTAAGTGTAACCTTGGATAGCGAAGGCGGCGAAATCATGTCGCAAACCACCAAGAAATACTACAAAAAACCAATGGCAACCTTGTACGTAGAATACAAAGACAACGGTAAAAAAGACGAAAATGGCAAAACCATTTTAGAAAAAAACGAAGAAGTGATTAACGTTGCTACCATTCAAGGTCGCTTTAGTTCTAACTTCCAAATTACGGGTGTAAGCAGTTCTGCAGAAGCACAAAACCTTTCTATGTTATTAAAATCAGGTGCATTAATCGCGCCAGTGCAAATTGTTGAAGAACGTACAATCGGTCCTTCTCTTGGTGCACAAAACGTAGAACAAGGTATCAATGCAAGCTTCTGGGGCTTAATTGCCGTCATTGTCTTCATGCTGATTTACTATAAAATCTTCGGTATTATCGCAAGCTTTGCATTGGTTATTAATATCGTTTTATTAGTTGGTTTGATGTCTATCCTACCAGGTGCAACACTCACTATGCCGGGGATTGCGGGTATCGTATTAACCCTAGGGATGTCGGTGGATGCCAACGTACTTATTTTTGAGCGTATCAAAGAAGAGATTCGTAATGGTCGTCCAATCCAGCAAGCCATTAACGAAGGTTATAACGGTGCTTTTACCTCTATCTTCGATGCGAACTTAACCACAATTTTAACGGCAATCATTCTTTATGCTGTGGGTACCGGTCCTATTCAAGGCTTTGCGGTAACGCTTGCATTAGGTGTGGCAATTTCAATGTTTACGGCAATTACCGGAACACGTGCTATCGTGAACTTCCTATACGGCGGTAAACGTCTTGAAAAATTATCAATTTAGGTAGGATAAGATGAGATTATTTGCAAAAGATAAAAACGGACATTTTATCCGTGAAGTGAATGGGATTAAATTGCCATTCCCTCTCACTGAATTTATGAAAGTGAGATTTGTGGGATATGCATTTTCTGTGATTTTGATGGCGATTTCCCTCTTCTTCATTGTGACAAAAGGCTTTAACTGGGGCTTAGATTTTACGGGTGGTGTGGTATTTGATACTCACTTCTCACAACCCGCTGATTTAGAGAAAATCCGTGGCACATTAAATCAAAATGGTATTGCAAGCCCGATTGTACAAACAACCGGTTCTGTACAAGACGTGATGATTCGTTTGCCGGCTGACAATAACGATTCTGCTATTGGTGATCACGTTAAAAGCATGCTCCAAACGATTGATCCGAATATTCATATTAACAGTATCGAATTCGTCGGTCCGAACGTCGGTGAAGAACTAGCTCAAGGTGCGGTTTATGCGACTCTTGCTACCTTGGCAATGATGTTAATTTATGTTGGCTCACGTTTTGAATGGCGTTTAGGTTTTGGCGGTATTGCCTCACTTGCGCATGACGTGGTGATTACGCTCGGTGTATTCTCTGCATTACAAGTCGAAATGGATTTAACCTTCGTGGCAGCAATTCTTTCCGTTGTAGGTTATTCCATCAACGATAGTATCGTAGTATTCGACCGTGTGCGTGAAAACTTCCGTAAAATTCGCCGTGTAGAAACCATCGATATTATTGATATTTCCTTAACGCAAACCTTATCGAGAACCATCATGACATCTCTCACAACGCTTCTTGTTGTGATTGCCTTGTTCTTCTTTGGTGGTCCATCAATTCATAACTTCTCATTAGCGTTATTAATTGGTATAGGTTTTGGTACTTACTCATCAATCTTTATCGCGATTGCTATTGCTTATGATATCGGCCTACGCCGTGAACATATGATTCCACCAAAAGTGGATAAAGAAGTCGATGATTTACCTTAATCTATCAAACATCAGATAAAAAGAAAGCCACCATAACGGTGGCTTTTTTATTGCTAAAATTACGTGATTTTTGACCGCACTTTATTCGTTTACATCACCTAATAAAGCCGCATATTTCTTCGTTGATTCTGAGCTTTCCAACGTAATTTTAAACGCCATTGTTAGCGGTACAGAAAGTAACATGCCAACCGTGCCGAGCAACCATCCCCAGAAAAGCAATGAAAAGAATACGACCAAGGTAGAAAGCCCTAAAGTTTTCCCCATCATTTTCGGTTCAATTATATTACCGATCACAATATTCGATGCAATAATACCGACGGTTACGCCCATCCCTACACCAAATCCATTTAGCAATAATGCTTG
Organism: Haemophilus sp. UMB1048; assembly: GCF_030218125.1. Taxonomy (NCBI): domain Bacteria; kingdom Pseudomonadati; phylum Pseudomonadota; class Gammaproteobacteria; order Pasteurellales; family Pasteurellaceae; genus Haemophilus; species Haemophilus sp. UMB1048. The sequence goes on from NZ_JASOPB010000001.1 coordinate 152,190, forward strand.
AACAATAATCGGTACGGCTGCAATAATCGAACCAATATTCGGAATATAATTTAATAGGAAGCTTAAGGTTGCCCATAAAATCGCATATTGCACACCCGCTACGTCCAATAAAATCCAAGTCGTGACACCAGTTAACAAACTAATCACCGTTTTCACACCAAGATAACTAATCACACCATCTAAAATACGATCAATATGATGTTCTTCCGCGACAACATCATGTTCATTGTCACTTAAAACTAAAGCAAGTTTATGCTTCATAGTTGGTGCTTCAAGCAGCATAAAAATTACCGCTAAAATCAACACAAAAACATTCGTCACCACGCCAGAAAAGTTTAATAACAAACGGCTCACAAAGTTCATGATCACGCTCGGATCAAAATGCTCCATAATGGCTTCGCGAGAAATCACAATCGGCAATTTCAGTTTTTGAGCTAATGCCATGACGTCATTTATACGCTCCGAAAGCAGCACTTTATATTGAGGGATCGAGCGTGTAAATTCCTGCACACTGCTGTTAATTAATCCCGCCAGGAAAAAGAATACAATTAAAATCAAAATAAACAACAAGGCAATAGCAATACCATGTGGTACTTTGCGTTGTGTCATTGCTTTAATCACTGGCGAACAAATAATGGCAATAAATAATGCCAATAAAAAAGGCACGACAATCTCTGCCGCCAGTTTAATTCCCGCAAACACAATCACTAAAGCTGCCATAGCGACTACAGTGCGGTTAAAATTTAAGTTTTTTTCCACTAAATGGCTTCCTCATTTTCTTCGCCTGTACGAACGCGGATCACGCGTTCTACATCATAAACAAAGATCTTACCGTCACCAATTTTGCCTGTTTGGCAGGTTTCAACAATGGTTTCAAGGCATTGTTCAAGCAAATCATCTGGCACGACAATTTCGATTTTCACTTTAGGCAGGAAATCCACCATATATTCTGCACCACGATAAAGCTCTGTATGCCCTTTTTGACGACCAAAACCACGGACTTCAGTCACGGTCATTCCGCTAATGCCGATATCAGATAGATTTTCACGCACATCATCTAATTTAAATGGCTTAATAATGGCTTCGATTTTTTTCATCTTATTTCTCCAAATTTTCGCGACGTGCGGCTTTCGGTCGGAAGCTTGTAATCACTTCAGGCTTGGTATCAATATAAATACCATCGATTAATTGCAAGCAGTAAGGCACCGCACTAAAAATCCCTTTTACTAAGACCTTGCCTTGCTCATCTTTCACACCTTCTAAAGTCTCTTTGATAGCTTTTGGCTGCCCAGGTAAGTTCAAGATTAGACTGTTTTTACGAATCACACCAACTTGACGAGATAAAATCGCTGTCGGCACAAAATGTAAACTAACTTGACGCATTTGCTCGCCAAATCCAGGCATTTCACGATCGGCTACCGCTAATGTTGCGTCAGGTGTCACATCACGTTTTGCCGGCCCTGTACCACCTGTTGTAAGCACTAAATGACAATGGTGCTCATCTACTAATTCTTTTAACGTTTGTTCAATTAATGGCTGCTCGTCTGGAATTAATCGCGTTTCCACTTCAAAAGGGTCCACCAACGCTTGTTCTAACCATTGTTGTAATTCGGGAATCCCTTGATCTTGATACACACCACTTGATGCGCGATCTGATACTGAAACCAAACCTATTTTTAAAAGTGCGGTCATTTTTTTCCTCATTTTTATACGCAATAAACAGCGTCATTCTACCCTATTTTATCTTTTACCAAAGCATAAAAAAGCCATTTAGCTTTCACTAAATGGCTTTTCATTTTATAAATTATTGTCTGGCTTGAACTTTGCCATCCACATAATCCACTGTGACCACTTTACCTGGTAATAATTGACCAGATAGAACTTGTTGTGCCAAGCTGTTTTCGATCTCTTGTTGGATTGCACGTTTTAATGGACGCGCCCCATAAATTGGGTCGTAACCGACTTCACCAATGAAATCTAATAACGCTTCGGTAAACACTAATTCGTAACCACGAGTTTCCATACGTTTTGCTAAGCGCTCTAATTGGATGCTTGCAATCGCACGGATATTTTCTTTACCAAGTGGATGGAATACCACGGTTTCGTCAATACGGTTAATGAATTCCGGACGGAAATGTTGGCTCACCACTGACATCACTAAGGCTTTCATTTCACCATAGCTTTCGTCTTTGCTGCCTTGGATTAAATCAGAACCCAAGTTAGAGGTCATAATCACCACGGTGTTACGGAAGTCCACTGTACGACCTTGACCATCAGTTAAACGACCATCATCCAATACTTGTAATAAGATATTGAATACATCTGCGTGTGCTTTTTCCACTTCATCGAGCAAAATCACCGAATATGGACGACGACGCACAGCTTCAGTTAAGTAACCACCCTCTTCATAGCCAACATAGCCTGGAGGCGCACCCACTAAACGAGATACGCTGTGTTTTTCCATAAACTCTGACATATCAATACGTACCATCGCATCTTCACTGTCAAAGAGGAATTTCGCCAAAGTTTTGCAAAGCTCTGTTTTACCTACACCAGTTGGTCCTAAGAATAAGAATGAACCAATTGGGCGGTTAGGATCAGAAAGTCCTGCACGGCTACGACGAATTGCGTTTGCTACAGCATCTACCGCTTCTTCTTGACCGATCACACGTTTGTGTAATTCTTCTTCCATGCGTAAGAGTTTTTCTTTCTCACCTTCCATCATTTTAGAAACAGGAATACCTGTTGCTTTAGAAAGCACTTCGGCAATTTCTTCATCAGTCACACGATAGCGCAATAAGGTCATTTCTTTGCCTTCGCTGGTTTCAGCGGCAGCAAGTTGTTTTTCCAATTCAGGAATGCGACCGTATTGAAGCTCAGACATCTTGCTTAAATCACCTGCACGACGCGCTTGTTCCATTTCAGTTTTCGCCGCATCTAACTCTTGTTTGATGTGTTGTGAACCTGAAAGGGTCGCTTTTTCTGATTTCCAAACTTCTTCAAGTTCAGCATATTCACGTTCTTTATCAGCAAGCTCTTTTTCTAACATCTCTAAACGTTTACGGCTTGCTTCGTCTTCTTCTTTTTGTAATGCTTGTTCTTCCAATTTTAATTGGATAATACGGCGTTCAAGACGATCAAGCGGCTCTGGTTTAGAGTCAATTTCCATACGGATGCTCGAAGCGGCTTCATCGATTAAGTCGATGGCTTTATCCGGCAATTGACGATCGGAAATATAACGATGTGAAAGCGTTGCTGCCGCCACGATTGCCGGGTCAGTAATATCTACATGGTGATGGATCTCATAACGCTCTTTCAAACCACGTAAGATCGCAATGGTATCTTCGACACTTGGCTCATCCACAAAGACTTTTTGGAAACGACGCTCAAGTGCGGCATCTTTCTCGATATATTGACGATATTCGTCTAGTGTTGTTGCACCCACACAGTGCAATTCACCGCGCGCTAAACTTGGTTTTAATAAGTTACCCGCATCCATTGCACCGTCAGTTTTACCTGCACCAACCATGGTATGGATTTCATCAATAAAGAGGATCACGCGACCTTCTTCTTTTGATAATTCATTTAAAACAGCTTTTAAGCGCTCTTCAAATTCACCGCGGTATTTCGCACCAGCAATCAGCGCACCCATATCTAAAGAAAGTACACGTTTGTTTTTTAAGCCTTCAGGTACTTCACCATTAACAATACGTTGTGCCAAACCTTCCACGATGGCGGTTTTACCTACACCTGGCTCACCGATTAATACTGGGTTGTTTTTGGTACGACGTTGTAATACTTGAATGGCTCGACGAATTTCTTCATCACGACCAATAACGGGGTCAAGTTTGCCGCTTTCGGCACGAGCGGTTAAATCAATTGTATATTTTTCAAGAGCTTGTCTGCTTTCTTCTGCATTTTGATCGTTCACGCTTTGTCCTCCACGAATATGTTGGATCGCTTGTAGAATTTGTTCTTTTTTCGCACCACATTTTTTCAAAATGTCATTTAATGTGCCTCGCTCTTCAAGCGCTGCTAATAAGAACAATTCACTAGAAATAAATTTATCTTGTTTTTGTTGAGCTAATTTGTCACATAAATTCAATAAGTTAAGTAATTGACGGGAAATCTGCACATCACCGCCATTACCCGACACTTGTGGCAATTTATTCAATTCGGCATTTAATTCATTACGCAATAACGCCACATTCACACCACTGGTCGTTAAAATTGGTGCAATTGAACCGTCTTGTTGATTTAAAAGTGCGGTCAATAAATGCACTGGTTCGATAAACTGATTATCTTTACCAAGCGCTAATGACTGTGCTTCACTGAGTGCTTGTTGAAATTTTGTGGTAAATTTTTCAATATTCATATGCTTATCTTCTCCTGATTAAATTCTTGGGTCATCCCCTTTACGAGTTATTAAATAAGACCTTTTTTTGGTATTTCAAGAGAAAAAATCAACAATTTTTAATTTTTTCTATCAAATTTTATTTCTTGATAGGTTTAAGCAACTAAAATTCGGTGAAGAGGCACGTCCCACGCTTCAGTTGGAAGCTGTTCGACTTGCTGACATTGATGGGCTAATCCCACAGGAATAAAAGAAGAATTTTGCCAATTTTGTAAGGTTCGGTCATAAAAACCACCACCCATGCCAAGACGATTCCCTTGTTTATCAAAAGCGACAAGTGGTGTAAAAAGAATATCTAATTCATCCAAAGGCAATACGTTTTGCACATTGAGTTTTGGCTCCCAAATGCCAAATTTATTTTTCAGCATTGGTGTATCTGGCAAATAACGTAAGAACAAAAGATGATTAGGATTGAAAGGGTGCAATACCGGCAAATAAACGTGTTTATCTTGTGCCCAAAGGGTTTTGATAAGTTTCTCCGTGGAGATTTCACCATCAAAGGAAACATACAAGGCAATATGCTGCGCATTTCGTTCTTCAATTAATGCAAGCGCTTGTTGAGTGATGGAATCTTCCGCCTGTTGTTGCTGAAGTGCGGTCAAATTTGCTCGTGTTTTACGAATTTGTTGACGGAGTTGATTGCGAAGCGTTTGCTGTGTTGATTTCATTCGATTGGAAAGAATGGATTTTAAAGGAAGGTCCCAGAGTGCCGCTACGAGTAGTAGTCCTTGAACCCGACGGTCCAAGGAAACCGGTAAGGCCATTTTTAGGTTTCTTTAGTCCAATGACAAAGTCAAAGGTCAAGCCTACACACCAATGGCGGGAAACCGATTTATAAAGTTCTAAGTATCGGCTCAGGGACATAACCCATCCACGAACACCCCAGGAAATCTTTTAAATTTATACTAGCTCAATTTGATTAGTTTGACTAGCCTTTATTTGAATAATTTTGCTTATTCAAGCTCGTCCCACAAGGGACGAGAATTATTTTTTAACCGGTTGAGTTAAATCAGATTCTTCCGGTTTTTTCACTTCCGCAAATTGTTTATCTTTATTCGCATCGATAACTTGCTGAGTTTGGTTCGCTAATTGTTGTAAACCCATTTTCTCGTATGCTTCTTTCATTAAGAATAAACCTTCGTAAGTCGCTTTTGCATCCGGATATTGTTGCAACATACCCACTACACGGTTTGATACCGCGACCCATGCATCACGTTTTGCATAGAATTTCGCAATTTCTAATTCATGACGTGCTAATGAGTCTTTAATATACGCCATACGTGCTACTGCATCTTGTGAATATGGGCTATTTGGGAACGCACGCACTAAGCTTTGGAAGTTAGAAAACGCAGTTTTCATTGAAGTCGTTTCACGCGTTGCACGATCGATGCCAAAGAAATCTTGGATCATGTTATCAGCCGTTGCTAAGTTTGTTAAACCCGCCATATACACTGCATAGTCACGGTTTGGACTTTGTGGGAATTGGTGTAAATAGTTATCTACGGTTACCAACGTTGCTGTGTAATCTTGTGTTTTATAGTTTGCATAAATTAAATCAAGCATTGCTTGTTCTTGGTAAGTACTACCAGGGAAACGCTCTGTCGCTGCTTTTAAATAACGAATCGAATCAGAATAGCTTCCTTCTTGTAATGCAGCCGCGCCTTTTGCATAAAGCTCATCAACAGAAGCTTGCTCCACTTCTTTATTACCACTGCTACAAGCTGCAATAGCAAATGAGGTAAGTGCAATAAGCGCGAGAGATTTTATTTTACGCATTCTTTTTTCCTTAATTTTTACGAAAATCAATAAATAAGTTACAATTAACGAATATTGTATAGAACATTACACAATAAGCCAACTTTTTAAATTTTTAGATGGATTTTTTATGCCACAAATTACCTTAACGGCTGAAGTTCAGCCCGAACAAATGGGACAGCGTTTAGACCAAACCCTCGCAGAGTTGTTCCCAGAATATTCCCGTTCGCGTTTAAAAACCTGGATTGAAGCAAAACAGGTAAAAATGAACAGTGAAATTGCCGATATTCCCCGTGCAAAAGTTTATGGCGGAGAGCAAATTGAAATTTCGGTAGAAGTGGAAGATGAAAACCGTTTTGAGCCACAAAATATTCCACTCAATATCGTTTATGAAGATGACGATATTATCGTGATTAATAAACCTAAAGATCTCGTGGTTCACCCTGGTGCGGGTAATCCAGATGGTACCGTGCTTAATGCGCTACTCTATCACTATCCACCTATTGCCGAAGTACCACGTGCAGGGATTGTGCATCGTTTAGATAAAGACACAACGGGTCTCATGGTTGTCGCTAAAACCATTCCTGCACAAACCAAACTCGTACGTGACTTACAAAAACGTAAGATCACTCGTGAATACGAAGCCGTCGCAAGTGGTATTATGACCAAAGGTGGCACAGTAGATCAGCCAATGGCTCGTCACGCCACCAAACGCACATTGATGGCGGTTCACCCAATGGGTAAACCGGCGGTTACGCACTATCGCATTATGGAAAACTTCCGTAATTACACCCGTTTACGCTTACGTTTAGAAACGGGTCGTACTCACCAAATTCGTGTACACATGGCACATATTGCGCATCCACTATTGGGTGATCAAACTTACGGAGGCCGCCCTCGCCCACCTAAAAATGCAAGCGAAGCCTTTACTGAAGTGCTACGCAATTTTAAACGCCAAGCCTTACATGCGGTTATGCTGCGTTTAGCTCACCCGATTACGGGAGAAATGATGGAGTGGTATGCGCCATTGCCGGATGACTTTGTCGAATTACTTCATGCCTTAAAAGCGGATTACCTCGAACATAAAGACGAATTGGATTATTAAGATGAAAACTATTGTTCCAAACTGGAATGTTCCACCACATATCCAAGCTTTTACAACCACAAGAGAAGGTGGCGTAAGCCTGCCGCCTTTCGATAGCTTCAATTTGGGTGATCATGTCGAAGACAATAAAAGTGCGATCAAAACTAACCGCACTTTATTGGTCGAAAAATTTAATCTGCCACATTTCCCGTTGTTTTTAACTCAAACACATAGCACTCGTGTGATTACGGTGCCTTATGAGGGCAATGATTTAGAGGCTGATGCGGTTTACACCAATCAACCTAACCAAGTATGTTTGGTGATGACAGCTGATTGCTTACCGGTTTTATTTACCAATAAGCAAGGGACTGAAGTGGCTGCGGCACACGCAGGCTGGCGCGGACTCTGCGATGGTGTATTAGAAGAAACCGTGAAATGTTTCCAATCTGCCCCCGAAGAGATTATTGCGTGGTTTGGGCCTGCTATTGGACCAAATGCATTCCAGGTTGGCAAAGAAGTGATTGAGCAATTTATGGCGTTTGACCCGATTGCAGAAACGGCTTTTCGACCCGATCCGAATGAATCAGGAAAATACCTCGGCAATCTTTATCAAATCGCCACACAACGCCTCAACAAATTAGGGATTACCCAAATTTACGGTGGTGAACATTGTACCTTTACTGAAAAAGAGACCTTCTTTTCCTATCGTCGAGATGGCAAAACAGGTCGAATGGCGAGTCTAATTTGGATCTCATAAATACAACAAACCGCACCTTAAAGTGCGGTTTGTTTTTAGCTTATTCTGAATAGTTTTCGAACCAACTTTCTAAAATCAAGCAAGCAGAGATCCCATCTACTTTGCCTTTATTGAGAGCGCGATAACCGCCACGCTGGAAAATTTCATCTCGCGCAGAAACCGTCGTTAAGCGCTCATCTTGCAGTTCTACTTTGATACCGAAACGACCATTTAAGCGGTTGGCAAATTTTTTCGCACGAAGTGTTAAATCTTGCTCGGTACCATCCATATTTAAAGGCAATCCCACCACAATAACATCAGGCTTCCAGTCTTTTAAGCATTTTTCAATAGCATCCCAGTTTGGAATGCCATCTTGCGCTTTAAATGCAGGTAAGGCTTGCGCCGTACCCGTGATACTTTGCCCGACTGCACAACCAATGCTTTTTGTGCCAAAATCAAACGCGATTGCTGTGATGGCCATTAACTGTGCCCCACTTGTGAAAAGACAAAATTATGAGGATTAATCCCTAATAATTGATTCGCGGCAGGATAACGATCTTCATAAATCGTTTCAAATAAAATGGTGTCTGAAGCTGGTGCCACTAACCAGGCATTATCTGCAATCTCTTGTTCTAACTGTCCTGCTGTCCAACTTGCACAACCGAGCGCAACAAGATATTTTTCGGGTGCACCCTCTGAACCAAAGGTTTCCACAATATCTGCCGAAGTGGTCAGAAACATCTCATCGGTAATTTTATAACTATGCTCAAATTCTTTCGTAGTTTTCTTATGCAAAATAAAACCACGCTCAGAATGTACCGGTCCCCCTGCAAGCACAAGTTCATTGCTAAAAGTGCGGTCATTTTTCATCATAAAATTCATTTTTGAATACAGTTCAGCAATGCTTAAATCGGTGGGTTGATTAATCACTAAACCCATCGAACCTTGCTCATTATGCTCACACATATACACCACGGTATTTTGGAAATAATCTTCCAACTGTGGCATCGCAATTAAAAATTGCCCTTGTAAATCCATCATTATCCCAAATCTCCAAAACAAATTTGCAACGCACTAATCGCCGCTAAAGAGGCTGTTTCTGTACGTAACACACGCTTTCCTAATAAAATTTCAGTAAATCCTTGTTGTTCAGTTTGAGCGATTTCTTGAGGTGATAAACCGCCTTCTGAACCAATAAGCAAACGAACACCTTCTTTTGGAATAGAAGGCAAGGTTTTAATTGAATATTGGGCTCTTGGATGTAAATTCAATTTCAACGCGCCATCATTTTCTGCACACCAATCTTGTAATTTCATTAACGGGCGAATTTCTGGCACAACGTTACGGCCACATTGTTCACAAGCCGCAATGGCAATTTTTTGCCATTGTTGGATTTTCTTATCCATACGTTCACCATCCAACTTCACGCCACAGCGTTCTGACCATAATGGTGTAATCACGTTCACGCCCAACTCTACGGACTTTTGAATGGTAAATTCCATTCGATCACCGCGGGAAATAACCTGCCCTAAATGAATCGGTAAATTAGACTCTTTATCACTTAATTCACACCCAAGAATTTCTACTTTAACGGCTTTTTTGCTTGCTTCAATAATTTTTGCTGGATAAATATGATTACTTCCATCAAATAATTCAACTTGCTCACCTTCAGTCATACGCAGTACACGCCCTACGTGATTAGCTGCATCCTCTGAAAGTTGGCAAGTAGATTGATTTTTAAGGGATTCTGGGTGATAAATTCTTGGAATACGCATAATATTGAGTCTTTGATATAAGGAAAAAGTGCGGTCATTTTCAACCGCACTTTTAATATTATTCTGTTGCTAAATCTTTTGGCAAGCTTTCTAAAATGGCTCGCCAGTAAGCGGAAGTCACTTGCTTGTGTTTACGAATACATTCCACCACTAAATCGGATTGACCTCTTTCACAAATATCACGCAATTCTACATAAAAATCATGTGTCACTTGACGATGTTTTTCGTCACTAAAGAATAGCAAACCAATTTTATGATAAACCCCACGCAAGCTATTGAAAATTAAACGATAGAAAGGTTTATTAGCCATAACCGTAAATTGACGAAATAAAGCATAGTCAAATTCCATGTAGCTTTCAGCGGTATTCTCTAAAGCATCCATTCCTTTGAACAAGGCGACAGAGGCTTTAGGTGAATTTTTTACTGCCTCATAAATATAAGATTCCGACATGCGACTACGCAATGACAACATATTTTCAATAATTAACGGCGCGCTTTGGCGATCTAAGGTAATTAAGGTTTCAATGATGCTTGGACCAGCTGTATCCCAAATATCATTGACTTTTGTCGGCTTGCCGTGTTGAATGGTAAGCCAGCCATCACGAGCCAAACGCTGTAATACTTCACGTAATGTGGTGCGTGTTACGCCGATTTTATCAGCTAAATCACGCTCAGAAGGAAGGTTAGTGCCTGCGGGAAATACATTATCCCAAATACTTCTAACAATATATTCTTCGGCAAGAGCGGCTGGGCTTTGAGCCCGTAAAAGGGTATTATCAGTTTGCATGAGTATGAAATAAATATAAAAAATCCTAAAAAGATCAAAAAAATGTGATTTATTGAATAAATCTTTAACTGGTCTATTATCCTTTAAAGCAGTATATATTACAATGATAGGACTATAAAAAAACGGAGTTCAATATGACTTACACACAAGCTTTTATGAAAAACTTTCTGGGCTCGAGCCCTGATTGGTATAAATTAACTATTATTGCCTTCTTGGTAATTAACCCAATTTTATTCTTTTGGGTAAGCCCATTTGTGGCGGGCTGGGTACTCGTTGCTGAGTTTATTTTCACCCTTGCGATGGCATTAAAATGCTATCCCCTTCAGCCAGGTGGTTTATTAGCCTTTGAGGCTATTGCTATCGGCATGACGAATGCTGAACACGTTAAAGCCGAGATCATGGCAAACTTTGAAGTCGTTTTACTTTTAATCTTCATGGTGGCTGGCATTTACTTTATAAAGCAACTTTTGCTTTATGTATTCACCAAATTATTAGTCCGTATCCGTTCTAAAATCGTCCTCTCTTTAGCATTCTGTTTCAGTGCAGCATTTCTTTCAGCGTTCTTAGATGCGCTTACCGTTGTGGCTGTAATCATCAGTGTTGCCATGGGTTTCTATGGGGTTTATCACAAAGTCGCATCAGGTAAGACACTACAAGATGCAGTTGATATTTCCGATGATAACAAAATTAAAAATCACGAAACGCTCGAAAAATTCCGTTCTTTCTTACGTAGCTTAATGATGCATGCAGGTGTAGGTACCGCGCTCGGTGGTGTAATGACTATGGTGGGTGAACCACAAAACCTGATTATTGCAGAACAAGCAAAATGGAACTTCATTGAATTCTTCTTCCGTATGGCGCCAGTAACCATCCCTGTATTTATCTGTGGATTACTCACTTGTGTTTTAGTGGAAAAATTTAAAGTGTTCGGCTATGGCGAAAAATTACCAGAAGAAGTATGGAAAATCTTGGCTGATTTAGATCGTGAAAATACACAAAAAATGTCTAAACAAGATAAAGTACGTCTTTCTGTTCAAGGTCTTATCGCGATTTGGTTAATCTTAGGTCTAGCCTTCCATTTGGCTGCGGTAGGTCTAATCGGTTTAAGTGTGATTATTCTTGCGACTACCTTTACTGGTGTAACCGATGAGCACGCTATTGGTAAATCATTCCAAGAAAGCTTACCTTTCACTGCGTTATTAGTGGTCTTTTTCTCTATCGTTGCGGTGATTATCGATCAAAAACTCTTTGGTCCAATTATCCACTTCGTATTAAGTGCAGAAGAGAAAACCCAGTTAGCCCTATTCTATGGTTTCAACGGTTTACTTTCTGCAATTTCTGATAACGTATTCGTTGCAACGGTTTACATTAATGAGGCGAAAAATGCGCTTACAGCTGGAGCAATTGCACCACACCAATTTGAATTACTTGCGGTCGCAATCAATACAGGGACAAACTTACCTTCTGTTGCGACACCAAACGGTCAAGCCGCATTCTTGTTCCTATTAACATCATCGCTTGCACCGTTAATTAAACTTTCTTATGGTAGAATGGTCTACATGGCATTGCCTTACACTATCGTATTAACGCTAGTCGGTTTCCTTGCAATCGAATTTATCCTACCTGAAATGACGATTTTGCTTGCGAACCTTGGCTTAATTCTTCCTATTTAGTGAAGCATAAGGAGAAAGAATGCTCGACTTTTTTAAGCAATTATCCCTTAAACGTTCAGCGTGGATCTTTTTGGCATTTACCGCATTTGCCTTAGAATCGACCGCACTTTATTTTCAATACGGCATGGGTTTGCAACCTTGCGTACTTTGTGTTTATGAACGTTTAGCTGTTGTGGGTTTATTCGTCGCTGGTCTTATCGGCGCCTTAGCCCCAAGTTCGCTTATTATCCGCATTCTTGCTCTTATTGTGGGTTTATTTAGTGCAATTAAAGGATTAATGATATCTATCCGTCACCTTGATTTACAAATGAACCCTGCACCGTGGAAACAATGTGAATTTATACCTAACTTTCCGGAAACGTTACCATTCCATAAATGGCTACCCGCAGTCTTCAATCCGACAGGTAGCTGTAATGAAAGTCAATGGTCACTCTTCGGTATTACTATGGTGCAATGGCTCGTGTTTATTTTTGCTGTTTATGTCCTTGTGTTGGGATTAATCACTATTTCACAAGTGAAGAAAAGCAGAAAAAGACGCCTCATTTTTAAATAATCTAATTACATGCTAAAAAGCCTAGAGATATTCTCTAGGCTTTTTTATTCTCAATAACGAAAGTCATTCTGAATTTAAAACTACTCAAGAAAGAAATACCAATAAGGCATTAAGACTAGCCAAATAAAGGCACTGAGAATAACAACAAATTTGAAACTGAAATGTTTGGTTTTATGGCGAAAGCGCTTCATCCCGCAATAAACACCAATAAACCCACCAAGAAGACTTAATAGAAAAAAGGTATTTTCAGAAATTCGCCAGCCGTGACGAACCGCGCGGACTTTATCTTTCCACATTAAAAAATAAGCGACGATATTTACCGCCGCTAACATTACAAATAAAAGCTGAATCAGCATTATGCGTAAACTAGAAGATCAAAAAACAATAAAAATAATAGTTAATTCTAACACATTGACCATATATTACGCCTATCCTTTTGTACGGATAAACATAAAGTAAGCTCTATTTTTATAGCATCTCGCATGCTTTTTCATATCCAGCTTCACAGGATTTTTTAAACCATTGGGTGGCGAATTTGCGGTTGCGTTTTGTGCCAAAGCCATTGTCATACATCGCACCTAAATTGTACATTCCCTCCGGACTGCCGTTTTCAGCAGCAAGTTGGAAATAAAGAAAGGCTTTTGCATCATCTTTTGGTGTCCCTAGCCCATTAAAGTGAAGGATACCTAATTCATTTTGTGCTTCACCGTTCCAGCTTCCGCCCGCCAATTCATAATATTCCCGTGCAGACTTATAATCCTCTTTAATAGTATCGCCATAAGTATAAAGAAATCCGAGTTGATAATAAGCTTCTGTGACGTCTTTTTTTACTGCTTTTTTATACCATTTGATCGCTTCTAGTTCATTTTTTTTGACTAAAACACCTGAACTATATTCAAACCCTAAATTATAATAAGCCAGCCCATGACCTTGATCGGCACTACGATGTAGCCACTTCATCGCTTCTTCGCTATTTTGTTCAACTCCTTCGCCTTTTGCATAGCGGTTATAAAGGCTATTTTGTGCATCTGCATCGCCTTGTTCGGCGGCAGCTTTATACCATTTAAAGGCTTCTTCATAATTCTGTTCAATTTCATCACCTCGAACGTAAGCCATCGCTAAATCCTTTTGCGCCTCAAGATTGCCTTCTTTCGCTCGTTCAAGTAATGCATCAAAATCATCACGCACAGCAAGACGACTTTGCAGCTGTTGCACTGAACGTTCGACATTCTCTCCTGATTCTTTTGCAAGTAGATAAAACTCTTGAGCTTTTTCTAAATTTTGTGGCACATTACCTAGCCCTTCCTGGTAAATCTCAGCCAATTCCCAAGCCGCATCCCTCATTTGGTATTCTGCTGCTAGCTCTAACCATTTCAAGGCTTTCTGGCTATCTTGTTGAACCCCCTCACCTCTTTTATAAGCATTACCAACATAGTAATAGGCATCAATTAAGCCATTTTCAGCAGCTTTTAAATACCATTTGAAGGCTTGCTTTTTATCCCCTTTAAAATCGTGTAAATTTGCTAAACCATACATTGCATTAGGAAACCCCATTTCAGCAGCTTTGGTTAGGTATTTTTGCGCTTCAACATAATTGGTTGGAATATCCTCGTGAGCGTTGTAGAGTATCCCAAGGTTATTATAAAGCGTCATTAAATCTTCATTGGTTAAATCTTGTTTATTCTTCTCAGCAAGCAAGTAATATTCCAATGCTTTAGGATAATTAATTGGAACGTCATATCCTATAACGCCATCATATACCTGTGCTAAGAGGTATGAAGCAAGCCCATTATTGTCATATTTCTCTAGCATTTGCATGCCTTTAAATGTGTCTTGCTCCACGCCAATGCCTAAAAGATAGAATCGTCCCAAATTGATTGTCGCTCGTTTATCGCCCTGACGAATGCCTTGCTCAAACCATTCCACTGATTTTTCAGGCTCCCCCATATCATCATAAAGTGCGCCAATATTACTTGCCGCCAATGGATAACCCAATGCATTCGCGCGGTGATATAACGTCATCGCTTTATCGTAATCAGCTTCTACCACCTCTCCAATATGATAAAAACGTCCTAACTGATACATTGCCTCAGCATCCCCTTGTTCTACACGTTGCTGTAATGTTTCAAGGCTGTTTTTATCAGTTTTTCGAAATAAATTAAATAATGTTTTAAGCATGGATTTCCTTTGGAGAGATAAATGTATTTCAGTTGAGTACAAAAGTGCGGTCAGATTTTCAACTAAATTGGATAATAGGCTCAGCACCGTTAAACCACTATCGTGGCAATTTAAGTAAGCATAATGGAGACTGGTTTTTACCCAGGCTCTTTAGGCTGAAGAATTAATATATTTATCGTTTAGTTGAGCTACCAAATAATATAGTATTTTATTCAACTATTCAATTGCTCAGAAAAATAGTTACTATAATATCAAGCGATTAGCTCTCCATCTCTCAGTGGAGAATAGAAAAATTGAAATAAAAAACGGCAACATCCTTTACTGATGTTACCGTTTCTTTTAACAATGATTAAAAATTAGCTTGCGTAAACAGGAAGACGTTTGCAGATTGCCAATACTTTTTCTTTGGTTGCTGCAATCACTTGCTCTTCGTTTTCTTTGCCTAATGCATCTAATACATCACACATCCAACCGGCTAGTTCACGACAGTCTTGCTCGTTAAAGCCTCGACGAGTCACAGCTGGTGTACCAACACGAATACCAGAGGTCACAAATGGTTTTTGTGGATCATTTGGTACGGAGTTTTTATTAACGGTGATATTCGCTTTACCTAGTGCTGCATCTGCTGCTTTACCTGTTAAGCCTTGTTTGATGAAACTGACTAAGAATAAATGGTTTTCTGTGCCATTTGAAACCACGTCATAACCACGTTGTTTAAACACTTCTACCATTGCTTTCGCATTTTTAATCACGTTTGCTTGGTATTCTTTATAAGCAGGCTCTAATGCTTCTTTGAAACATACCGCTTTCGCCGCAATAATGTGAACCAATGGACCACCTTGGTTTGCAGGGAAAACTGAAGATTGTAAGCGTTTATAAAGCTCTTCATCACCACAAGAAGAAAGGATTAAACCACCACGTGGACCACCTAAAGTTTTATGGGTAGTCGTTGTTACAACATGTGCGTATGGTAATGGGTTTGGATATAAACCTGCTGCGATTAAGCCCGCAACGTGAGCCATATCAACGAATAAATACGCGCCCACTTCATCCGCGATTTCGCGCATTTTTTTCCAATCTACTACTTGAGAATAAGCAGAGAAACCTGCCACGATCATTTTTGGTTTATGTTCTAACGCTTTTTGACGCACATCTTCATAGTCGATTAAACCGTCAGCGGTGATACCATAAAGTACAGAATTATAGATTTTACCGGAGAAGCTCACTTTCGCCCCATGAGTTAAGTGACCACCGTGTGCTAAATCCATCCCTAAAATAGTATCACCCGCATTGATTAATGCACCATATACTGCCGCATTCGCTTGTGAACCTGAGTGTGGTTGTACGTTCACATAATCAGCACCAAATAACTCTTTCGCGCGATCAATCGCCAACTGCTCCACAATGTCTGCGTACTCACAACCGCCGTAGTAACGTTTACCTGGATAGCCTTCTGCATATTTGTTCGTAAACTGTGAACCTTGCGCTTCCATTACGCGTGGGCTTGCATAGTTTTCAGACGCGATAAGCTCGATATGCTCTTCTTGACGACGATTTTCGTCCTGAATGGCTTGCCATAGAACCGGATCGTAATCAGCGATGTTCATACTTTTTTTAAACATTGTGTTTTCCTCGTTGTTTGAATTATTTGTGTATAGTTTACCTGTTTCCAGGCAAAAACTTAACCAAAAATTTCGACCATATTTTTCATTATTACAATGAAAAACATTCATTTATCTAAATCGAGCCTTTTTCTTTCACTAATTTTTCAATTAATTTAACTTCTTTTGTTTTCTCGCCCGCACTAAGTTTACGGCATTGGCTGGTTTCTTTCGTGTAAGTATTAAAATTTGTCATCCTTGTTGGACTTTTCATTTTAATCTTCATATCCAAATGATCACCACAACGATCGCAAGGTGAAACAAATTCCTTCTCATAGTCTTTAAACTCTGGAACTTGCTCTATGATTTTCGCAACTTGCGGTGAATGGGCAGTTTTAAATAGACGATCGGTAAAGTCATAACTCAATTTACCATCACTTGCCTGCCATTTGGCTTTGGCTTGCAATAAATAACGCATCCAACCTTCTTTTGTATCAATCTGTGAAATACCGCGTAGAAGCACAGTTTGATCCGCTCGATAAGTGACATAATCAAAATGCTCAACTGGCAAAGGTGCCTTGGCGGCTGGTTTCACATGACAAATCCAATCACCCACCAATGCTTTTTCCTGTTCAGTTTGCTGATGCGCTGTTGCACATCCCGATAGCAATACAGCGACAAGACTACCTAATACTAATTTTCTCATAGTAATACTCCTTTTATTAAGTTGATTTCCGCACTTACAAAAATAAAGTGAGGTTAAAATCGCGCTTGTTTTTTTATCAAGCTTAAAATAATTGCATTTATTTCTTCACAAACCACTGATTCAATAACTGAATATCTTTGTCATTCTCTGTGACTCGTCGGCAAGTCGCAAAATCCTTATCTAAAATAAGTTGATTGCCATTCTGTTTAAGTTCAATTGGCATATTCACGTGATCGCCTGATTTGCTATAAAACGCAGCCAATTGCTCTTTTTCTTGTTTTTGTAATTTCTTATCTTGCTTGATAGCTTTCGCCACATTGTTACTGTGCGCAGGCACCATCGCGCGATTAACAAAATCAAAACTCAAGACATTATTTTGGTTCTGCCATTTCACCTTGCCTTTTGTTAAATAACGAATAGTCGTCTCTTTATCCAATTCAATGTAGGAAATGCCTCGCAAGGCGCCTGTTCCATCTGGCTTTAAGACAAAGTGATCTAAGCGCTCGTAAGTTTGTTTATCTTGTGTCGGGATAGTATGACAAATCCACTCGCCATCTAATGTTGAACTTTGTGAGACATTTGAAGCCCCCGAGCAACCTGTTAATAATGCAGCAACAAGGCTACCTAATATTAATTTTCTCATGAGATACTCCTTTTATTGACAGTAGGGATAACATTGATCACAACAAAATAGGGAAATTTTCGTTTAATCAGGAATATGTAAAAGGCGGCAGTTACATAAATCATCACTCTCAAATTCAGATATTTCACCTGCAACCTTATTCGGAATGGGAAATAAACGCACAGTGAGGGGTTTATTTAAGCGAAATGCCATCGTTCCAGTGTCGCGCATAATAGCCGCTATGCTTTCTGCCTTAACATTTCCCGCCACTGGAACCGTGTCTAAACCGATACCACATACTGCACTATAAGTCAGTAAAGCACGGATATCAAAATAGTGTTTTTGTGTACCTTCGGCTAAACCTAAATCTTCTGTCACCGCCAACATCAATCCAGAAAACCCAACCAATGGCACACGTTGGATTGATTTAAACACTTTTGTCAGTAAAGCTGAAACCTCTACTGAACCAGCCGCACCAAAATAGGGCAATCCCATTAATTCATAAATTTTTGTCATGGATGCACAATTTTTCGATGGTGCCGCCGAACTATCAATGCCTGCAAATTCAAATTCACCTGATAATTTGACCGCACTTAACATCTCTAATACTTGATCTACATGATATTGCAGGGCTTGCGACATAGCTTGATAGCAATCAGCATAAAATTGATTATGAGGCGATTTGGGTACAGATTTTAATACTTCGACTAATAAATCGGGTGTTTCGAACCCAATAACAAAACTATTTGGTAAATGGCTTAGATGATAACCGGCGGGGAAATAAGGAATAAATGGCTTGCAGTTAAAATTCACCGTAAAGTTAAAATTACCTTCACCACGTGGTGTGATGTTTGCAATTTTTTGTACGGCATAAACAGATTGCTCAATGAGTTCATTATCTAACACACCATTTTCATCTAATGGCACGTTGACACAAGCATTACACAAGTCGCCATAAGCCGCGATTAACTCTGGCAATAAAGCAATTTCCTCTTTATTTCTCGCCGCGCCTATTGCAAATCGAAGACGAATTCCACTTTCATTAAATTTATTCAATAATTCCGTTAAATACTGCAAATCAGCTTTTGCTGTCTGCAAATTGGTTAAATTCAAATATTCACCAAAGGGATTGGTAATCACTCGAATCGATTGCAAGGTATAACCTGCTTTCTGCACAGCGGGTAATAACAAATCCACATCACGTTTCACCGAATAAAGGGCGCTTTCCCATTGCGATTTATCTTTATGTAATGTTAGAAAAAAACTGATTGTGCGAAGACGACATAATTCTTTATTTTTATAATCCATGCGATTCCTTAACATTAAATGTAGTTATTTTTGCTGCTCACGTTCAACAGCACGATAACCAATATCTCGACGATAAAAACGTCCAGACCATTGAATTTGCTCAGCGAGTTTTAAGGCTTTTTGTTGTGCTTCAAATACACTTTCGCCTAATGCAGTAACACAAAGCACGCGACCGCCGTTCGTGACTAACTTGCCTTCTTGTTCTGCAACTCCCGCTAAGAAAACTTTCTCATTTTCGACCGCACTTTGTGGCAAACCGGTGATTTCATCGCCCTTGCGATAATCGCCTGGATAGCCTTCAGCCGCCAAAACAATCCCTAAGGAAGATTTTGGATTCCATTGGGATTTCACTTCGTTCAATTTACCATCGCAAGCTTTAAGACAAAATCCTACCAGATCTGATTCAAGACGTAGCATGATCGGCTGGGTTTCTGGATCGCCAAAACGGCAGTTAAATTCAATCACTTTCGGCTGACCATTCGGCATAATCATTAATCCAGCATACAGAAAACCTGTGTAAACATTGCCTTCCGCTGCCATGCCATTAACTGTTGGATAAATCACTTCTCGCATAATGCGATCATGAATTTCTTGTGTCACCACTGGCGCAGGCGAATACGCACCCATACCGCCAGTATTTAAGCCTATATCATTTTCGCCCACGCGTTTATGATCTTGACTAGTCGCCATAGGTTCGACGTTTTTACCATCTACCATGACGATAAAACTTGCTTCTTCGCCATCTAAAAACTCTTCAATCACCACTCGGCTACCCGCTTCGCCAAAGGCATTACCTGAAAGCATATCACGCACAGCCTCTTCCGCATCCTGCAATGTCATTGCAACGATTACGCCTTTGCCCGCCGCCAAACCATCTGCTTTGACGACAATTGGCGCACCTTTTTCACGCAAGTACGCCAAGGCAGGTTCTACTTCGGTGAAGTTTTGATATTCTGCCGTTGGGATTTTGTGACGAGCGAGGAAATCTTTAGTGAATGCCTTTGAACCTTCCAATTGTGCAGCTGCTTTAGTTGGACCAAAAATCTTCAATCCAGCTTCACGAAATGCATCAACTACCCCAATCACTAGCGGTGCTTCAGGGCCAACAATGGTTAATCCAATTTGCTTATCTTGAGCAAATTTCACTAATGCGGGAATATCTGTTGCAGAAATATTCACGTTTTCTACTTTTTGCTCTAATGCGGTACCCGCGTTGCCTGGTGCGACAAAAACTTTATCTGCTAGTGAAGATTGAGCTGCTTTCCAAGCCAAGGCGTGTTCACGCCCGCCATTTCCGATGATGAGGATGTTCATAATGCTCCTTGTATCTTTTTGAATTTAACCCCCCTCTTTAGCAAAGAGGGGGAGGGGAGATTTGGCAGAAGTTATTTTAACCTCATAGTATATTTAGCATCGTTTAAATCTCCCCCCAGCCCCCTCTTTGCGAAAGAGGGGGGGAGGAATAAGTAAAAAAGTAATTCGCTCATTGAGCGAAGTTACGATATAAATTAATGTCTAAAATGACGCATTCCAGTTAATACCATCACCATATTATGTTCATCTGCTGCATCAATGACTTCTTGATCGCGCATTGATCCACCCGGATGGATAACACATTGAATCCCTACTTTCGCCGCTGCATCAATGCCGTCACGGAATGGGAAGAAAGCATCAGATGCCATCACACAACCAGCCACGGTCAAGCCTTCATCCTGTGCTTTGATACCTGCAATTTTGGCCGAATACACGCGGCTCATTTGGCCTGCACCAATACCGATAGTTTGGTTATCTTTGGCGTAAACAATGGCATTCGATTTCACGAATTTCGCCACTTTCCAGCAGAATAATAAGTCTTTTAATTCTTGTTCAGTTGGTTGACGTTTACTCACCACTTTTAAATCATCCAAACCAACCATGCCTAAATCCGCATCTTGTACTAACAAGCCACCGTTCACGCGTTTGAAATCTAAACGTTCGGAACGTGACGTCCATTCACCACATTCAAGCAAACGAACATTTTTCTTACGTTTCACGACTTCTTGCGCTTCAGCAGAAACTTTCGGTGCAATAATCACTTCAACGAATTGGCGTTCCACAATTTCATTCGCCGTTTTTTCGTCTAATTCACGGTTGAAAGCAATAATGCCGCCAAATGCAGAAGTTGGATCGGTTTGGTAAGCACGGTTGTAGGCGTCTAAAATATCTTTACCTAAGGCGACGCCGCATGGATTGGCATGTTTAACGATCACACAAGCTGGCTCATCAAATTCTTTCACGCATTCAAGTGCCGCATCGGTGTCTGCAATATTATTGTAAGACAAGGCTTTACCTTGGAGTTGATTAGCCGTAGCCACACTCGCCTCTTTCACACTCAAATCAACATAGAAGGCAGCATTTTGATGGGCATTTTCGCCGTAACGCATGGTTTGTTTACGCACGAAGTTAAGGTTTAAAGTCCGTGGGAATTGACCGCACTTCGCATCCGCATCTTCTTCCTCTGCCACATGATATGGTTTCACCATTTGTCCGAAGTAGTTAGCAATCATGGAATCATATTGCGCGGTATGTTCAAATGCTTTAATCGCAAGATCAAAACGGGTTTCAAGCGTTAGGCTGTTTTGATGTTTATCCATCTCTGCAAGAATTGCATTGAAATCACCATTATTTACCACAATCGCCACATCTTTATGATTTTTCGCTGCAGAACGCACCATGGTTGGTCCACCGATATCGATATTTTCTACCGCATCAGCCAAAGTACAATCTGGTTTACCCACAGTGGCTGCAAACGGATATAAATTCACGACAACCATATCAATGCCTTCAATGCCATGTTGCTGCATGATGGCATCATCTATACCACGACGACCAAGAATCCCGCCATGTACTTTTGGATGCAAGGTTTTCACACGACCGTCCATCATTTCAGGGAATCCCGTATAATCAGACACTTCAGTCACCGGCAAACCATGCTGCTCCAACAATTTTGCGGTACCACCTGTGGAAAGTAGTTTTACACCACGCTGTACTAAGCCTTGAGCAAATTCTACGATACCGGTTTTATCAGAAACACTCAGTAAAGCCTGACGAATTGGACGATCTGTCATTACATTTTCCTTTAATTAAATGGTTAAAAATAAGCGCGGGGAATTATAACGCAAACGTTTGCGTTTATGTAGAAAAAATTTTCCTGGTAAGCGCACTTCAAGGTTCGACTGCTTATTATTTAGGAGGTTTAAAAAATAAAAAAGCCCGCAAAATACGGGCAACCTAACAGTGTGAATAATGTGATTAGCGTTTGCGGTTATCTAAAGAAAATGCACCGGCACCAGCAAACACAAAATAGAAGAACACGAGAGAGTAAAGTAAAGCAAGTTCACCACCGTTCGCGATTGGGAAGAATAAATTCCCTTTACCTGCAACGTGCATAAAGAAATACGCATAAGCCATTTGACCCGAAAGGATAAATGCCGCAGGGCGAACAAATAAACCTAAAATTAATAGGATTGAACCGACAATCTCGATTACTCCACCGACAATCATCATTGGATCGCCCACTGCGCCGTTACCGCCCGTCATTGAAATTGGGAATTCCCAGAATTTCGCTGTGCCGTGTAAGATAAACATATACGCAGCGACGATACGTAATAAAGCTAAAACATACGGAGAGTATTTTTCTAAGTTTTTCATAAAGTTTTCCTAATAAAAAATAAAAAGTGATTTGAGAACGGGGTGTATATTAATGATTAACCCAAAGCCAAACAATACCTCAAATCGAAAAGGACTTTTTACGATTAGGAAATAATCTTACGCTTTACTGATTTTCTTAATCCATTGTAAAAACTCAACTGGCGGCATGAATCCGTTAACACGACTCCCCTCTATTTCTTTTTCATCTCGGTTAAAGAATAAAATTGTCGGTAAACCTAACACTTTATATTTTGTCATTAAAGCACGGTTTTCTTCGGAGTTTTTTGTCATATCGACTTGAAGAAGCAGCATGTCACCAAAGGCTTTTTGTACACTTGGATCACTAAATGTTTCTTTTTCAAACTCTTTACACGCCACACACCAATCCGCATAAAGATCGAGCATCACAAGCGGTTTGTTATTTTCAGCAAGTGCTTGTTGCAATTCAGCTTCGCTTTTTACTTTCTTAAATTCAACATGGGAAACCACTTTATTTTCGATCGCACTTGGTGTTGAGGTTTCGCCCCAAAC
Organism: Haemophilus sp. UMB1048; assembly: GCF_030218125.1. NCBI lineage: Bacteria > Pseudomonadati > Pseudomonadota > Gammaproteobacteria > Pasteurellales > Pasteurellaceae > Haemophilus > Haemophilus sp. UMB1048. The sequence continues at coordinate 175,603 of NZ_JASOPB010000001.1, forward strand.
CCAAGTTTGAAGTGGTTTAACACTAATCATTGCCGCCACTAAAAAGAGAATTCGGAATACCCAACCTGTGTCATTTTTCGGCATTTGGAAAGCAAACCAAATGAAGAATGCGGTACCGAGCATCGCCCATAATCTTGGTGTCCATTCATCTGGCAAAATACGAGAAATTAAGAATACCGGTAATGCGAGCATCACAAAACCAAAGAGCTTTTTGACGGTTTCCATCCACATACCTGATTTAGGCAGGATTTTATTCCCAAATAAAGTGATTAAAATCAACGGTACGCCCATGCCCAACGCGAGCAAATAAAGTGTGATCGCACCTGTAAACAAATCCCCACTCTGCGCCACGTAAAGCAATGCGCCAGAAAGCGGTGCTGATGTGCAAGGCGAAGCCACAAGCCCCGCAATCATCCCCATTAAGAACACGCCACCCAAAGCACCGGCTTTTTGCTGTTGGCTAAGTAAAGAGAGTTTTGTTTGTAAGGAGCTTGGGAGCTGTAAGGTAAATACACCGAACATCGACAAGGCTAACAAGACAAAGATGATTGATAAGCCAATCATCACATAAGGATGTTGCAACGCCACTTGGAATGGCAAACCAATTGCAGCCACAACCAAGCCTAATAAGGTGTAAGTCACCGCCATCCCCTGCACATACACAAAGCTTAATGCGAAAGCGCGCCACATATTAGGGCGTTGATTTTGACCAATCACAATCGCTGAAAGCAGTGGTAGCATTGGCAATACACAAGGGGTAAAGGCTAAACCTAATCCTAACAAGAAGAAACCAAATACAGCATATTTGCTGTTAAATAAACTTTCCGCTAAACGGTCTTGTTCTGCTTTGGGTTGTACTGAAAGTGCGGTCGAGTTTTCCGATGTTTTTTCAGTATTAGCGACCTGTGCAATAGGCAAATCTGCCACTTTAATTTCTTTCACTTCAGGAGGATAACAAAAGCCCTCAGTACAACCTTGGTAAGCAATCTCAACCATATCTTCTGCTTTTAATGGCGACTGACTCACTTTAAAAATAGCTTGCACAGGCTTTTTGAAAATCTTCATTAAGCCAAAATAAGGATCGTTATAATCTTCGGGTGAAATAGAAAATGTAGCTACATCAAATGATGCATTTTCTTCTTGATTGAGCTTCACGGAAATTTTCTCTTGATAGAGATAATACCCTTCTGCAATCGACCAATTGACGATCACATTTTCTTGATTCTCGCTTTTCGCAGCTGAAAATTGAAAAGCTTCATCCACTGGCAAGAAAGCCGGTTTCTTATCAAAAAGACCGGCTTGAGTGGAAAGTGCGGTAAAAATAAAAAATAAAAAAAGAAGAATTCGCTTCATCATAAAGTTCCAACTATTGTTCCTGCTAAAATTCTAGCATAGATAAGCGGAATGTTAATAATTTATGACTTAGATCATAAAATTAAATGTAATTTAAACAATGACCACACTTTTCTGTTGTTACAGCAATGTTACAATTATAGAATATGCCCATAACGAAGTATAACAAGGAGCAACGAATGGCTACCCCAAAAATTCTCATTGTGGAAGATGAAGCGGTAACCCGTAATACGTTAAGAGGAATTTTTGAAGCTGAGGGCTATGAGGTATTACAAGCACAAGATGGTGCAGAAATGTATCGTCAGTTAAACTCAGAAACGGTCAATCTCATCGTATTAGATATCAACTTACCTGGTAAAAATGGTTTATTACTGGGACGTGAATTACGTGAGAAAGCTGCAATTCCATTAATCTTCCTCACGGGACGAGATAACGAGGTCGATAAAATTTTAGGCTTGGAAATTGGGGCAGATGATTATCTCACTAAACCATTTAACCCAAGAGAACTCACCATTCGTGCACGAAATTTATTGCATCGCACCATGACACTAAATGGCAAAGAAACCCATTTACAACGTGAGAACTATCGTTTTAATGGGTGGACACTGGATTTAAATAGCCACAATTTAATCACACCTGAAGGCGTTGAATTTAAACTGCCTCGTAGTGAATTCCGTGCCATGTTGCACTTCTGCGAAAACCCTGGAAAATTGCAAACTCGTGAAGAATTATTGCTAAAAATGACAGGACGTGAATTAAAACCACAAGATCGTACTGTGGATGTAACAATTCGTCGTATTCGAAAACATTTTGAAGATCATCCTAATACCCCAGAAATCATTGCTACCGTACATGGAGAAGGCTATCGTTTCTGTGGAGAGTTAGAAGAATAATTGATCATTTAGTAATAAAAGGCTGAGTCAAATCAGCCTTTTGTTTTTTGCTATCCACGGCGAGATTCGGTAAAATCAACGCCAATTTACGATTAATGAACAACGGATAACAATGACCAAGAAAAAAGTCAAAGTCGGCTCCAACACCATTGCGTTAAATAAACGAGCTCGACACGAATATTTTATTGAAGATGAAATTGAAGCCGGCCTTGAATTACAAGGTTGGGAAGTAAAATCAATGCGCGCAGGTAAAGCCAATATCAGCGACAGCTATATCATTTTTAAAAACGGGGAAGCCTATTTATTTGGTGCGACCATTCAACCATTAAGCTTGGCTTCTACCCACGTGGTTTGCGATCCGACGCGTACGCGTAAGCTTTTATTGAATAAACGTGAACTGGATAATCTTTTCGGTAAATCAAGCCGTGATGGTTTTACCATTGTTGCCCTTTCTCTTTATTGGAAAGGTGCTTGGGCAAAGATCAAAATCGGTCTTGCGAAAGGTAAAAAACAACATGATAAACGTGATGATATTAAAGAGCGAGAATGGAAAGTAGCGAAAGAGCGTATTATGAAAAATGCACATCGTGGGTAGCCATCCGACAAAACAGACAAAATGCCTTTCAACCAAAAGGCATTTTTCTTTTTCTCAATATGAAAAAAATTCTCATAGCTATGAATAAAATTATATTGATAATCATTCTCTTTTGAATTAGTATCTTCGCCCAATTCTTTTCGTTATATAAGGAGCTCTAATGAAAAAAGGCATTCACCCTGAAAATTATCGTACCGTTTTATTTTACGATTCCAACGCGAAACAAGGCTTTCTCATTCGTTCTTGTGCTAAAACCAACAACACCATGAAATGGGAAGATGGTAATGAATACCCTGTATTTATGTGCGATACCTCATCAGCCTCTCACCCATTTTATACTGGTAAAACTCGTCAAATTGGTAACGAAGGTCGTGCAAGTGAATTTGCAAACCGCTACGGTAAATTTGGCGCATTTAAATCAAAATAGGAATGTTCAATGAAAGTATTATCTTCACTCAAAAGCGCAAAAAACCGTCCTGGCTGCAAAATTGTTCGTCGCCACGGTGTCGTCTATGTCATTTCGAAAACCAACCCTCGCTTTAAAGCGCGTCAAGGTGGGAAAAAGAAAGGTTAACCCCAATAAAAAAAGAGCGGTCAAATTTCCGCTCTTTTTTCATTTAGGCATTAAGGTTTGTAAATAAACTCAACACCTTCTTCATCTTCTTCGTCCCAATCATCCCAGTCATCATCTTCATCATCAAATTGATGTTCAGCAAGCTGTTCTTGATGGTAGTCTTCCCATTTGAATTTCACTTCTTCTGGTTTATTTTCTTCTACTTCCGCATCACGTGGATTCGCTTCAATGAAATCCATAATATCACGACAAAGTGGCGGCACATTTTTACCGGTTGCGGCAGAAATGAGGTGATAGCCTTCTTCCCAACCAAGACGTTCGGTAATCTCTTGAGCACGTTCATGCGCCTCTTCTTCTGTCATCGTATCAATTTTATTGAAGACTAACCAACGTGGTTTATCTGCCAATTTTTCACTATATTGGAATAATTCTGACTCAATGATCGCAATATTATCAGCAGGATCGGATTCATCAATTGGGTTAATATCCACTAAATGAATTAACACACGACAACGTTCTAAGTGCTTTAAGAAACGAATACCCAAACCCGCACCATCCGATGCACCTTCAATCAATCCAGGAATATCTGCCACTACAAAGCTATGGCTCTCATCCACTTTCACTACGCCTAAACTTGGCACTAAAGTGGTAAATGGATAATCCGCAACTTTTGGTTTTGCGGCTGAAACGGCACGAATAAAGGTGGATTTACCTGCATTTGGTAAACCAAGCATCCCGACATCCGCAAGAAGCATCAATTCTAATAATAAATCACGTTTTTCCCCAGGTGTCCCCATGGTTTTTTGGCGAGGTGCACGGTTCACTGAAGATTTAAAACGTGTATTACCTAAACCATGATAACCACCTTTCGCCACTAACATTTTGGCGCCATGCTTTGTCAAATCGCCAAGCACTTCTTTGGTATCATTATCAATTGCACGCGTTCCCACCGGCACACGTAACGTAATATCTTTACCGCGGCGACCGGTACAATCTGAACTATGACCATTCTCACCGCGTTCTGCAGCAAAACGTTTCGTAAAGCGATAATCGATCAAGGTATTTAAGTTTTCGTCTGCAACCAAATAAACATCACCGCCATCACCGCCATCACCGCCATCAGGACCACCTTTGGGGATAAATTTTTCACGGCGGAAACTTACACAACCGTTTCCACCATCCCCTGCTTCCACACGAATCAAGGCTTCATCAATAAATTTCATAAAAACTCTCCAATATTTAACCGCACTTTACTTTGATTGCGGTAATAACTTATGTCCGATTGCCGACAAAATTGCTCCGCATACTACAACAAACGCCCCGATATAGCTAATCATATTTAATTCTGGCGCGGCAAAATTATCAGGGCTCGCATAATGCGCAAGATGAGCAAAGAAAATTGTAAATAGTGGCACTAAGGTTATCACAACGCTTACTTTAGAAACTTCCCAGCGATTAAGTGCTTCGGCATACGCGCCATAACCAAATAAGGTATTTAAGCAACAATAAGCTAAACAACCAAATGCTAACGGGCTGAGCTCTCTCACTTGGGAAAATTCAGCAACAGGCGTAAATACCAAAAGACAACCGAAATAAATCATTAATAAAATTTGTGGTGAACTAAAACGGCGAAGCATTAATTTCTGTGCCATACCATAAGCAACCCAAATTAACGAGCCCGCTAGACTTAATAATACACCCGTTAAATAGCGACTTTCCCCTTGAAACCCACCTAGTTTATCATTAAAGAAAAGCACTAACCCTACAAGTAATAAGACTAAACCTATTTTTTGGTGTAATCCGAGCTTTTCTTTAAAGACAAAAAGACCGCAAATCAACATGCCAAAAGAGGAAAAGTGAATAAAAATTTGAGCTGAAGAAGGATCAATAAACTTAAGTGAGCTATTAAATAAGAAGAAGTTGCCAGACAACCCTATGACACCAATTACTACCAACCAAATAAATTGACCGCCTTTCAAAAATTGTGGCAATTTTTTCTTATAGGCAAGTAAAATAAAGAGTGCTAGAAATGCCACAATAAAGCGATACCACACGATCGTTTGTGGCGTCATCACGGATAAAACCTGTTTTAACGCAATAGGTAAAGATCCCCATGCCATCGCTGTAATTAAAGCAAATAGAAATCCTAAAAGAGGTTGTTGTTTCATGATGTCTTCCTTTATTTGGCTAAAGCACAGTTAGGAATTCAGGTAAATTTCATTCTAAGAAATATTGAAGAGAATGAATGACAGTGCCAAGATAACAGATTTGATTAATGATTGTAAATCACAGGTAAGAAAACAAAGAAAACGCCCCACAGATAATGCGGGGCGTTTATCAAATCAGATGTAAAATTATTCAGTTACAATACTTACGTATTTACGGCTTTTCTCGCCTTTCACTTCAAATTTTACTTTACCGTCTGCGGTAGCAAATAAGGTGTGGTCACGACCCATACCTACGTTGTTACCTGCGTGGAATTTAGTACCACGTTGACGTACAATGATGCTACCTGCTAATACAGATTCGCCACCGAAACGTTTAACACCAAGGCGTTTAGCTTCAGAATCACGACCGTTACGAGTTGAACCACCAGCTTTTTTAGTTGCCATCTACTTGATCTCCTCTGAAATTATGCTTGAATCCCAGTGATTTTCACTTCTGTGAACCACTGACGATGACCTTGTTGTTTACGGCTGTGTTTACGACGACGGAACTTAACGATTTTAACTTTATCGCCACGACCTTGTGCCACAACTTCAGCCACTACTTTCGCGCCAGCTACTACTGGTGCACCAATTTTAACATCTTCACCATTAACGACCATCAACACTGAGTCGAACTCAACTGTTGAGCCAGTTGCAAGTTCAAGTTTTTCTAAACGAACTACTTGACCTTCGCTCACACGGTGTTGTTTACCGCCACTTTGGAAAACTGCGTACATAAATACTCCGCTATAATTGTGCTTCTCCGTTACTATTTTCGGTCCGCACTTCAAAATTCATATAAATAGGTCGCAAATTCTACGGAAAAAACAACTCGATCGCAAGCACTTATTTGCAATAAAATAAAAAAAAGCGCTTTTCCTCGAGTTTAATTTCAGAAACCTTGAAAAATCGGGTAAAATTCACCGCACTTTTCTTTTATATATATATACACAACCATCGAACCAAATGAAGATGAACAAACAAGATTTAATGGATATGCATGCAATCCAAGCATTAACCGATGCGGATATGCAGAAAGTCAACCAAGCTATTTTAGCACAAATTAACTCAGACGTGCCGATGGTTAATCAGCTTGGTTTTTATATTGTACAAGGTGGCGGAAAACGTATTCGACCACTTATTGCGGTCTTAGCGGCGCGTGCATTAGGCTACGAAAGCGATAAAGTAGCAACTTGTGCGACCTTTGTAGAATTTATTCACACCGCTTCTTTATTACATGATGATGTGGTGGATGAATCGGATATGCGTCGAGGCCGCGCAACGGCAAACTCTGCCTTTGGTAATGCGGCTAGCGTATTAGTGGGCGACTTCATTTATACCCGTGCATTCCAATTAGTGGCGCAGTTACAATCGCTAGATATTCTTCGCATTATGGCTGACGCCACCAACGTGTTGGCGGAAGGTGAAGTTCAACAATTGATGAATGTGAATGATCCGGATACCACAGAAGAAAGCTATATGCGCGTGATTTATAGTAAAACAGCACGCTTATTTGAAGTGGCGGCACAATCTGTTGCGATTGTTGCGGGTGCTGAAAAATCAATTGAAACCGCATTTCAAGAATATGGCCGCTATCTCGGTACCGCATTCCAATTAGTAGATGACGTGCTAGATTACAGCGCAAACGCTGCAGCATTAGGCAAAAATGTGGGTGATGACCTCGCCGAAGGTAAACCGACTCTTCCTTTATTACACGCAATGCGTCACGGTAATCCACAACAAGCTGCGCTTATTCGTGAAGCCATTGAACAAGGCGGAAAACGTGATGCGATCGATGAAGTGCTTGCGATTATGGCAGAACATAAATCTCTTGATTATGCAATGGATCGTGCGAAACAAGAAGCAAAAAAAGCGGTTGATGCCATTGCCTTATTACCTGAAAGCGAATACAAAAAAGCCTTAATTTCACTGGCTTATTTATCGGTAGACCGAACTTATTAATATGACTGAAGAACAAATTCAACCGCAAAGTGCGGTCGATTCTCAAGCTAAATTTCAAAAACCGCGTAAACAAAAAGTGCGCAAGGATCCCAATGCGCCTTTTATTCGTGAAAAACTTGAATTACCTGAAGGACATAATAAGTTACTTCTCCACTCCTGCTGTGCGCCTTGCTCAGGTGAAGTGATGGAAGCCATTTTGGCCTCGGGTATTGAATTTACGATTTATTTTTACAACCCGAATATTCATCCATTAAAAGAATATTTAATTCGTAAAGAAGAAAATATCCGCTTTGCCCAAAAATTTGGGATTCCGTTTATTGATGCTGACTACGATCGCCAACAATGGTTTGATCGCGCAAAAGGTATGGAATGGGAACCCGAACGTGGCATCCGTTGCACCATGTGTTTTGATATGCGTTTTGAAAAAGCGGCTGAATATGCTCATGAACATGGTTTCCCTGTATTTACCAGCTGTCTTGGTATTTCTCGCTGGAAAGACATGGATCAAATTAATGGATGTGGTCACCGTGCAGCTGAAAAATATGATGATGTAATTTATTGGGATTACAACTGGCGTAAAGCTGGCGGATCGCAACGCATGATCGAAATCAGTAAACGTGAACGTTTTTATCAGCAAGAATATTGTGGCTGCGTTTATTCTTTACGAGACAGCAATAAATGGCGTGAAGAAACAGGGCGACAAAAAATTGAAATTGGTAAACTCTATTACACGCCCGATTAAAAATACATAAAAAAAGAACCGCACTTTCAACATGCGGTTCTTTTTTATTTAATCAACGATAAGACGCCCACCTAATGCATTCTCTAAAGAATGATCTAACTGCTGAATTCGCGTACATAACACGTTTTCAATCTGGGCATTTTTATTCTTTTCTTGGGTTAATTCAAAACTTAAATTCAAGGCAACAATAGAAAGCACACGGTCTAATTGCAATAAACCTGTACGCTCTTTCATTTCAGACACTTGAAGATCTAAATTACGCGCCGCTTGACGCAAAATCTCTTCTTGTTCGGCAGGGACATTCAAGCGCAGCACTTGCCCTAATACAACAACTTCAACCAGTTTTAATGACATGTTATTCCCTTATGTTGAATGCTCAAGTGTTCCTATTATGCCACAGCCAAATGCCTTCGTCATAATTTTTACGTTTAATTGACCGCACTTTATCCGTTCGCCCCATTTCGCAATTTACGCTATAATGCGACACTTTTCATTATTTTTGAACGGAATATTTATGCCAACTATCGCTCCTAATCCATTAGTCCTAGTGGACGGTTCATCTTATTTATATCGTGCTTTCCATGCATTTCCGCCACTCACCAATTCAGCCGGCGAACCGACTGGCGCCATGTACGGTGTATTGAACATGCTCAAAAGCCTGATTTCACAAGTGCAACCGAGCCATATTGCGGTAGTCTTTGATGCGAAAGGCAAAACTTTCCGTGATGAAATGTTTGAACAATATAAATCCCATCGTCCACCGATGCCAGATGATCTGCGCAAACAAATTCAACCGTTACACGATATTATCCGTGCCCTTGGCATTCCTCTTTTAGTCATTGAAGGCGTGGAGGCGGACGATGTCATTGGTACCTTAGCGGTAGCGGCTTCCAAAGCTAATCAAAAAGTCTTGATCAGCACCGGCGATAAAGACATGGCACAACTGGTGGATGACAACATTATGTTAATCAACACCATGAATAATACCTTATTGGATCGCGAGGCCGTGATTGAAAAATACGGTATTCCGCCAGAACTCATCATCGATTACTTAGCGCTAATGGGCGATAGCGCCGATAATATTCCAGGCGTGGCGGGTGTGGGTGAAAAAACCGCACTTGGTCTCTTGCAAGGTATCGGCAGCATGGCAGAAATTTATGCCAACTTAGACAAAGTGGCTGAATTGCCAATTCGTGGGGCAAAAAAATTAGGTGATAAATTATTGGCTGAAAAAGAAATGGCCGACTTATCCTATCGCCTTGCCACGATCAAAACCGATGTTGCCCTCGATATTACGCCAGAGCAACTCACTCTTGGCGCAAGCAATAACGATCAACTCACTGAATATTTCGGCCGTTATGAATTTAAACGTTGGCTCAATGAAGTGATGAATGGCGCTGATTCCATCACCAATAATAACGAACAACCGACCAAGATTAATCACTATCAAGCTACGCCTGCGCTCGCTCAAGACAATAGCGAGGAAGCATTACCACCAATTCAAATTGATCGTAGCCGTTATGAAACCTTGCTCACTGAAGCAGATTTAAATCGTTGGGTGGAAAAACTCAAGCAAGCCAAGCTTTTTGCCCTAGATACAGAAACCGATAATTTAGATTATATGGCTGCTAACTTAGTGGGCATTTCCTTTGCGTTAGAAAATGGTGAAGCAGCTTACTTACCGCTACAATTAGATTATTTAGGTGCACCGAAAACCCTTGAAAAAACAACCGCACTTTCACTGTTAAAACCCGTTTTAGAAAATCCAGCCATTCAAAAAGTCGGGCAAAACTTCAAGTACGATCTCACCATCTTTGCCCGTAATGGCATTGATGTACAAGGTGTGGCTTTCGATACTATGTTGGAGTCCTATGTACTCAACAGCACTGGTCGTCATAATATGGACGATCTGGCGAAACGTTATTTAGGACACCAAACTATTAGTTTTGAAGAAATTGCAGGCAAAGGTAAAAATCAGCTGACCTTTAACCAAATTCCATTAGAACAAGCCGCCGAGTACGCGGCGGAAGATGCCGATGTAACGATGAAGCTGCAACAAGTGCTATGGGAAAAACTCTCTAAAGAACCCACTCTTGAAAAACTCTTTAAAGAAATGGAATTGCCATTGTTAGGCGTACTTTCCCGTATGGAACGTCGTGGTGTCTTAATTGATAGCGATGCACTATTCCTACAATCTAACGAAATCGCTAACCGTTTAAGTGAATTAGAAGAACAAGCTTATGTCTTGGCGGGGCAGCCATTTAATTTGGCCTCCACCAAACAATTACAGGAAATTTTGTTTGATAAATTAGGTTTGCCGGTTATTCAAAAAACACCAAAAGGTGCGCCATCCACTAACGAGGAAGTATTGGAGGAACTGGCATTTAGTCATGAATTACCGAAAGTGTTAGTAGAACATCGTGGGCTAAGCAAACTAAAATCCACCTACACCGACAAATTGCCGCAAATGGTGAATCCGCAAACGGGTCGAGTGCATACTTCCTACCATCAAGCGGTGACAGCCACCGGTCGTCTTTCATCAAGCGATCCGAATCTACAAAACATTCCGATTCGTAATGAAGAAGGGCGTCGTATTCGTCAGGCATTTATTGCGCGCGAAGGCTTTACTGTTGTTGCGGCCGACTATTCACAAATCGAGCTGCGCATTATGGCGCACCTATCACAGGATCAGGGCTTAATTAACGCCTTTACCCAAGGCAAAGATATTCACCGCTCTACTGCGGCAGAAATCTTTGGGGTGGCACTGGATGCAGTAACTTCCGAGCAACGCCGCAATGCTAAAGCAATTAACTTCGGTTTAATTTATGGTATGTCAGCCTTTGGCTTATCGCGCCAACTCGGTATTGGCCGTGCCGATGCTCAGAGCTATATGGATTTGTATTTCAAACGCTATCCTGGCGTACAAACTTTTATGCATGATATTCGTGAAAAAGCTAAAGCCCAAGGCTATGTGGAAACCCTATTCGGCCGTCGTTTATATCTGCCGGATATTAACTCTTCTAATGGTATGCGCCGTAAAGCAGCCGAACGTGTCGCGATCAATGCACCAATGCAAGGCACTGCCGCAGACATTATTAAACGCGCCATGATTCAATTAGATCAAAAACTACAAAACGATCCCAATATTGCGATGATTATGCAGGTGCATGATGAATTGGTGTTTGAAGTGCGGTCAGAAAAAGTGGCGTTTTATAGCGAACTCATCAAAACACAAATGGAAAGTGCAGCTGATTTAGTGGTGCCATTGATTGTAGATGTGGGGCAAGGCAACAACTGGGATGAGGCTCACTAACAAATTTAGTCATGAATAAAGTTATTAGAAGTCACCTCTTTACGGCTGAACGCGCTTGGGGAGCCCTTGATATTACCAATATGAATGGCATCTCCGTGCGTCTTCACTGGACAGATAAACCTTACAAATGGCATATCAATGACGGTGAAGAAGTCTTTGCTGTCATGGATGGGACAGTGGAAATGCGCTACAAAGAAGATGGCAAAGAGAAAGCCGTATTACTCCATACGGGTGATATTTTTTATGCGGGTATCGGTACCGAACATGTTGCTCATCCACAAGGTGAAGCGCGCATATTAGTCATAGAGAAAGAAGACAGCATTTAGCAGATAAAAAAGAATTTTATGAATCAAGAAAGACTCAACGAAATCGAAAAACCATTACTTCACCTTGTGGAACGAGATGTGGTTCCGGCTCTGGGCTGTACTGAACCTATCTCTTTAGCACTTGCCGCAGCAACCGCAGCTAAATATTTAGGTAAAACACCTGAACGTATTGAAGCTAAAGTATCACCAAACTTAATGAAAAATGGATTGGGTGTTGCAGTACCGGGAACGGGCATGGTGGGATTACCTATTGCCGCGGCGATTGGTGCTTTAGGCGGTGACCCTGAGGGTGAGTTAGAAGTATTAAAACACATCACACCCGAGCAAGTTTCACAAGCCAAAGCTATGCTTGATAAAAAACTTGTTAATGTGGATATTCATCAAACCGATCATATCTTATATTCAGAAGCCGTGTTGTTTGCCGATAATGACCGAGTAAAAGTAGCGATTCAAGATCAACACACAAATATCATTTTAATTGAAAAAAATGGCGAAGTTGTTTTTGAGAAAGAACACGATGAATGCACTGATTGCGATCCTTATGATATTTTCAAACAGGTGAGCGCACGTGAAATCTTTGAATTTTCTTGTGAAATTGAGCTCGATAAAATCCGCTTTATCGGACAGGCTGCCGAACTCAACCGAGCGCTGTCTAACGAAGGATTACGTGAAAATTACGGCTTACACATTGGCAGAACGTTACGCAAACAAGTCGGTAGCGGTTTAATGTCAGACGATTTGCTCAGTAAAATTATGATCGAAACTACTGCAGCCTCCGATGCGCGTATGGGCGGGGCTACATTGCCAGCAATGAGTAATTCAGGTTCAGGTAACCAAGGTATTGCCGCGACTATGCCCGTGGTTGTGGTCGCCGATTATTTAAACGTGAGTGAAGAAAAACGTCTCCGTGCCCTCTTCTTATCACACTTAATGGCCATTTATATCCACAGTAAATTACCCAAACTTTCTGCCCTTTGTGCGGTAACAACTGCCTCTATGGGGAGCTGTGCGGGTATTGCCTATTTACTCACAGGTAAATTCGAAACCCTGAGCATGGGCATTTGCAGTATGATCGGTGACATCAGTGGAATCATCTGCGATGGCGCATCCAATAGCTGTGCGATGAAAGTGTCCACCAGCGTGGCTTCTGGCTATAAATCGGTACTCATGGCAATGGATGAAACCCATGTTACAGGTAATGAAGGTATTGTTGAACATGATCTCGATCGTACTATCGACAATCTATGCTCAATTGCGTCTAAGAGTATGCACCACATCGATCGCCAAGTAATTGAAATTATGGTGAGTAAGCCCTGCCCTTAATATCGTGATAACTTACGATAAAGTGCGGTCAGAAAAACACACAAATTTCTGACCGCACTTTTTTATATCAAAAAAACATATTTTCTAGCCAAAAGTTATTGGCGCTACCTTCTTATTTTTTTAGAAAATACCAACCTACTTAGTTCTAAAAGAGAAGGAATATTTATGCTTTTAACCGGATTACTTTGCGGAATTTTACTCGGATTTGTGATGCAGCGTGGGCGCTTTTGTATTACTGGCGCATTTCGCGATATGTATGTCACCAAAAATAACAAAATGTTTGTAGCCCTTCTATTGGCGATTACCGTGCAATCCATCGGTTTCTTTCTCTTAAAAGAAATCGGTGTATTAAATGTCGATCCCGCTGAAAATTTTGCCTTTTTAGCGGTAATTATCGGTGCCTTTGTGTTTGGTATCGGCATTGTTCTTGCTGGCGGTTGTGCAACAGGTACGTGGTACCGTGCTGCGGAAGGCTTAGTCGGTAGTTGGGTCGCGTTATTCACTTATATGTTATTAAGTGCCATCATGCGCACTGGCCCATTAGGCGAATTCAATAAAACTTTACGTGGCATCAATATCGAACAACGCAACATTTATGATACATTCGGCATTTCACCTTGGTGGTTAGTGGCACTATTAACTTTAGTGACAGCCTTTTATGTATACAAACATCTCAGCAAACCAAGCGTAAAAGTTGCGGCATTAAAACCGAAGAAAACGGGGCTTGCCCACTTATTATTTGAAAAACGCTGGCACCCATTTTTCTCAGCCGTGTTAATTGGATTAATCGCGCTTGCCGCTTGGCCACTCAGTGTTGCTACTGGTCGTGAGTTTGGACTTGGTATCACCGGCCCATCCGCTAATATTATGCAATTTCTTGTTACTGGCGACGGTAAATTTATTAATTGGGGCGTATTCTTAGTCTTAGGGATTTTTATAGGGTCATTCATCGGTGCTAAAGCAAGCAATGAATTTCGTGTTCGCGTACCGGATGCCACCACGATTCTACGCAGCGGACTCGGCGGTATTCTTATGGGTATTGGCGCAACACTTGCGGGTGGCTGTTCTATCGGTAACGGTTTAGTCGAAACTGCCTTTTTCTCTTGGCAAGGTTGGGTCTCATTGCCATTGATGATTCTCGGCACTTGGGTAGCCGCCTACTTCACCATTATCCGTCCACAACGTTTAAAATTATCAAAAGCATCATAAGGAGTTTATATGATCGTTAAATTACCAACACTCGGCCTTGTTTGCCCATTTCCTCTCGTTGAAGCTAAGGAAGCCATGGCTAAGTTAAATAAAGGCGATGGCCTCGAAATTGAGTTCGACTGCACCCAAGCCACTGAAGCCATTCCCGCTTGGGCGGCTGAAGAAGGTTATGAAGTGACCAACTTCGAACAAATTGATGATGCGAAATGGTCAATTACAGTGGTTAAATAATAAAAAAGTGCGGTCAGAAAAACACCAAAATTTCTGACCGCACTTTTGTTTTAATAAATCGAAATTGTTAAATCAATTCGACTGGTACTTTCACCACTAATTTTTTCACAAAACTTGATTTGCCGTTTACGGTGCAACCTGGTTTATGTGGTTCATAAGGGAAAAAGACGGCGAACATTTTTGGTAAAAGTGTTACGGTGCTTTTATCTTCAATTTGTGGGGTAAGTTGATAATCATCAGCATCACGATATTCATCGTATAAGCTGAGATTTGGATAAGTCGCGCTTACTTCAACATTTTCTTCACCACGAATAAGTAATTGAATATCTAGATATTTGTGGTGAAGTTCAGCTTGTTTGCTATCCGTTTCAACCGTATCAAATTCCATGACATTCATATAAACTTGCTCACTTAAATCATGACGGCCATTTTCTAATGCTTCAAGATCTAACGTGTTGAGATGATCGCAAATGTCCGCGATAACTTTGGGTAAACCCACTTTGAAATTTGGGTTATTTAATGCACTGATAATCATAGTGTCTCCTTACGTATGTATTTGTATGAGAATATGATAACAAGTTGCTTATATTAAATAAAGTTACCAATAAATTTAAAACTCTGTATAATAAGCGAGCTTTATTTTCTGCATTAGCGTGCGGCTATCAAAAGAGATTTTTAAACGCCCAAAGTGCGGTCATTTTTTCGAAAGATTTCTTTTGCTAGTCGCAATCTGGAAAATAAAGCTTTGTTTTAAATATTATTTTGAAGGAAAACATTGTGAATCCAATTGTTAAACAATTTAAATACGGTCAACATACCGTTACTCTAGAAACCGGCGCGATTGCACGTCAAGCAACTGCTGCAGTCATGGCAAGCATGGACGATACCACGGTATTCGTGACTGTTGTTGCTAAAAAAGATGTAAAAGAAGGTCAAGACTTCTTCCCATTAACCGTAAACTACCAAGAGCGTACTTATGCGGCGGGTAAAATCCCTGGTGGTTTCTTCAAACGTGAAGGTCGTCCATCTGAAGGCGAAACTTTAATTGCACGTTTAATCGACCGTCCAATTCGTCCATTATTCCCAGAAGGTTTCTTCAACGAAATCCAAGTTGTGGCAACTGTAGTTTCTGTAAACCCACAAATCAGCCCAGACTTAGTGGCAATGATTGGTGCTTCTGCAGCATTAACCTTATCTGGTGTGCCTTTCAATGGCCCTATCGGTGCAGCACGTGTTGGTTTCATCGACAACCAATTCGTATTAAACCCAACTATGGCTGAACAAAAACAAAGCCGTTTAGACTTAGTGGTTGCAGGTACTGACAAAGCCGTATTAATGGTTGAATCTGAAGCAGACGTTTTAACTGAAGAACAAATGTTAGCGGCAGTCGTATTCGGTCATCAACAACAACAAGTTGTGGTTGAAGCGATCAAAGAATTTGCGAAAGAAGCAGGCAAACCACGTTGGGATTGGGTTGCTCCAGAGCCAAACACCGATTTAATCAATAAAGTAAAAGCGATTGCAGAAGCACGTTTAGGCGATGCATACCGCATTACTGAAAAACAAGCACGTTACGAACAGATCGATGCGATTAAAGCGGATGTGATTGCAAAAATCACAGCTGAAGATGAAGAAATCAGCGAAGGTAAAATCGTGGATATTTTCACCGCACTTGAAAGCCAAATCGTTCGTGGCCGTATCATTGCAGGTGAACCACGTATTGATGGCCGTACTGTTGATACCGTTCGTGCATTAGACATTTGTACTGGTGTATTACCACGTACTCACGGTTCTGCAATTTTCACCCGTGGTGAAACGCAAGCATTAGCCGTTGCAACGTTAGGTACTGAACGCGATGCACAAATCATTGATGAATTAACAGGTGAACGTCAAGATCACTTCTTATTCCACTACAACTTCCCTCCATACTCTGTAGGTGAAACCGGTATGATCGGCTCGCCAAAACGCCGTGAAATCGGTCACGGTCGTTTAGCAAAACGTGGTGTAGCAGCCGTTATGCCAAGCCTTGCAGAATTCCCGTATGTTGTGCGTGTTGTATCTGAAATCACTGAATCTAACGGTTCTTCTTCTATGGCATCTGTATGCGGTGCGTCTTTAGCATTAATGGATGCGGGCGTTCCAATCAAAGCTGCTGTCGCAGGTATCGCAATGGGCTTAGTGAAAGAAGAAGAGAAATTCGTAGTTCTTTCAGATATCTTAGGTGATGAAGACCACTTAGGTGATATGGACTTTAAAGTGGCGGGCACACGTGAAGGTGTCACCGCACTTCAAATGGATATCAAAATTGAAGGTATCACCCCTGAAATTATGCAAATTGCATTAAACCAAGCGAAAGGTGCACGTATGCACATTCTTGGTGTAATGGAACAAGCAATCCCTGCACCACGTGCAGATATTTCTGACTACGCACCGCGTATTCACACCATGAAAATTGATCCGAAGAAAATCAAAGATGTTATCGGTAAAGGTGGTGCAACTATCCGTGCATTAACTGAAGAAACCGGTACGTCTATCGATATCGATGATGATGGTACAGTGAAAATTGCTGCAGTAGATAGCAGTGCAGCGAAAAATGTGATGGCACGTATTGAAGAAATCGTTGCTGAAGTTGAAGCGGGTGCAATTTACAAAGGTAAAGTGACTCGTCTTGCTGACTTCGGGGCATTCGTTGCTATCGTTGGAAATAAAGAAGGTTTAGTTCATATTTCTCAAATCGCAGAAGAGCGCGTAGAGAAAGTGAGTGATTATCTTCAAGTTGGTCAAGAAGTGACGGTGAAAGTGGTTGAAATCGATCGTCAAGGTCGAATCCGCTTAACCATGAAAGATCTTGCACCAAAACAAGAAACTGAAGCAGAATCTGCACCTGCAGAAGATATTTCAGAAGAACAGGAATAATCTCACAGGGTGTGTGAATTTAGTTTACACACCCATTTTGATTATCAAACTAACTTATAAAACAATGCAGTATTTTCGGTTATTCCGTTTTCTAGTTTCGTTGTCTAGCCTAAGTGTGATTTTATTTATTTCCGGTTGTGTACAATCGGGAAACGTGTTTGTCGCACCAAATAAAGTCGTGCTAGCGGATCAAACGCCGAATACGCACTTCGAACAAGAAGTGATGATTACCCGAATCGGGCAAGTTTTATTAGTTGGAAAAATGAGTAATGAAGAACGAGCGACGCTTCACTTTGAACGTGGCGTGTTATACGATTCCCTCGGTTTATGGGGTCTCGCACGTTATGACTTTACACAAGCCCTCGCGTTACAGCCAAAGATGGCTTCCGTTTACAATTATTTAGGGCTTTACTTACTGCTTGAAGAAGATTACGACAGTGCATTAGAAACCTTTAATGCGGTGTTTGAATTGGACCCAAGTTATGACTATACCCATCTTAATCGTGGTTTAAATTTTTATTACGTCGAACGCTATAATCTTGCTGAAGACGATTTGATGAAGTTTTATGAAGCCGATACCAAAGATCCCTATCGCGTACTCTGGCTCTATTTGAACGAACAAAAATTAAAACCACAAGAAGCCCATGCCAACCTTGTTGAACGAGCTAAAGGGCTATCTAAGGACTTCTGGGGAACAAATATCGTTCAATACTATTTAGGTAATATTTCCGTGAGTGACTTGCAAGAGCGGGCAACCAAATTTGCAGAAAACTCGCAACAATATGCAGAAATATTAACCGAAACCTACTTTTATCTAGCAAAACAAAAACTCAATTTGGGGCAAATTGATGAAGCTGCGGCTTTATTCAAACTTGCTATTGCGAATCAGGTGTATAACTTTGTTGAGTATCGTTTTGCCGTGTTAGAGCTGATGAAATTGAAACCGGCTCAAACTGAAGACGAAAAAGAAGAAAAAAGTGCGGTCACAAAAACAGCTGTTTTTTAGACTTACCTCCTTCTTTTATAACAAATAAACCTGAAAGCTAAATTGAGCTTTCCTTACTTACATTCGAGTATTTTAATGACTGACAAAATCACTTTTAATGATTTAGGCTTGCCTGAATTCATTCTAAAAGCCGTTTCTGACCTTGGTTTTGAAACACCTTCGCCAATCCAACAAGCTTGTATTCCTGCTCTTCTAGAAGGCAGAGATGTACTTGGTATGGCACAAACCGGTAGTGGTAAAACTGCCGCATTCTCTTTACCTATTTTGGCTAAAATTGATCCAGCCGCAAAACATCCACAATTATTGGTGATGGCACCAACACGTGAACTAGCAATTCAAGTTGCTGATGCTTGCGAACACTTCATGAAATATGCCAAAGGCATCAACATCGTGACTCTTTATGGTGGTCAACGTTATGACATCCAATTACGTGCATTAAAACAAGGTGCACAAGTTGTTGTAGGTACACCAGGCCGTATTTTGGATCACATCCGTCGTAACACATTAAATCTATCTGAATTAAAAGCAATCGTACTTGATGAAGCAGATGAAATGCTTCGTATGGGCTTTATTGATGATGTAGAAACCGTTATGGCTGAATTACCGGAAGAGCACCAAACTGCCCTTTTCTCAGCAACCATGCCTGAGCCAATTCGTCGTATCACAAAACGCTTCATGAATAATCCGCAAGAAGTGAAAATCAAAGTAAATAACGATAATGCGCCTGATATTGAGCAAAATTGTTGGTATGTTCAAGGTTTCCGTAAAAATGATGCATTATTACGCTTCTTAGAAGTAGAAGATTTTGATGCGGCAATTATTTTTACCCGTACTAAAACAGGCACACTTGATGTGACTGAATTATTAGAAAAACACGGTTTCCGTGCTGCAGCCTTAAACGGTGATATGACCCAACAATTACGTGAGCAAACCTTAGATCGCTTACGTAATGGTAGCCTTGATATTGTGGTTGCAACTGATGTTGCTGCGCGCGGTATCGATATTGAACGAATCAGTCTTGTAGTGAACTATGACATCCCACTTGATGCAGAATCTTACGTTCACCGTATCGGTCGTACTGGTCGTGCAGGTCGTTCTGGTCGTGCATTATTATTCGTTGAACCACGTGAACGCCGTTTACTTCGTAATATCGAACACCTGATGAAAAAACCAATCAATGAAGTTGAATTGCCAAATCATGAAGTGTTGCAAGCCTGTCGTCGTAAAAAATTCCAAGACAAGATTACCAAGCAATTGGAACATCACGATCTGGAAATGTATCGCAGCTTATTGGAAGATTTATTCACCGCAGATCAGGATCAAGAAGATATTGCTGCAGCCATGTTGATGTTGCTTCAAGGTAAACAAAAACTCATCCTTCCACCGGATCCACCAATGGATAAACGCCGTCGTGACCGTAATGATCGCGGTGATCGCCGTGAAAATCCTCGTTCGGCTGAACGTCGTGGTGAACGTAAAGGCTACGGCACACCACAACCGATGGATTTATATCGTATCGAAGTGGGTCGCGCGGATGGTGTAGAAGTGCGTCATATCGTGGGCGCTATCGCCAATGAAGGTGATATTAACAGTCGTTATATTGGCCATATCAAACTTTATGATGACTACTCTACCGTTGAACTACCACAAGGCATGCCAAAAGAATTGCTTCAACAATTCGTTAAAACTCGCGTTTTAAATAAACAAATGCAAATGAGCTTTATGGGCGCGACACAATCAGACAGCGGACGTGGTAGTAACGATTTTGGCGGAAAAGGCCGTCGCGATGGTCGTCGTAATGAGCGTGGAGATCGTGGTCAAGATCGCTTCCGTGGTGAACGTAATGGTGAACGTCGTCAGCGTAAATTTAACGATAAAAACGACCGCACTTTTAATGAACGTGGTCGCCGAGATCGCCAACGTTAATCCTTATTTAACAGCCCCTTGAAGTAAAAGGGGCTTTTTTATTGTCTTAATTCTCGTTACAATCGTCTCTTATCTCAATTTATAAGGTTTATCTATTGAAAGGTCTATTTTTACGTATTATTGCTGCCTTTGCATTATTACTTTGGGCAGTGGATATGGTGTTCCCTTGGCAAAAAATTATGCAATCGGAGCAAAACCCTTACACTGCGATCAAAAATCGCGGTAGCCTTATTGTCGGCACCATTAACAATCCCATTTACTATTTTATTGGGAATGAGGGCGAATCTGGCTTGGAATACGAATTAGCAAAAAACTTTGCTGATTATTTAGGGGTTCGCTTACAAATTAAAACCTTAGAAAATAACGATCAACTTTTTAACGAATTAGAGAACAACAATATTGATATTGCTGCCGCAAATCTTTTGTTCCAGCCTCAACGTGCAGAAAAATTTCAGTTAGGGCCCTCTTATACTTCCGCCTCTTGGCAGCTAGTGTATAAAAAAGGGGAAAATCGCCCGAAAGATTTGGCTCAAGTACAGCAAGAAATTATTATTTCTGCGGGAGAAGACTTAGAAAAATTATTATCTCAAACACAGAAAAAACTCCCTGCACTCAAATGGCAGAATAACAAGCAATTGACTCAAGAGGAATTATTGATTCAAGTAGCTGAAGGGAAAATTCCTTACACCATTGCAAACAGTATTGATGTGGCTGCAGCACAACAAATTCGCCCGAATTTAGCGATCGCATTTGACCTAACGGATGAAATGACCGTACATTGGTATCTCTCCAATAAATCCTATAATGAGCTACAAGCAGGCTTGTTAGATTTTATGAATAATGCCATTGAAACAGGATTAATTGATCGTATTGAGGAAAAATATTTCCGCCATATTACTGCCTTTGACTATGTAGATACTCAGGCTTATTTAGAGGCAGTTGAAAAAATTCTTCCTCAATATCAACCGCTCTTTGAAAAATATAAAGGGAATTTAGACTGGCGATTATTAGCCGCTGTAGCCTATCAAGAATCGCATTGGGACCCTTATGCGACCTCTCCAACCGGTGTGCGTGGGATGATGATGTTAACCAAAGATACGGCTGCACGTATGAATATTAACAATCGTACGGATGCCGAACAAAGTATTAAGGCAGGCTCCGAATATCTGCATTGGCTACTCGACCAAATGCCTAACAGTATTCCAGAAGAAGATCGAATTTGGTATTCTTTAGCGGCATACAATATGGGGTTAGGGCATATTTTAGATGCTCGTCGCCTAACTAAAAAATTAGGCGGCAATCCTGATAACTGGTTAGATGTAAAAAATAATCTTCAGCTATTATCGGAAAAACGTCATTATTCAAACTTAAAATATGGCTACGCTCGCGGCTATGAGGCCTACCAATATGTCGAAAATATTCGACGTTACATGAATAGTATTGTGAATTATCATCGCGTTCAAGAAAACCAAGCGACTGCAACAGAGTAAGTGCGGTCAGAAAAAACAATGTTTTATTGAACTCAAAGAAAACAAGGAGAAAAAGATGTTAAAAAGAAAAACTTTTTTAAAGAAAAAAGCATCAAGAGATATCTCTGCTTCACGTAATTTACGTCTAAGACGTTTTAAACACCGTAAAGCACAACAATTCCAACGCCACGCATTACAACTTGTGATTCAAGATATCTAATAAAAAGGCGAACATCATGTTCGCCTTTTTACTATTGATTACTAGATATTATTGCTTAATACCACCAAATGCACCACGAGCTTGGTCTGCTTCGTTAATGAATAGACCTGTCATTTCTTGTGCATTTTCACCAAAGAAACCACCTTGGGTTTTAATACCATTCGCATTTCCGGCAAAACTGTTACCAGAGATCTTACCGCCAAAGTTCATTCCTGGTAAAGCATTTGTTTTTCCTGCAATATTGATATCAATCACTTTTGTAGCAAAATCTGCTGTTGCTGTCATCTGGCTTAGTTCACTGTAATTTTGCTCACCATCTTTCTTATAAACAGCACCACCTTTATACTCCACTTGACCCGCGGTTGGAATTTGACTTACAGCTGTTGGTAAGCCTTGCGCAAAGAAATATCGATTACCTGTTAATGTGTCGTAATAGGCACCAAATGCGCTAGATTTAAAATTACTATTACTTAAAATCGTTTGACGTTCTTTACGAAGGTTATATTGATCGTCGTATGGCTCATAACTCTCAGGATCCATATCTCCTGCTCTTCTTAAAATATTGATATCCACTAATTGACCATTTTTATCAGTGATCGTCAGATCACGGATATCTCGTGCTTGTGGGCGGGAAGCATCATTTTTCTCTCCAACTAGCACTCCACCTGAAATATAATCTGTCATCTCACCACTAGTCCCACCAAAAATTTTATCGCCTAATGAAACTTTAGATTTTTCATCCGCAAGTAATTTTTCAAGTTCTTTTAGTTTTGCATCTGTGTCTGAAGATGATGTATATGTGTATGATCCCTTTGTTCCAGTTTGGCTAGTTTGATTTTGACTACTTTGGCTAGTTTGATTTTGACTACCTAGACTTTGAGTACTGTTAGTACTTGATTTTGAAGCGTTGCTTTCTGCTTTCTTAGATAACTCAGCTATTTTTTGATTTAAATCGCTTTCGAGTTGGCGAATTTGATCAGTATTATCCGTACCACCTTTCGAGCTAGAAGAACAAGCACTTAATGCCATAACACAAGAAAGAGCAATGATTGAAAGTTTAATTTTACTCATAGGAGAATCCTTATTGTTTATGTTTTATAAATAGATGTGCACAATTTACAGAAAATGAAAATAATTTGCAATAGCATTGTCAAAATTCTTTAACTTTTGTAAAATTCACTCCAAAGTTTATAAATCAAATTAAATTTTAGGTGAATATATGGCTCTTAAATTTCCTCTTTCTTTAGGTGCAATTTGTGTAGCGGTAGCTTTACAAGCTTACGCAGAAGAACAAACAACATTAGATACCATCACGGTAACTGATACTGAAATCAAAGCGAGTCAAATTAAAAAAACTCGTAAGGTCATTCAAGAAGAATTAGTGGCTGATAATTATGACTTAGTGCGTTATGCAACTGATGTAGGCATTAGCGATAATGGTCGTCGCAATAAAGGCTTTGCAATGAGAGGCGTAGAAGGCAACCGCGTTGGTATTAGTGTTGATGGGGTTAATTTACCTGAATCTGAAGAAAACTCACTTTATGCTCGCTATGGTAATTTCAATAGCTCACGATTAAGTATTGACCCTGAATTAGTGCAAGGCATTGACATTATGCGAGGTTCAGACTCTTTCAATGCAGGAAGTGGATCATTGGGAGGTTCAGTAAACTATCGCACTCTTGGTGCAGAGGATATTATTCTACCAAATCAAAAATGGGGCGTATTGCTTAAAAATGGTTACGCAAGTAAAAATCGAGAATGGACACACACCTTAGGTGTAGCTTATAGAGATGACAAATTTGATGCAACGCTACTCTATTCTCGCCGTAACGGACATGAAATGAAAAGTAGTGGTAACGGCGAAGATATTTTTGGTAATGCTCGCGGCATCCCAGATCCTGCACATCATAAAAATAACAGTTATTTAGCGAAAATTGGCTACTTTATTACGCCATCTCATCGTGTAAGTGCTTCATTTAATGGGCAAAAGGCCGATAATTTTGTTGATGAAAAATCTTACCAACTATCAGGCATCTGGCGCGAATCTGAAGATATTGGTAAACGTTATAATGCTAACGTTGCCTATGAATATTTTCCGGAAAATAATCGGTGGTTAAGTTATGTGAAAACTGACTTTGATTGGCAAAAAACGAATGTTGGTTCAAATAACTACAAAGGTGGGCATAATTATAATGCTGATTTTAGCAAACCATCGGAAAAACGTTTATATGAAATCCAAGATACACACATGAATACTCGATTTATACGTGGATCGTTACGCGCTGATTTTCAGCCGTGGGAAAGTCGTTTTGGTAGCCATCAATTCACTATAAAAACCGGTATTTCACAAAAAGATTTTGATAACCGCAATAATCATGAATATCTAAATATAAATGCCGATGGATCTAGTGCAAAAGATAGCGAATCTATTCAACATCCAGTAAGAACACGTTCATTCTTCACTCAGTTACAAGATAACGTAACTTGGAATGACATTTTTTCTAGCCAACTTGGTATTCGTTATGATTGGGATGAATTGGTGCCACAAGATTTAAATGCAACCTGTCGCGCTTGTAGTAGCACTCCCCCATCAAATACATTCCAAAGTGTCAGTGGTTCATTAGGATTAGATGCTCAACTTAATGATATTTGGAAAATTGGTTATAACATTTCTACTGGTTTCCGTATTCCAACAGCCTCAGAGATGTATTTTACTTATAACCATGCAGCGGGTAACTGGCTAGCGAATCCTGATTTAGAAGCTGAACAGGCTCTTAATCAATCTATTCATCTTCAAGCAGAACACCAATTAGGTTCATTCGGTCTAAATCTGTATCATACTCGTTATAAAAACTTCCTCTATGAACAGGAATCAACCTATAAAAAGCGGAATCAATTCTATGATCCATATAGTGCTGGCTATGGACAGTTACCTTATTACACAACTATCGCACAACAAGCAGTAAATATTGATCGCGCTAGAATTTCAGGCGTGGAATTCACCAGCAAAGTTAACTTGGAACAAGTTTCTTCGGCCATTCCACAAGGTTGGAAATTCTTAGCTAATCTCGGTTATGCCAAAGGAAAATTGAGTGGCACTGAAGCAAGCTTACTTTCTATTCAGCCAATTAAAGTGATTTTAGGTATCGGCTACGAAGATCCAAATGACCTTTGGGGAATTAATGCGAAAGCTAGTTACCTTGGTGCGAAGAAAGCTAAAGATGCCCAAATAGTACAGTACACGGCTAATTTTGAAAGAGAAGTCAAAAGCTACCCTTATCTCAATAATTCAGCTGTCTTATTCGATCTATATGGTTTCTATAAAGTAAATAAAAATATCACACTACGAGCAGGACTTTATAACTTATTTAATCGCAAATATCACACCTGGGATACCCTACGTGGCATTAACAAAATAAGTACTACTGATTCAGTTGATAAAGAAGGGAAAGGTTTAGAGCGTTTTTATGCGCCTGGGCGTAATTTCGCAGCATCTGTTGAAATTCGTTTTTAACTCATTATTTCCTTAATAAAAAAGGGCGAACATCATGTTCGCCCTTTTATTTATTCATTATCCCTTATTTTTCAAAAGAATCTTTCAAACGTTCATCTGCTCGACGGGATTCACCTTTATGTTGAAGTTTGTTTAATTGACGTTCTAATTTTTCTTCAACTTCATTGATCGCTTTATACATATCCTCTGCTGTTGCACTGGCTAACAGATTACCTAACGGGGTTCCAATTGAAGCCTCTACAGAAAAGCCGTTTGGCACTTTACTTAAAACAAAGTGCGGGCTAATCAGTTGAGTGTGCCATTTCTCTAATTTTGCAAGTCTTCCCTCCACATGTTCACGGATTGCAGGGGTGATTTCCATTTGTTTGCTTGTGATATTGAGTGTCATAGCATTTACCTCTTTTGGTTAAATGAACCCTTCGGTTCAGTTCATCTTTAATGACAACATATCGACCTTGAACCACTTTTTCAAGTGCTTTTAGGTAAATAAAAAAACAAATGTTCAAAAATATGATCGGGATCTAATTTCTGAAAAAATATGATTTTCTTTCTGTGTAAACTTGTTATGATGTAAAGCTGTAAACAACAAAGGGAAGCACTCGGCTTCCCTTTTCTTTTTATGAGATAAATTAGGCTAATTCATCTTGATCATGTTGCGTCGCTTTTAAACGTTCGAAGTAATCCTTAGTTTCTGAAATAATTTCTTTACGCAAACCAATTAATGCTATCAAGTTCGGGAAGGCCATTAAACCATTCACGATATCCGCTAAAATCCAGATTAAATCTAAGGTGAGGAATGAGCCTGCTCCAACCAAAACAATAAATACGAAGCGATACAATTTAATACCACGGATACCAACTAAGTAAAGAAAACAACGCTCACCATAGTAACACCAACCTAAAATTGTGGTAAAAGCAAAGAATAATAAACCAACGGTTACAATAGTTGCACCGATTGATATGCCTAAGCCCTGTGCAAAAGCGTAGTTGGTAACACTTGCACCAGAAAGCTCAGGATTACTCCATGCTCCCGTAATCACAAGAACTAAGCCAGTCATCGTACATACGATGATGGTATCTAAAAATGTCCCTGTCATCGAAATTAAACCTTGGCGAACGGGCTCTTTCGTTTGCGCCGCTGCAGCAGCAATAGGCGCACTCCCTAAACCGGATTCATTTGAGAAAATACCGCGTGCCACACCCGATTGAATCGCTTTCATCACGGTAAAACCAACTGCACCGCCTAAAACCGCTTGTGGGTTAAACGCACTCTGAATAATTAATGCAATTGCAGCAGGCAATTTGTCGTAATTAACGATTAAGATGATAATTGAGGTCGCCACATAGCCGATTGCCATAAAAGGCACAATCACTGAAGAAGCTGTCGCAATACGTCTTACACCACCGAGAATAATCATAGCGACCAATACGGTCACCACTGTTGCCGTAATAATAACGGGTACATTGAATGTGTCTTGCATCGCATGCGTAATGGCATTTATTTGAGGGAAGGTACCAATACCGAAAAAGGCCACCAAGACTCCAAAGAGCGCAAATAATTTGGCTAGCCATTTAATACCAAGACCGCGTTCGATGTAGTACATCGGTCCACCCGCCATAAAACCGTATTTATCTCGCACACGATATTTCACGGCAAGTAAACATTCAGCGTATTTAGTTGCCATGCCTAATAATGCAACTAGCCACATCCAAAAAATCGCTCCAGGTCCGCCCGCTTGCACGGCGGTAGCAACACCAACAATGTTCCCTGTACCAATAGTTGCCGCTAATGCCGTGCAAAGTGCCGCAAAAGAAGACACATCTCCCTTGCCTTTATTCGCACCACGCGCAAATAAATAGCCCAATGCACGAGGCAAATAACGAATTTGTAAGAAACCTAAACGAAGGGTGAGATAAAGTCCGGTTCCGGACAATAGAATAAGTAGGGGCGGTCCCCATACAAAGCTGCTAATAGCAGATAAGGTTGTCAGTAATGACATTGATGATTCCTCGTCGTTTAAAATACAAATAAACTCGACAAGGAGACAAGAAGAATCCCGATAGAAATATTTTTGATAATACCGATTGTCTTTTGCCCCTGTCCTTTTGCCTGAGCGTTTGGAAAACAATCGAAAAATCGACCGCTCTTTTGCGCCTTCGGCGTCCATTTACATCAATAAAATGCAATGGATCTCTCCAAGGGTTCGTCCAGTAACAGTCCCTGCAATCTTGCGATTGCGCCTGAAAGATTTTACCTCGTCGGCGTAGGGGCAATTCCCTACTCTCCAGCTACCTTCTTCCGAACTCACTTTTTACGTTTTATTCTTATTGCAAAAAGTGCTGAGAATTTTAACAAACTTAAAAAGCTAACTCAATGGATTGACGAAAAAAGGCTTAGATAACAAGGTGAAAGCAGATAAAAACAAAGTGCGGTCAAAAATTTTCTTATTTTTTGACCGTACTTTCTTAAAAAAGAAAGGCAGGTCATTACCTGCCTTTATCTATTTTAATTATTATAAAATCTCTTTTGCTTTTGCTACCACGTTATCCACGGTGAAACCAAAGAGTTTGAATAATTGATCTGCCGGTGCTGATTCGCCGAAGCTATTCATGCCTACCACGCGACCTTCAAAGCCAACGTATTTATACCAGAAGTCTGCAATACCCGCTTCAACCGCAACACGTTTGGTTACAGCTGCTGGTAACACACTTTCACGGTATGCCGCATCTTGTTTGTCGAAACGGTTAGTGCTTGGCATAGAGACGACACGTACTTTTTTACCTTCAGCAGTCAATACCTCTGCTGCCTTCACTGCTAATTCCACTTCAGAACCTGTCGCAATGAAGATTAACTCAGGTATGCCATCACAGTCTTTTAACACATAAGCACCACGTTTAACTGCCTCTAATTGTGCAGAAGTGCGGTCCATTTGTGCTAAGTTTTGACGGGTAAAGATCAACGCACTTGGGCCATCTTGACGCTCAACCGCTTGTTGCCATGCGATGGCTGATTCCACTTGGTCACATGGACGCCATGTTTCAAGATTTGGAATTAAGCGTAATGAGGTGGTTTGCTCAACTGGTTGGTGAGTTGGACCATCTTCGCCTAAACCAATCGAGTCATGAGTATAAACGAATAAAGTGCGTTGTTTCATTAATGCGGCCATACGCACCGCATTGTGTGCATATTCGTAGAACATCAAGAAGGTTGCGCCATAAGGAATGAACCCACCGTGTAAAGCAATACCATTCATAATCGCTGACATACCGAACTCACGCACACCATAGTTGATATAGTTACCACCTACGTTTTCGTGGGCACGAATTGGTTTAGAACCGCTCCATAACGTTAAGTTAGAGCTGGCTAAGTCTGCGGATCCACCTAAAAATTCAGGTAACACATGTGCATAAGCTTCAATGGCATTTTGTGATGCTTTACGGCTTGCAATACTTGTAGGATTCGCTTGTAATTTTTCAATGAACGCTTTAGATTCTGCCGCCCAATTTGCTGGTAATTCGCCGTTTACACGACGTGTAAATTCTGCTGCAAGTTCAGGGTATGCTTTTGCATAAGCGGCAAATTTTTCTTCCCAAGATTTTTCTGCTGCAGCGCCTTTTTCTTTCGCAGACCATTCTGCATAGTACTCAGCCGGAATTTCAAATGGACCATATTCCCAGCCCAGTGCTTTACGGGTTAATGCGATTTCTTCATCACCTAATGGTGCACCGTGACAATCATGAGAGCCTGATTTATTTGGTGAACCAAAACCGATGATGGTTTTACAAATAATTAATGTTGGTTTTTCTTTTTCTGCTTGAGCAAGAATAGTTGCAGCACGAATTTGTTCTGCATCGTGACCGTCCACATTACGGATTACTTGCCAGCCATAAGCTTCAAAACGTTCTGCCGTATCATCGCTGAACCAACCATCAACATGACCATCAATCGAAATGTTGTTGTCATCGTAGAATGCGATTAATTTACCAAGACCTAATGTGCCTGCTAAAGAGCAAGCTTCGTGAGAAATCCCTTCCATTAAACAGCCATCACCTAAGAACACATAAGTGTGGTGATCGACAATTTCATGGCCTTCACGGTTAAATTGGCCTGCTAAGGTTTTCTCAGCAATCGCCATCCCTACTGCATTAGTGATACCTTGGCCTAACGGACCAGTTGTGGTTTCAA
Organism: Haemophilus sp. UMB1048; assembly: GCF_030218125.1. NCBI lineage: Bacteria > Pseudomonadati > Pseudomonadota > Gammaproteobacteria > Pasteurellales > Pasteurellaceae > Haemophilus > Haemophilus sp. UMB1048. The sequence continues at coordinate 205,568 of NZ_JASOPB010000001.1, forward strand.
CACCTGGTGCATAACCATATTCTGGGTGGCCTGGGGTTTTAGAATGTAATTGACGGAATTGTTTTAAATCTTCGATAGAAAGATCGTAGCCTGTTAAATGTAATAAGCTATAAATCAACATTGAACCGTGGCCGTTAGAAAGCACAAAACGGTCGCGATCAGCCCATTTAGGGTTGTTTGGATTGTGTTTTAAGAAATCGCGCCATAATACCTCAGCGATATCCGCCATTCCCATTGGTGCGCCTGGGTGGCCTGATTTTGCTTTTTGTACTGCATCCATTGATAGCGCACGAATTGCGTTGGCGAGTTGTCTACGAGTTGCCATGTTTTTCTCCTATCTAAATAATTCTCAGTATTCTACCCTATTTACTGATTGGCTTAACCAATATTTGCAATTTTATTTACCTTGATCAAATTCTTCGACGACGTTGATGGAAACGTTGGCTACTCGATTTACCTTGTAAATTGACCACCGTTTTAGTTTCCACTGGTTTTCGATATGTTCGACGATAATGACTTAAAAAATAATGAATGGAACTGGCGAATAATGCGCCTAATAAAAAGACCACGACAATTTCACCATATAAGCGGTGAAAAACTTGATTGATTTTGCTCTGCGTCGTTTGCGCATATTGGGCGTCAAAGGTCACGCGCAAAAAGCCACGAACCGCATTATTGGAAGCCGAGTAAATCGGTTCAACAATTTGTTGTGTTGAAAACTCACCTTCATTTTTATGCTCAAGACCAAGTTGCTCACGAAGATTACCGGTATTGGTACTTTGTGCCAATTCTTTGCCGTTATAATCATAAATGGTCGCATCGAGCACAAAATTCTCTTTAACTAAATTATCTAAATTTTCGACGAGCTGATCGGATTTCGCATTATTGGTTAATAAAACTGAAAATAAATTGGCTTGCTGACGAACCAAAGTATGCGATAAATTCGCTACTTGATTCACACTTGAAAGCTGTGAACCAATCTTAAATTGTTTCACGCCAAACAAAATCACCGCCATGGCACCGATACAAAGCAGAACGATGAGTCCAAACATCAGTGATTTTTGAAGTTTTTCTTTAATTAATTGCACGTTGTTTTTCCATTTTTTCGCCAAGATCGGCTAGAATAGATGAGTATTCACAATTTACAGGATTTTCTATGCAAATTCAAAACCTTGCAAGCATTACCCAAAAATATCCCCAATTTCCTACCGCACTTTCGTCTGATTTGCCTCACTCCGATGAATCGCATGCGTTTATTTTATACGGTACAACGCTGAATTTAGCCAAATTACTCGAATTCCAACAAAAGTGCGGTCAATCTTTCCTGTGTTTTGATGCATGGAACGTTGAAAAAAATACCGTTGTCCTTTTAAAAGGCGAATGGCTAACTGATTTTATTGCCCACGCTCACAACCTGCAATTAGACATCGCAAAACTGGATTTTGATGCCAAATTATCAGAAAAAGGTTTATTGGTGATGGATATGGATTCTACGGCGATTCAAATTGAGTGTATTGATGAAATCGCTAAACTGGCTGGCACGGGTGAATTAGTTTCTGCCATTACTGAAAGCGCCATGCGTGGCGAGCTCGATTTTGAACAAAGTTTGCGTCGTCGTGTGGGTACGCTTAAAGGCGCGCCAGAAAGTATTTTGCAACAGGTGCGTGAAAAATTACCGTTAATGCCAGGCTTAATTGAAACCATTAAGACATTACAACAACATGGTTGGAAAACCGCTATTGCCTCTGGTGGCTTTACCTATTTCGCCGATTATTTAAAAAGTTTATTAAACCTCGACTTCGCGGCGTCTAATCAATTTGAAATTATTGATGGCACGCTCACTGGTAATGTAAAAGGTAGCGTGGTCGATGCACAATACAAAGCGAATACCTTGCAAAAACTCGCTGAGGAATACAGTATTTCACGCAAAAACACCCTCGCCATTGGTGATGGCGCCAATGATTTGGCGATGATGAATGTCGCCGGATTAGGAGTGGCATTCCATGCCAAACCGAAGGTGCAACAACAAGCGCAAATTGTGGTAAACTTTGCTGACTTAACCGCACTTTTATGTCTTTTAAGTGCAAATGATCGAATTTAATTCATTTTGGGAGAAAATTTATGCCATCTTTTGATATCGTATCTGAAATTACTATGCACGAAGTGCGTAATGCGGTTGAAAATGCAAACCGCGTATTAAGTACACGTTATGATTTCCGTGGCGTGGAAGCCGTCATTGAATTAAATGAAAAAAGCGAAACGGTGAAAGTGACGACTGAATCAGATTTCCAATTAGAACAATTAATTGAAATCTTGATTGGTGCGTTTGTAAAACGTGGCATTGAGCATAGCTCGTTGGATATTCCAACAGAAAGTGAACACCATGGTAAACTTTACACCAAAGAAATCAAATTAAAACAGGGGATTGAAACAGAGATGGCGAAGAAAATCACTAAATTAGTGAAAGATTCAAAAATCAAAGTTCAAACTCAGATTCAAGGTGAACAAGTACGTGTAACTGGTAAATCCCGTGATGACTTACAAGCTGTTATTCAATTAGTGAAAGGGGCTGAATTAGGTCAACCATTCCAATTTAATAACTTTAGAGATTAATTTAATGAAAAAATATTTATGGGTATTTTTGGCTGCAGTTCCAGCATGTTCGCTCGCAAATGAGAATGCTATGAATCTCGGTGAGAGCGTCATTGATGTTGTAAAATGTGAAACCACCAAAGGTGAAAAGATTTGGGTCGCGCTAAATAATCTTAAAACATTCACTTACATGAAAAACGATGTGAATGTGGCTGATCAAACGATAGATAATGCTTACTTACAAGCTTATGCCACAGAAGCGACTCTTTTTCTTCCACCAACAGAAAATAATCAGTTGTGGACGATAATAAAAGAAAGAGCAGTAGATAAGACGAGCATCAGTCAAGTTACTATCGATTTGCGTAATGAGAAAGGTAAGCTAATTTCTCATGCTGCTTGCAAACGAAATGACGAGACTTTTTCATTATTAATGGGATCGAGTTTCGATATAAAAGAGCCTACCGATAAAATCCTTGAATTAATGGATCCACCTACGCCATAAAAACGAAAGCGCGGTCAAAAAACACAACATTTTTTGACCGCTCTTTTTATTTGCGCTAATTAAGCTAATCTCGCTTTTGCTTCTGCAATCGCTTCTGCCACTCGAAGTGGTGAAACCCCACCTTTCGCACAACGTTTATCTAAACAAGATTGTAGTGAAAGAATGTCATATACATCATCCCCTACCACATCACTGAATTGACGGAACTCAGAAATGGTTAAGTCCTCCAAGGCTTTTCCTTTTTCAATGGCATAAACCACGGTTTCACCGACAATATGGTGAGAATCACGGAATGGCACACCTTTTGCCACAAGGTAATCCGCTAGCTCTGTTGCATTTGAATAACCTTTTAAGGCTGCTTCGCGTGTACGATCGGTATTCACTTTTAATTCATCTAGTACAAAAGTTGCCATATCTACGCAATCTTGCCAGGTATCTAACGCATCAAAGATCCCTTCTTTGTCTTCTTGCATATCTTTGTTATACGCTAATGGTAAACCTTTTAAGGTCATCAACATACCTGTTAATGCCCCCATGACACGGCCTGCTTTACCACGAATCAATTCACAAGCATCCGGATTTTTCTTTTGTGGCATTAAAGATGAGCCTGAAGTTACACGATCTGACAATTCGACAAAATTCGCTTCACCACTGTTGAAAATGATCATATCTTCTGCAAAGCGAGAAAGGTGCGCCATACTTAAAGACGCCGTTGAAAGTAATTCCACAATATGATCACGATCAGAGACACTATCCAAACTATTACGCGTCGCAAAAGCAAAACCAAGATCCGCGGCTAATTGTTCACGATCGACTGCATAGGCTGTCCCCGCTAGTGCGCCACTACCCAATGGACAGCTATTCATGCGTTTATAAGCATCGGCGAGACGTGAATAATCACGCTCAAACATCTCCACATAAGCCATACACCAATGAGCAAACGTGATTGGTTGTGCACGTTGTAAATGGGTATAACCTGGCATCACCGCATCTTGCGTATTTTCAGCAGTTTGTACCAAGTGGCGCTGAAGATTACGAACAGACTCTTGCAACTCGACTACACGCTGTTTACACCACATTTTAATATCAAGTGCAACTTGGTCATTACGGCTACGACCCGTGTGTAATTTTTTACCTAAATTCCCCACTTTATCGATGAGCTTACTTTCCACCCAGCTATGAATATCTTCTGCATCATCTTGTAAAATCGCTTGTGGATTTGACCGCACTTCGATTAATAATTCATTTAAGGCAACCTCTAGCTGTTGTTGCTCTTCAGCACTTAATACACCAACATTAACTAAAGCTTTAGACCAACCAATTGAACCTTCAATATCTTGCTCTGCCAAGCGATAATCAAAACGCAGGCTATCATTAAAATCTTTAAAACGTTTGTCTGCCGCTTGTGTAAAACGACCACCCCAGAGAGCCATAAGTTATCCTTATCTCGATTATAAAAATGATTAATTATTCAATTATCACGCATAATTAATCAATATGCAATGATAATCTCTATATCGTCCACTATTTTACCCTGTTTTTTCTAACAAAAACTAGACAGTACTGCATTTTAGTGGTAATTTACGCAACATTCTTAAGGGCAGTGCCCACCATTCAAACAATTCAGTATTATCAACTCTTATTAGTTCCAACATTATTTAATTATGCATCTTACAGAACTTAAAAACACGCCTGTTTCTGATCTTGTGAAACTTGGCGAAGAACAAATGGGTTTGGAAAATCTTGCCCGTTTACGTAAACAAGATATTGTTTTTGCTATTTTGAAACAGCACGCCAAGAGCGGTGAAGACATTTTTGGCGGCGGCGTATTGGAGATTTTACCCGACGGTTTCGGTTTCTTACGCTCCGCAGACAGTTCCTACCTTGCTGGTCCTGATGACATCTACGTTTCCCCAAGTCAAATTCGTCGTTTCAATCTTCAAACTGGTGATAAAATCGAAGGAAAAATCCGTCCACCAAAAGAAGGCGAACGTTATTTTGCACTTTTAAAAGTCGACCAAGTCAACGATGACAAACCAGAAGTCTCTCGTAGCAAAATCCTTTTCGAAAACTTAACCCCATTACACGCGAATTCTCGCTTAAGAATGGAACGTGGTAATGGCTCAACCGAAGATTTAACCGCTCGTATTTTGGATTTAGCGTCTCCAATTGGTAAAGGCCAACGTGGTCTTATCGTGGCTCCGCCAAAAGCCGGTAAAACCATGTTATTACAAAACATTGCACAAAGTATCACGCACAATTATCCAGAATGTGAACTTATTGTGCTTTTAATTGATGAGCGTCCAGAAGAAGTAACTGAAATGCAACGTTCAGTAAAAGGTGAAGTCATTGCCTCTACCTTTGATGAACCAGCAACCCGTCACGTTCAAGTAGCAGAAATGGTTATCGAGAAAGCAAAACGTTCTGTTGAGCATAAAAAAGACGTGGTGATTTTACTCGACTCTATTACTCGTTTAGCACGTGCTTACAATACCGTGACACCAGCATCCGGTAAAATTCTTTCTGGTGGTGTGGATGCTAATGCTTTACATCGTCCAAAACGTTTCTTTGGCGCGGCGCGTAACGTGGAAGAAGGCGGTAGCTTAACCATTATTGCAACCGCACTTGTGGATACTGGTTCAAAAATGGATGAGGTTATCTTCGAAGAATTTAAAGGTACTGGTAACATGGAATTACATCTTTCTCGCAAAATTGCAGAAAAACGTGTGTTCCCAGCAATTGACTTCAACCGTTCTGGTACGCGTAAAGAAGATTTACTTACCACACCAGATGAATTACAAAAAATGTGGATTTTACGCAAAATCCTTAACCCAATGGGTGAAGTGGAAGCGATGGAATTCCTCATCGACAAACTTATGGTGGCGAAAACCAACGATGAGTTTTTTGAAATTATGAAGCGGTCTTAATTCTGACCGCACTTAAAAACAAAAAAGGCTTGGAAAACCAAGCCTTTTTTATTTTGCGAATTATTCGCCCAAACGCTCTTTAATACGAGCAGATTTACCTGAACGTTCACGTAAGTAGTAAAGTTTAGCTTTACGTACTGCACCTTTACGTTTAACAGTGATTGAATCTACAACTGGTGAGTGAGTTTGGAATACACGCTCAACACCTACACCGTTAGAAATTTTACGTAAAGTGAATGCTGAGTGCAAACCACGGTTACGAATTGCAATAACCACGCCTTCGAATGCTTGCAAACGACGTTTGCTACCTTCAACTACCCATACTTTAACTTCTAAAGTATCACCTGGGCGGAAGCTAGGTACGTTTTGTTTTAATTGTTCTTGTTCAAGTTGTTTGATAATGTTAGACATTGTTTGATCCTTTATTGATCCTAGATGTAACTGAAACTAACTGTTATGCTCGGCTTGCGCCTCTTTTAACAGTTTACGTTGTTCGTCAGTCAGAGCTAGGCCTTCTAAGAGCTCAGGGCGTCGGAGCCACGTTCTTTGTAGCGATTGTTTTAATCGCCATTTCCGAATTTCTTCGTGATGTCCCGACATCAGCACGGGTGGTACAGTTAATCCTTCTAACACTTCCGGTCTGGTGTAATGCGGGCAATCTAATAAACCGTCTGCAAAAGAATCTTCTTCTGCGGAGGCTTGCTTGCCTAATACACCGGGAATAAAACGCGCAACAGCATCAATTAATGTCATTGCCGGCAATTCTCCACCGGTCAGAACATAATCCCCGATTGACCATTCTTCATCGATTTCAGTTTGAATCAATCGCTCATCAATACCTTCGTAACGTCCACATACTAAAATCAATTTCTGATTTTGAGCAAGTTCCGTCACTCCAACTTGATCGAGTTTACGTCCTTGTGGCGAAAGGTAAATCACCTTTGCGCCTTCTCCTGCAGCTGCTCTCGCAGCATGAATCGCATCCCGTAAAGGTTGCACCATCATCAGCATCCCCGGACCACCACCATAAGGACGGTCATCCACAGTTTTATGCTTATCGAATGTAAAATCTCTTGGATTCCAACATTCCACTTGCAGAAGATTATGTTTTACGGCTCTACCTGTAACCCCAAATTCCGTAATCGCTTTAAACATTTCGGGGAATAATGAAATCACCCCTATCCACATAAAAAGCCTACTACATTACGTTTGTGCATACTTGAGATTAGAAACCAGCGTCCCAATCCACTTCAATTGTTTTCGTGGTGAGATCGACTCTTTTAACTACTTGTTCATACAAGAATGGAATTAACCGCTCTTGTTTTCCAAAAGCATCCTTGGTATTGGCTTTCACCACTAACACATCATTAGAACCGGTTTCCATCATCTCTGTTACCGTTCCCATTGTATAACCTTCTAGGTTGACGACTGAACAACCGATTAAATCGTGCCAGTAATAATCGCCTTCTTCCAGTTCTGGGAATACAGATAAATCCACACCAATTTCAACATTTGCTAAAATTTGTGCGGCTTCACGATCATCAACGCCTTTTAATTTAACGATGATTTCGTGATTATGATGACGCCAGTTTTCTAATTCCGTTGGCTGCCATTCACCTTTGATTTTTAAAAACCAAGGTTGATAATCAAAAATGCTTTCAGCTTGTTCTGTTGATGAATAAATACGTAACCACCCACGGATACCGTAGGTTGAGCCTAATTTGCCCACAACTTCAATACGTTGTTGTTCCATATTTTTCACCTATCTTAGTTTAAGAACTAAATCAAAAAGCGAGATTATGCTTTTTGAGCTTCTTTTACCAAAGTTGCAACACGGTCTGAAAGTGAAGCACCTTGAGCAACCCAGTGGTTTACACGCTCAAGATCAACACGAAGACGCTCTGCGTTACCTTGTGCAATTGGGTTGAAGAAACCTACACGCTCAATGAAACGACCGTCACGTGGTGAACGACTGTCAGCTACTACGATTTGATAAAATGGGCGTTTTTTAGCTCCGCCACGAGATAAACGAATGGTTACCATAACCTTCCTCTAAATGTTTAATTACTAAAAGAATATTCTCAAACTCGAAAGTGATTTAAGAATATAGCTTACTTTTTTCTCTGTATATATAGACAAAAAGCCTGAAGATTTTACACTTTTTGAGCAAAAAAGCAAGCCGATAGCCTACTTCTACTTGAGAAATTCACCATAAAAAATGACCGCACTTCATCACAAAGTGCGGTCAAATTTTTATTCATTTATTGGATTAATAAACCCCTTGTGCCAACATTGCATCGGCTACTTTTACAAAGCCAGCTACGTTTGCACCCACTACATAGTTAATGTTTGCTTGACCAGCGACAGTGCCATATTTTTTACAGTTTGCATGAATATCTAACATGATACGATGAAGCTGTTTATCCACTTCTTCAGCCGTCCAATACAAACGTTGTGAGCTTTGTGCCATTTCTAAACCAGAGGTTGCTACACCACCGGCATTTGCTGCCTTGCCTGGGCCAAATAGCACGCCAGCCTCTAAGAATGCCTCTGTTGCTTCGATAGTTGTTGGCATGTTTGCACCTTCAGCAACTAATTTCACGCCATTTGCAATTAAGGTTTTAGCGTCTGCAATCTCTAATTCGTTTTGAGTTGCACAAGGAAGAGCGATATCAGCTTTCACTTCCCACGGGCGTTTACCCGCGATATATTGTAAACCAAACTGTTCCGCAAATTCTTTCACGCGCCCACGTTTTACGTTTTTGAGTTCTAATAAAGCGGCTAATTTTTCACGGTCAAAACCTTCTGGCAAATACACATAACCTGCTGAGTCAGAACAAGTCACCACTTTCGCACCGAGCTCCATCGCTTTTTCAATCGCATATTGAGCCACGTTACCCGACCCCGAAACTAAAACGGTTTTACCTTGGAAGCAATCCCCTTTTTCAGCGAGCATTGCTTGTGCGAAATACACTAGACCATACCCCGTCGCTTCAGGACGAATTAAACTTCCACCGAATGAAAGACCACGACCAGTAAACACACAAGCAGCTTGGTTTGATAATTTTTTCATATAGCCTGCAAGATAGCCTACCTCTCGACCACCTACACCGATATCACCTGCCGGCACATCGGTATCCGGTCCAACATGACGATAAAGTTCTGCCATTAGCGCTTGGCAAAAGCGCATGACTTCTGCATCTGATTTTCCTTTAGGATCAAAATCTGAGCCGCCTTTCGCACCGCCCATTGGCAATGTGGTTAAGGCATTTTTAAAGATCTGTTCAAAGCCTAAGAATTTTAAAATCGATAAGTTAACAGATGGATGGAAACGCATTCCGCCTTTGTATGGACCAATTGCGCTGTTGAATTGAATACGGAAAGCTCGGTTTACTTGAACTTGACCTTTATCATCAGTCCACGCCACACGGAACTGAAATGCGCGCTCAGGTTCAACTAAACGCTCTAATAAGGCTTCTGAACGGTATTTAGGATTTGCTTCCAAGAAAGGCCAGATTGACGTGAAGACTTCACGAACGGCTTGTAAAAACTCAGATTGGTGGCCATCACGTTGAGCCACTTTTTCGAGAAATTCGTCTAAGGATGCTACTGCTGACATAGGATTTTCCTTCTAGTAGTGAGTGAGTATGATGTGTGTAAAATTATTTTATTTCACCGTCTTCTTGCGGTGTGCCTTCAATATAGCAATGGAAAAATCAATTCAGCAATAGTTTTTTTATAGAAAAAATGAAGAAAAAATAAAAAACGAGAAAATATTTAATATTTTCTCGTTTCTATTAGATAAGATCTAAAATCAGCATCTAAGCTAACACTTCAATTTAAAAAGTCCTTATTTATTTTTACCTTCTAAGTAAAGCCACTCTGCAACTTGCTTCGCAAAGTACGTCAAGATACCATCTGCCCCCGCACGTTTAAAGCAAAGCAATGATTCCATAATGCATTCTTTTTCTTTCAACCAACCATTTTGAATGGCTGCCATATGCATCGCATATTCGCCAGAAACTTGGTAAGCAAAAGTTGGCACACCGAAATACTCTTTCACGCGATATACCATATCCAAATACGGCATACCTGGTTTTACCATCACCATATCCGCACCTTCTTGCAAATCAAGTGCAACTTCTTGCAAGCCTTCATTGCCATTTGCCGGATCAAGTTGGTAAGTTTTCTTATCGCCACCTTTCAGATTACCCGCAGAACCGACTGCATCACGGAATGGACCATAGTAATTAGACGCATATTTCGCTGAGTACGCCATAATTTGTGTATTGATATAGCCATTCTCTTCCAATGCCTGACGAATACGGCCAATACGACCATCCATCATATCACTCGGTGCCACAACATCTGCACCCGCTTCAGCATGAGAAAGAGCCTGTTTGATCAGAATATCTGTCGTGATATCGTTTAAAACATAACCTTCTTCATCAATGATGCCATCTTGTCCATGAATGGTATAAGGATCAAGCGCCACGTCAGTTAATACGCCTAATTCTGGATACGCAGCTTTCAATGCTTTTACTGCACGCTGTACTAAACCATTTGGGTTAAACGCTTCATCTGCCATTAAAGATTTTTTATCTTGCTCAACCACAGGGAATAATGCGATCACTGGCACACCATATTTCACCAAAAGACCTGCTTCAATTAATAATTGATCGATGGTTAAACGCTCAACTTTAGGCATAGAAGGCACTGGCTCGCGATGATTTTCGCCTTCAATAATAAATACCGGATAAATTAAATCATTCGCTGTTAAGGTATTTTCTGCCACTAAGCGGCGGCTAAAATCATGTTTACGTAAGCGACGAAGACGACGGGTTGGGAAACCGCCTAAAATTTGTTGAGTCATAATAATATTCCTGTTTTTTTATGATGTTAAAAGGGCGTATCACCTACGCCCATTTTTTTTAATCTTTGTGATTCAAATCAGCCTGATTTTCTACCGCACTTTCTTCATCCGTTGTCTCTTCTTCATCATCTTTCGGTTGATAGAAACGTGCAACTAACAAGCCTAATTCAAAGAGAAGGCACATTGGCACAGCTAGTAAAGTTTGAGAGAACACGTCTGGTGGCGTTAAGATCATACCGACGAAAAACGCACCGACAACAATATAAGGGCGTTTTGCTGCCAATGCTTTCGTGGTTGTGACACCTGTCCAGCAAAGCAAAATAATCGCAACAGGGACTTCAAAGCACACACCGAAAGCCAAGAATAATGCTAGCGCAAAATCAAGGTAACTGCTGATATCTGTTGCGATAGCTACCCCTTCTGGTGCAGTTTGCGTAAAGAAACTAAACACGAAAGGAAAAACAATATAATAAGCAAACGCCACACCGCAATAGAATAAAACTGTACTGGAAAATAATAACGGATAAATTAAACGTTTTTCATGTTGATACAGCGCCGGTGCAACAAATGCCCAAATTTGATAAAGCAAATAAGGCACCGAAATAAATACAGATACAATCGCAGTTAATTTAATTGGCGTAAAGAAAGGCGTTTGGATATTGGTTGCAATCATAGTTGCGCCCTTTGGCATGACAGCCGTTAAGGGTGCGGCAACAAAATGATAAATATCATTAGAAAAATAAACCAACGCCACAAAAACCACTAAAATACAAATTACACAACGTAATAAGCGGTTTCTGAGTTCAACAAGATGGGTAATTAACGGTTGGGAATCGTCCGTCGTATTGCTCATAATTATTCTCTAGGACTTAGCTTCAGATTTAGGTGCTGGTTGCAGTTCCACATCATCCGGCGAATAGTAATCAGATAAACGCTCGGTTAATTCAGCTTGTTCATGGGCTTCAAGTGCGGTCAAATCTACTTCTGTTTTTTCAGGTTCTGAAACTTCAGCAAGTTCATTCTCTACATGCTCTATCGATGCTGTTTCAGCCGGTTTTTCTGTCGTTTCTTGTGAATTCACCACGAGTTTTTCAGCAGAATCAGCCGAATTTTCAGCCGCACTTTTAATTTCTTTAATTTGCTCTTCTACCGTTGTGCCCGCTGCAGCCGCTTTTTCTTCTAGCTCTGCACGCATTTTTTGAGCCTGTTCTTTCAGCTCTTCAACGGTTTTACTTAAGTCTGGGGAAAGCTGTTTTAGATTAAGTTGTTCCGCTTTCTTAATGCTATCTTGCAATTCTTGCAATTTAAGCTCTTGTTTTAATTCATTTTGAACATTAGCTGCCAACCCACGGATCGTTTTCACCCAGCCCATTACCGTGCGAATAGCCACAGGTAAACGCTTAGGGCCTAGTACTACTAAGCCCACAAGCATCAATAAAACAAGTTCGGAAAAACCAATATCAAACACGGTTATGCCTGTTCTTTATCTTTTACAGTTTCAGTTTTTTCAGCGGTGTTTGTACCGTCTTTAATTTGAGTAAATTCCGCATCTTTTTTCGGCTCGTCATCAGACATCGCTTTTTTAAAGCCTTTTACTGCTGCGCCAAGATCAGATCCCGCATTGCGTAATTTTTTTGTACCGAATACTAATAAAATCACGACTAATAAAATAATCATTTGTGCTGGGGATAAACCAAACATAGAAAAACTCCGTTAGAATTAAATTGAAAATTTGGACCTGAATATACTCTTTTTATGCATTTGTCTCAAGAGGTAATTTTAAAAGTGCAGTCAAAAATTTAGAGGATTTTTAACCGCACTTTATTCTTATTATTCAGCCAGTTCTGTTTGCTCATGAGACAGGAATTATGAAATAACAAAATCCAGTTCTTTCATGTATCGCTCATAACATTGCAAGATGTCCACGATCAAATCCTCTTCCTTTGTGATATTCAAAGGATAACCTTCCAATTGAATATTGGTTGAAACCATTAATGCATGATGAACTTGTGCTGTTTCAGATGCGGGCTTCTCAAACAAGGTAATTTGGTAAAAAAAATCTTCTGCTAATCCATTTTCAATAGAAAGGACCAGTTGATTATTATCGACGTCAAAACGTTGCTGTAATGTCACATTTAGACCATAGGTACCAATGAGTAACTGCCGTAACTCTCTCATTGCTAAAAGTGCCGTTGTTTTTAAATGGGAAATGGCGTCATCTCGCTTAGGTTCAATCACTAACTGTCTTAAACGGCTACGCCAGTTTGCACCTGTCCACAAATCTGAAACCTCTGTGGAATAATATTGACGTTCAAATCGTAAACCTTTTAACAAACTCCATGCCATCACTGACATCAACAGAGCAAAAGGCAAAGAGAAAAACAACATCGTTGATTGTAGTATTTCAATACCGCCAAAAAGATAAAGAACAAACGTAACAGCTGACAATAAACCACCCCAAAACATAGATTGCCAACGAGGTGAAACCTGGCTTTTGTCTTCAATTGCGATATTATTAAGCGTATAAATACCAAAGTTAATGGTTACAATAAAAAAGAGTGTGATAATAAATAAAGCTAACGTTTTAGTTAAACCGGAATAGGGTAAATAACTCAAAAAATCAAAAAGAAGTGATCCCACATCATTTACAGCTCGACCTAATGCCCCCTTAGCAAGATGCTCATTCACCCAAATTGCTCCATTACCAAATACCGTGAACCACAAAACGAAGAATAAACTTGGTACCATCAATACGCCGAAAATAAACTCTCGCAAAGTTCGTCCGCGAGAAATCCGTGCGATAAAAATCCCAAAGCCGGGTGCCCATGAAAACCACCATGCCCAGTAAAAAACCGTCCAATCCATAAACCAGTCTAGATGTTCTATATCATAGGCATAAGCCTTGAAGCCGACTCTAATTAAACCGCTTAAATAGGTACCAATATTTTCCGTAAAAGCCGAAATTAAATATATTGTTGGACCGAATAGCAAAACCAATAGCATAAAGAGAAAGGTAACGCCTAGATTAAGCTCACTAAGAATTCGGAACCCGTTGGCGATACCCTGCAGTGAAATTAAGATAGCAATGATAAAAACACTCACTAAAATAAGGGGAACCAAATAGGGTGAGTTATCCAATAAATGCATTGAATGGAATGCGGCAGCCAACCGAATCGCACTGTAACCTAAGGTTGCGACTACGCCAAATAAGGTGGTACAAATCCCGAGAATATCAATGATATCCCCTACTTTTCCATTAATCTTTTCTTTTAGTAAGGGATAAAAACAAGAGCGTAAAGAAAAGGGTAATTTATAGCGAAATCCGAAGTAAGCTATCGTAAGTGCAATTAATCCATAAATAGCCCAAGCACTGATACTCCAATGAAAAATACTAAAAAATAATGCTGTTCGAACTTTCTCATATTCACCTATTGGTGAAAGAAAATGTGAAAGCGGTTCAGCAACACCAAGAAAAACAATGCCAATACCAATTCCAGAGGTGAAGAGTAATGCAATCCAAGAGCCTAATTTAAACTCTGGTTCTTCCTCATCACTCCCGAGTTTAATATCGCCGTATCGTCCTAACGCCAAGAAAAGTAAAAAGAACAGAAAAAATGCACTCAGTAAAATATAAAACCAGCTAAATTGAGAGAAAATAAAGGCTTTCGCCGCAGCAAGATAAGATATCGTTTGCTGCGTATCAAATAAAAGGGCTGCAATAATCGCTAAACTAAAACCTAAACTGCCCCAAATAACATTTGCTTTGAAAGTATTTTGTATCTTCATATTTGTTTTAAGATAAAAAGTGCGGTTAAAAATTAAGAGGATTTTCAACCGCACTTTAGTCTTATTATTCAGCCAGTTCTGTTTGCTCGTGTGCCATCAATTCTTGGCCTACATCATCTAGCAAACTTAAATAACGTTCATAATGTTTCAACATATCGGCAATTAATTCATCTTGATCCATATATTGCACATCATAACCCACTCGACCATCAAAGAAATAAGTGTATGGCTCATAAGTCATACTATGCTGGATATGTGGCAAGTTATCGTCATTAATTAATTGCTCTGACACCTCACGACCGATAGATTTCACCCCGTACATAAAGTCTCGCATCAAATCTTTTTGAATGACTAACTCGACTGCAGGTTCATCTTGATCAAATAACGTGTTAATTTGCACACTCAATTCATATTTACTAATTAACTCTTGGCGTAGCTCACGCATAGCCGGTAATACCGTATGTTTAAGGAAGCGTAAAATATCTTTTTCTTGCGTTTGGTTCATCATTTGTTCCAAACGTTCTTTCCACTTATCCCCCGTCCAGAAAATACTGGTTGGATTAACTTTGGTATCAAAATATTTTTTATCCGCATTCAAGCCTTTCCATAAACTAAAACACATCAACAACATCAACATGGCGAAAGGTAACGCCACTAATAGCGTCATTGCCTGTAGGTTTGCCAAACCACCCGATTGCATTAAAACAATCGCAACGACTGACATTAATATACCCCACATCACGGCCTGCCAACGAGGTGCTGCAAGGCTTTTATCGCGTGATGCAATGTTATTTAATACATAAATGCCCGAATCCGCAGAAGTGATAAAAAATAAAGAAATCACCACTAAACTCACTAAACCCGTCACACCAGAAAGCGGTAAATAATCTAAGAACTTAAAGAGCAACGTTTCAGGCGAAGAAATCATTTGTCCTAACGTACCTGCTGCTTCACCATCATTCAACCAAATGGCTGTATTACCAAATACGGTAAACCACAAGATACCGAACATGCTAGGAATCACCAACACGCCGAAAATAAATTCGCGAATTGTACGCCCTTTCGAAATACGAGCAATAAATAAACCGACAAATGGCGCCCAAGAACACCACCATGCCCAATACAGAATTGTCCAACCGCTAAACCAGTCTGTATGTTCTTGTTCATACACATAGGTTTTGAAACTTAATTTTACTAAGTTGCTAAGATACGTTCCGATGTTGTCGCTAAAAGCGGATAACAAATAAAGTGTCGGTCCCGCCACTAAGACGAAAATCAACAAACAGAAAGCTAGTGTTAAATTCAGCTCACTTAAGATTTTTACCCCTTTCCCTACGCCAGAAATCGCGGAAAATATCGCTAAACTCATTACCACGGCAATTACGACAACTTGCAAGCTGAAGCTATTTTCGCTAATCCAGCCTAATTGATGTAAGCCTGCACCCAATTGTGATGCACCAAAACCTAATGTTGTGATAACACCAAATAAGGTGGCAAGTAACGCCATAATGTCGATAAGATCGCCTAACTTGCCATTAATACGCTCTTTCAATAACGGATAGAAACAAGAACGTAATGCCAAAGGTAATTTGTAACGGAATCCAAAGTAAGCCAATGCCAACGCAATCGTGCCATACACCGCCCAGGCATGAATTCCCCAGTGGAATAAGGTGTGTAACAAGGCTTCTTGTTGCTTATGCTCTGCGCTGCCTGTGGTAATATCAGATAAGTAATGCGTCAATGGCTCTGCTACACCAAAGAACATCAACCCTACCCCCATACCGGCAGCAAATAACATCGCCAACCAAGACAGAAAACCAAATTCAGGCTCTTCTTCATCATTGCCTAATTTGATATTACCTAGGCTACTGACTGATAAAATGACTAAAAAGCCCAAAAATACTGAGAATGCTAATACGTAAAACCAACTAAAGTTGGCAAAAATGCCCGATTTGGCGGTATTTAATAAAGTTTGCGTTTGTTCCGGAGCGATTAAAATCATCGCAACGAGTAACACCACAAAAAATAACGTTGCACCAATCACTAAAGGATTGAACGACGTTTGCTTTTCCATAAATTTAGATAAAGACAACGCTTCCCCCTTAAAAATTAAGTGAATAAAAATAAAATCAGATTAAATAAAATAAGGCCTTAAGCCCTAAATGGTGAGATGGAACCATCGCAAATGATAGCACGGAGAAGTGCGATTTTGAAGGAAACGCTCAGTAGGATTTGAGTGGATTGTTTCCAAAAGTGCATTTATGGTATAAAAAAATACCAATTATTTCAAATTAGGAAAATATTGATGGTATTTAATTTAAGTCGTATTTTTAACTGATATAATGAATTACAAAACTTGCTCAAACAAGACAGTAAAAGAAAACGTTTTATTTAATGTGTTGTAGATAAAACAATTTCTTAATGCAGCTTCAGTAAGCTTATCAAACGTCTGATCATCTAAATCAGATGAAATAAAAATTTTAATTTTACAATCGGTTATGTGTGGAGGTTCATCATAACCATGCACACCAAGTAAGGTTAAAGGATTGGCGAGGTTGAGCCAAATTTTTCCTTCCATTTCTACAATATCGGCACGTTGTTGAGCAAAATGCGCTTTTACACTACTCAAAATGCCACCTAGAATAGAAACAGCAAAATAATCTACCGCACTTTTTTGTAACGATTGGTTATCGAAATTGACTTGTGAATAGAGCGAAATACTGTCATTCGGTGTGAATAATTTAATTTCTTCTCCGCGTAATACGGCTCGATATTTCGCTGTAAAACATTCACTTTCAGGTACGTGATACATAACGTTCCCTCAATATTGATTTTGCCTCATTTAATACCTTAAGTTTGGCTTCAATAATATCAAAACCATTTAAAGGGCGGTTAGAAAAAGTGGCAAATCCACAATCTGGATTTAGCCAAATTTGCTCTGGTGGAAGGTAATTTAAAGCTTTTTCCGCTCGTTGAACAATCTGATCTACGGTTTCCACCTCATCAGAACGAGGATTGATGACGCCTAAGCCTAAAATACATTTTTGTCTTAAGATTTCACTTTCTAACAACGAACTTAATTCTCCCGCTCTTGGCGTAGAAAATTCGAGCATTAAAATATCAGGTAACGCCGATTCAAATAAATTCACTAGTGATGTATAAGGCCCGCGCAGTAATACGCTTTCATCTTTGCTCCAGTTTCCTCGACAAACGTGCAAGGCGGTTTTGATATTTTTATTTCTTGCATACTCAAAGATTTGAGTAATTAAACTTTTCGCAAACTGTAGCTCTGCTGCAAAATCTTGTTTTTCGCTTAACGCCGCACACATAAATGAACGTGTTTGATGATGGCTAAAAATAACTTCTGTCAAAACAGGCTCATCAAATTGAACTACACTTACCCCTAGTTCACATAAATGATCAATTTCTTGTTTTAAGATAGCAACAACATCCTTCGCCATTTCTTCTTTTGATGAATAATGTAGCCCTGACACAGGCGAAAGCCACATGGAGCGAGCTATTAAGTAAGGCCCAGGCAAGGTTGCTTTAATTGGTTGCTTGGTTAGATTTTTCAGTAGCAACATTTCATCTGCTACTAAAGATTGTTTGTAGCTGATTTTTCCCACGCAAATAGCATTTTTTATGGAAAGTGCGGGAACATCCAAGGTTTCTAGCATCGATTCAAAAACTTGCTTTTCTTTAATGTGATCGAGCATTTCACTCATGCTCATTAAGGTCGCGCCTTGAATTTTTTGTGCAATAAAAGAAAGGTAATTGTCGCGAAGTAATTCACCACTCGTGATGATATCAATGCCTGTGCGTTGTTGAAGTGCAACAATTTGTTTCGTTTCTTGAACAACGATTTGCTCAAGCTCTGTAGTGGTTATTTTGCCGAGTGCGTGCTTTTTACGTGCCATCAAAAGTGCTTGGCTACGAGGCATTGAGCCTAAAAGGGAAGTTGTGAAAGGTTTCATAGAAAATCCACAATGACGGGCGTTTATTACACGCCCATCATGACATATTGATATTACAAGAATTTTAAATATTCATTGGCTGCTTGTAATTGAGCAAAACCTTTTGTTCTACCCGCAACCCAACGTTTTAATCCTTCCAAATCCATCATTTCTTTATGTTCTGGATTGTTGTAATCCATTTTGAACAAGGTTTCGGTGAATGCATTGAATTTGGTTTCATCTAATCCCACGCGCCCACTGAAAATACAATGGTCAAATGATGGTGTTTTTGCAAGTACTTGAACTGTTGCTGGATCGAGTGTGCCATCTTTTGTCCAACGTTCAAAGTTGAAATCTAACATCCATGTTGCCGAGACTTGACGATCTTTTAATGCATTGGCTGCATCTAATTCACCGCCTACATGATCACCGTGCAAACCAACACCCACATCAAAGCGTTTTTCTACATAATCTTGACCAAATTCCAAGCCATGTTGATGTAAAAACTCGATAGGAATTAACCGCGCTTGTGGGGAATCAATTGCACCAAAAGCAATAGTTTTATTTTTTAAATCTTCAATCGATTGGATAGTTGGATCATTAACAACTAAATAGCTTTGACGATCTTGATCGGTATCACGCATGGCACCATTTAAGGTTTTACCGCCACTACGCAAGTAACCATCTAACCAAGCTAGGGGAGAGTTCCACGCTACATCAATTTCATTATTGAGTAACGCATCAACTTGTCCTTTGTAGTCTTTGAAATACACTGGCTCAATAGGGAATCCTTCTTTTTCGAAAAAGTCTGCAATAATTCCCCAAATAACTGTCACTTGTGGGGCGTAGATTACCGCCCCAATTTTTAATTTCTCACTCATTTTTCACCGCACTTTATGGAATTTGTTGACCTGTAATGGCTTTACCTAACCAAATATTTAGCACATCGACACTTGGCGCCATCACTTGGCTTGCTAATGCATCGCGTAAATAGCGTTCCATTGGTCCCATTTTGTTATAAGCCTTGCCACCGCCAATACGCATACCAATTTGAGCAAGAGCAATAGCGTTTTCGCTCGCGAGAATTCGGGCAGCTAATAATTTAGCTAATGCATCTGCATCACCTTCTGTGGCTGCACGAGCCGCATCTCGCGTAGCACATACAGCAGCGTTTGTGTTTGCATAGATTTTAGCTAAGTGAATTTGCACGGTTTCGATTTCAGCTAATGCAGTGCCCGATGTGTATTTACGGTGTGTTGAATGTTTAATTGCCTCAGTAAGCACGGCTTTACATACGCCACTATAGACTGCTGCCAAACCACAAATAAAGGCTGGTGCAATGCCACCAAATACTTGTTCTGCGCCTGTGCCAACTTCACCAATACGCCAGCTACGATCTAATGGCATATCGGTCATGCGCATAAAGCAAGAAACATTACTACGCATACCTAAGCCATTCCAGCTATCAGCTTCAAAAGTTAAGCCTTGAGTACCAAGTGGAAGCACCCAGTTATCAATAGTTTCGCCATTTTCGGAAGGCAAAAGTGCTAAATAATAAGAGGCATAATTGCCCGATGTCACCATGGATTTTAAGCCATTGAATACTGCATATTCAGCATTAAATTGTGCGGTTGCATCGGTGATATAGAAGTGAGTACCTGTGCCTAATTCACTATAGGCGAGTGCGGCAAAGGTTTGATTTTGAACAATGTCTGAAAAGATTTTTTGTTTGAGTTGATCGCTGCCGAATAGATTTAAACAATTCACTGCAACGTTACTCATCATGTAACAGAGACCAGCAGAGGCTGAACTTTCAGCTAATGCCATACAGACTTCAGCATGTTCTTTTAGAGTTAATCCCATTCCGCCGTATTCTTTTGGAATTAAAAGTGAAAACCAACCGGCTTTACCTAATTCTTTAAATGCCTGAACAGGAAATTCTTTTTTTTGATCGAGTTCGTCGGCGTAAGGCTCAATAAACTGTTCCGCTAACTTTCTCACCTGAGTATAGATTTGCGACATAATATATCCTTATTGTGTGTTGAGAAAAACTTTCTACGGGGCGGATATTATTATGCTCAGTTTCTTTTTTCTAGTATTTAATTCACAATAATTTCAGTAATGTGATGTGGATCATGTTTTTTTAGACCGTGAAGATTCACGGGGAAAAAGTGCGGTCAGAAAATCTCTAAATTTCTGACCGCACTTTGAGCTAATAGTATTCATATGAGTTTATAATTATTAAGCTTGGATGATTAACATCATCAAATTCTTCAATCTTCACCACATTACCATGATCATCCACTGTATTTTTCCAACGCTTTATGGAGGATACACTACCATCCCCAAATCCATAAGGCGGAAAGTCTTCAAGTTTGATCGGATATCCATTTGCATCAAAAGTTCTTACAACTTTTCCACCATACATGTATTCTGTTTGTTCAACTAATTTGCCATCAATATATTTGTTGGTATATTTGGTAGACTCATTATTAAAAAGCTCATTTCTAATTTCTACAAGATTGCCCTGTTCATCATAATGATGACTATACTTATTCATGCCATTTTCAAGTTTTTCACACCCTTCCTCACAAGACTCATCTTCTTTTTTTTCAATGATGAGCAATCCATTTTTATCATAGGTATTTTCAGATATGATGATATCAGGCATATCTTTCGCTTTATACTTATGGATTACTGTCAATGAACCATCAGAATTAGTGTGATAAAGATATTCGATAGCATTATTATCACCTTCTATAAAAGATTTAATCAAACGTCCTTTTTCGTCATACACAAAGTTTTGTGTCAAAACAACATCCCCTAAGGTTTTTTCTTTAGTTTTAAATCCCTGCGGATTAAAAAAAGTAATCTTATGCTCCAAAATTGAAGAATCTTTCGGATTGATCGATTTCATTTCCCATTTTTTTACTGGTCCTTTCAAATTTAATAAGGCTAAATCTGTTTTTAACTGAGCAAAAAGTGTAGTGGAAAACAACGTTAACAGACATCCCAATACGATGTAACGCATAAAAAGCTCCATTAGGTAAATAATTAAAAAGTGCGGTCAGAAAAATCCTTAAATTTCTGACCGCATTTTATTCAATATTGATTAAATTCGTTCTTCGATAATGCCGCCACCTAAGCAGACTTCATCAAGATAAAATACCGCTGATTGACCTGGTGTGACTGCGGCTTGCGGTTCGTCAAAAATCACTCGAATGCAATCGTCATCAATCGGCTCAACCAAACAAGCAATATCCGTTTGACGATAACGAGTTTTCACCGTGCAACGGAACGCTTCACGCACGGACTCACGACTCACCCAATGTAGCTGCTTGGCAATTAAGCCTTTGGAGAACAAACGTGGATGATCATGGCCTTGTGCCACAATCAATTCATTATTTTCCACATCTTTATCTACTACATACCAGGCTTCATCACCGGCATTTTTTAATCCACCGATACCTAGTCCTTTACGCTGCCCCAGGGTGTGGTACATCAAGCCTTCATGGCGACCAATAATCTCGCCATCTACGGTACGGATGTCACCTGGTTGAGCCGGCAAATAACGTGCTAAGAAATCCTTAAACTTACGCTCACCAATAAAACAAATACCAGTAGAGTCTTTTTTCTTCGCGGTAATTAAACCTAAATCTTCTGCAATAGCACGTACGATCGGCTTTTCAATTTCACCGACAGGGAAAAGGCTTTGGCCTACCTGATTTTTACTCAACGTGTAAAGGAAATAGCTTTGGTCTTTGTTGCTATCTAAGCCGCGCAATAGCTCCGCTTGATTATCTGCGCCACGACGACGCACATAATGGCCAGTAGCAATATAGTTTTTAGCTTTTATTTTTTAGGTAACGCATCACTAGAAGCATTAAATTTCACATTTGATGAAGTGTAAGCCTCAAAGTGCGGATGTTTTTTCATAAATTTAATGAAACTTTCCGCATCAGGCAAGTAAGTATCAACGCCTTCATATTTCGGATCGTTAAATAATTTACCAAACGTTTTGTAACCATCTTTACCGCTAGCTACATAAGCATTAGTACCAACAAGATAACGTTTATTATCATCAATTGGTTCCCATTGTTGGGTTTGTTTATTCAAAACTTCCACGCTCACTAAACGTTTACCTTCTGCATTTGGTGTTTCATTCGCTTCGTAACGAATGCCTGCGCCATAAGGGAATGCTCCTGTAGAGCCATCAATTAAAGCAAATTGCATCGCATCTTCAAGCACTTGTTTCACTAACGAACCTTCCATTTTATAGGTATATAACGTATTCCCGAAAGGTAAGAAAGTATAAGCATCATTAAAGGTTACATTGCCCGGTAAAATATCTGCGCGTACACCGCCTGCATTTTGAATGGTTAAATCCACCGTTTTGAGTTCGTTATACATCGTTTCTGCAATAAAGCGTGTCGCGATAGAACCTTCTGGATTAGAGCCTGCTTTATTTGGGATACGGTTCGCTGAACCACCTGGCATTGCAGAACCAGTGATGACGCCAACAATTTCTTGTGCTAAACGATCTTTTTCACTTTTATATTTTGAAATAAGCATGTCTGTTTTTGCATCATGATCATCAAGTGAAATACTCTTCATTGATTTTAAAGTATCAAGCGCTTTTTTACGTTCATCGCCGGTTAATTCAGTCCATTTACCTTCCGAATTTTTCACTTGAAGTTTATGAGAACTCATTAACACGTGAGGAATTTTACGAGTAATAGACGCAATACCTTCAGGACTGAATTTAACACCTAAATCCCCCACCACAGCAGAATAAGCCCAACCCTCCATTATAAATACCGGTTCACCATTCGGATTTTTAAATTCAAGCGGATATTCATAGATTACTGGCAATTTTAAACCACGTAATTCATCGTTTCCGTATAAATAATGTGAATCGCCAGTAACGATCACATCAATATCATTTACTTTTTGAGCAATTTCGATATTTTTTTCACTTCCTGCATGTGAAAGTAAAATGATTTTATTAATACCTTGTTGTTTTAGCGCATTTGCCATAATTTGTGCGGTAGCAATTTCATCATAGAACTTCACATCTTTACCTGGTGAAGAGGAATTAACCGTTTTATTCACGGTATCTAAACCGATAATAGCAATTTTTTCTCCATCCACAGTGAAAATATCGTAAGGTTTCCATTTGTTATATAAAATTGAACTTTTATCAGGAATCACATTAGCTGAAAGCACAGGAATTTTTAATGGTTCAAGCAGTTTTAATAACCCTTCATTACCCGCGTCAAATTCATGATTACCTAAAGTAAAATAATGGAAATTACCTGCATTCATCACAGCCGCATCAGCAGAACCGCCAAACAGCGTAAAGTAAAGTGTACCAGTAATGGCATCGCCTGCATGCAGTACTAATGGATTTTTATACTTTTTACGTAACTCATAAAGTTTTCCATTCACAGCAGAAAAACCGCCAATATCAACCTTTGTTTGTTGACCATTTAGATTAATTCTTGCTTCGTGCGGTTCCAAATAAGAATGGTGGTCGTTAATATGTAAGATACTTAACTCCACAGCTTTATGTGCTTGCAGCGCTTCTTTAGCAAAGGCTGCACCTGAGCAAAGCATTGCTAACGCACTAACTGCAAAGGTAACTGATTTTTTAGATAAAAACATAATGGCTCCTTGTGAGTAAACGGATTAATTTAAGCCTTCAAGCATTGCTTGGAAAGTCTTATAACGAATAGCATAGTTATTGTGTTGAAGATTTTCACGTGCTTGATCTAAATACGAAAAATCATCAACCTCCACCCCTTTAAATTGGCGAGCAAACATCATATTGGCTAGAGCGAGGCGAGGCTTAATTTCAGAAGAAGGGGTTATCAAACTCACTCGATTCTCAGTAATAGAAAAAGTTGTTTGATTAGGAAAATCTTGACGCATCTGTTCAATAATTTTTTGAAATATGCCTTTAGCATCCAAAGACAATAATATAATTTGATCTGGTTTGGCTCCCCGTTCTATTAAAGCCTGAACAAATTGCTCCGAATTATCTGTTTGACGAATATAAATTTTTGCCTGCTCATTCGCTAAAAAAGACACCAGTAAGTTTTTCTTCATTTCCTGAATTAAATTAGCATCGCCAGTATTTATCGGTTCAAAGTATAAATAATCAAGAAATTTAGGGGTGAGATTTTTATCTGTTTTAAAAATGCGAGTGAGGATTTTTTCGCTTATTTGGATCTGATTATCAAGAAATTGGGGAGGTAAAGAAAAAAGTGCGGTGAGTTTTTTCTGTAAAATAGAAATTTGTTGCTTTTCTTGTTTAGCTAAAGCGATTGAAAATTGTTGCTTTAAAGCCTCAGCGGACTCAGTAGATATTGATTGGTGAGAAGACGAAGGAGGACTCGCTATCACAGATTGTTGAATGCCAATACATGACGCTAATCCAAGTAACACAGAATGAAAACTGATTTTCATAATAAACCTCATTTAACTGATATTTTATCAATATAAAATACCGCTTAACGCGTAAACTTGACCTAAAACTATTTGAGAGTTTCTTAGATTATACGTAAAACAAAATTGCATGTGAATGATAATGTTTACTTTTTCAAGAGAATATAACGTACTTATTAGAATGCTCATCCAAAACTTGCAATTTTGCTCAAAAAGTATAAAACTCGCAGGCTTTTTGTCTATATATACAGAGAAAAAAGTAAGCTATATTCTTAAATCACTTTCGAGTTTAGGAATATTCTTTTAGTAATTAAACATTTAGAGGAAGGTTATGGTAACCATTCGTTTATCTCGTGGCGGAGCTAAAAAACGCCCATTTTATCAAATCGTAGTAGCTGACAGCCGTTCACCACGTGACGGTCGTTTCATTGAGCGTATAGGTTTCTTCAACCCAATCGCACAAGGTAACGCAGAGCGTCTTCGTGTTGATCTTGAGCGTGTAAACCACTGGGTTGCTCAAGGTGCTTCACTTTCAGACCGTGTTGCAACTTTGGTAAAAGAAGCTCAAAAAGCATAATCTCGCTTTTTGATTTAGTTCTTAAACTAAGATAGGTGAAAATATGGAACAACAACGTATTGAAGTTGTGGGCAAATTAGGCTCAACCTACGGTATTCGTGGGTGGTTACGTATTTATTCATCAACAGAACAAGCTGAAAGTATTTTTGATTATCAACCTTGGTTTTTAAAAATCAAAGGTGAATGGCAGCCTGCAGAATTAGAAAATTGGCGTCATCATAATCACGAAATCATCGTTAAATTAAAAGGCGTTGATGACCGTGAAGCCGCACAAATTTTAGCAACTGTTGAAATTGGTGTGGATTTATCTGTATTCCCAGAACTGGAAGAAGGGGATTATTACTGGCACGATTTAATCGGTTGTTCAGTCGTCAACTTAGAAGGTTATACAATGGGAACGGTAACAGAGATGATGGAAACCGGTTCTAATGATGTGTTAGTGGTGAGAGCCAATACCAAAGATGCTTTTGGAAAACAAGAGCGGTTAATTCCGTTCTTGTATGAACAAGTAGTTAAAAGAGTCGATCTCACCACGAAAACAATTGAAGTGGATTGGGACGCTGGTTTCTAATCTCAAGTATGCACAAACGTAATGTAGTAGGCTTTTTATGTGGATAGGGGTGATTTCATTATTCCCCGAAATGTTTAAAGCGATTACGGAATTTGGGGTTACAGGTAGAGCTGTAAAACATAATCTTCTGCAAGTGGAATGTTGGAATCCAAGAGATTTTACATTCGATAAGCATAAAACCGTGGATGACCGTCCTTATGGTGGTGGCCCGGGAATGCTGATGATGGTGCAACCTTTACGGGATGTGATTCATGCTGCGAAAGCAGCGGCAGGAGAAGGCGCAAAGGTGATTTACCTTTCGCCACAAGGACGTAAACTCGATCAAGGCGGTGTAACCGAGCTTGCTCAAAATCAGAAATTGATTTTGGTATGCGGACGTTATGAAGGTATTGATGAGCGATTGATTCAAACTGAAATTGATGAAGAATGGTCAATTGGCGATTACGTTCTGACCGGTGGGGAATTGCCGGCAATGACATTAATTGATGCTGTTGCGCGTTTTATTCCCGGTGTATTAGGCAAACAAGCCTCCGCAGAAGAAGATTCTTTTGCAGACGGTTTATTAGATTGCCCGCATTACACCAGACCGGAAGTGTTAGAAGGATTAACTGTGCCATCCGTGCTGATGTCGGGACATCACGAAGAAATTCGCAAATGGCGATTAAAACAATCGCTACAAAGAACGTGGCTCCGACGCCCTGAGCTCTTAGAAGGCCTAGCTCTGACTGACGAACAACGTAAGCTGTTAAAAGAGGCGCAAGCCGAGCATAACAGTTAGTTTCAGTTACATCTAGGATCAATAAAGGATCAAACAATGTCTAACATTATCAAACAACTTGAACAAGAACAATTAAAACAAAACGTACCTAGCTTCCGCCCAGGTGATACTTTAGAAGTTAAAGTATGGGTAGTTGAAGGTAGCAAACGTCGTTTGCAAGCATTCGAAGGCGTGGTTATTGCAATTCGTAACCGTGGCTTGCACTCAGCATTTACTTTACGTAAAGTGTCTAACGGTGTAGGTGTTGAGCGTGTATTCCAAACTCACTCACCAGTTGTAGATTCAATCACTGTTAAACGTAAAGGTGCAGTACGTAAAGCTAAACTTTACTACTTACGTGAACGTTCAGGTAAATCTGCTCGTATTAAAGAGCGTTTGGGCGAATAATTTCGCAAAGAAAAAGGCTTGGGATCCCAAGCCTTTTTTGTTAGGTTATTTAATCCGTTCTTCGATAATCCCGCCGCCCAAACAAACCTCACCAAGGTAAAATACGGCAGATTGCCCTGGTGTGACGGCTGATTGAGGTTCATCGAAAATCACTCGAATAGTTTCATCATCAATTGGTTCAATCACACAAGGAATATCTTGTTGGCGATAACGTGTTTTAACCGTGCAACGTAATAACTCTCGAATTGGTTCGCGATCAACCCAATGTAATTGGCTAGCAATCAAACCTTTTGAAAATAAACGAGGATGGTCATGCCCCTGAGCGACAATAAGTTCATTATTTTCCACATCCTTATCTACCACATACCAAGCCTCATCACCCGCATTTTTTAAACCACCAATGCCTAATCCTTTACGCTGTCCTAATGTGTGATACATCAATCCATCATGACGACCAATAATTTCGTTATCTACAGTGCGAATATTACCCGGTTGAGCTGGCAAGTAACGAGCTAAGAAATCCTTAAATTTACGCTCACCAATAAAACAAATACCGGTAGAGTCTTTTTTCTTCGCCGTAATTAAGCCAAGATCTTCAGCAATAGCGCGAACAATGGGCTTCTCGATTTCACCAACGGGGAATAAGCTTTGTCCCACTTGTTTATGGCTTAAGGTATAAAGAAAATAACTTTGATCTTTATTGGCATCTAGACCACGTAATAATTTTGCATTTTCATCATTACCTGCTCTACGTACATAATGCCCTGTTGCAATGTAATGAGCACCAAGATCTTCAGCTGCATATTCTAAAAACGCTTTAAATTTAATTTCTTTATTACACAAAATATCTGGGTTCGGCGTGCGCCCTGCTTTATATTCAGTTAAAAAATGCTCAAAGACATTATCCCAATATTCTGCTGCAAAATTAATTTTATGTAGTTTGATCCCCAACTTATCACATACTGCTTGAGCATCTGCAAGATCTGCTGCGGCAGTACAGTAATCCGTATCATCATCTTCTTCCCAGTTTTTCATAAACAGGCCTTCCACCTGATAGCCTTGCTGTTGAAGAATAAAAGCTGACACAGAAGAATCCACTCCGCCAGACATACCACAAATCACTTTTTTTGTCGCATTTCTCGCAAGTTGTTCTTGTGTCATTTGAGGAAAGTATTGATTATAAGTATTTGAAATTAACATATTTCTCCCGTAACTTCGGTTAAGGCGAAGCACATTGGTAATTGAATGAGAAAACGGCAAAATAATTTTGCCGTTAAGTTTATTTTGCACATAAAGTGCGGTCATTTTTGAGCAAGTTATTTCACTTCATAAAATTGCGAGTCATCATCTTTTTTCGCGAATTTTTGCTCATATTCAGCTTTCGCTTGTTCATCGCCCGCATCTAATTTTGATTGAAGCGTGTCGCAAGGTTTATCACAATCGCAAGCTTTGGCAATACCAAGGGTAGATAAACCACCGCAGCTACCTTTTAAACTTTGTTTTTTGATAATAAATCCGATAGACATCAACAATATAATTGCGACGAAAGCGATCAAAGTAAAAAATAAAGTTTGCATAACTATTCTTTTGTTTCTGTTAATTTTTTGAAAGCAGAGGATGATTTTGTGATAAAACCATTATCTGTTTTAATGATTAAGTAAACGGCAAGATTATTTTTCTCTGCCACTTCTAACGCCTTATCTTCACCCAGCACAAATAAACCTGTTGATAGGCCATCTGCAGTCATTGAGGTTGGCGCAAGTACCGTAATTGAGGCTAAATGATGCTGAATTGGATAACCTGTTTTCGGATCAATTTCATGAGCAAAGCGTTTACCATTTTCTTCAAAGTAAATACGATAATCGCCAGAACTTGCCATTCCCATATTGTCTAATCCAATGACAGCTTCAACCGCTCTTTCACCTGTTGTGGTTGGTTTTTCAATTGCGATCTGCCAAGGTTTGCCTTCAATATTTTTTCCTTTCGCACGAATTTCACCGCCGATTTCAACCATGTAATTCTGAGCATTTAGTTGTTCTAACTTTTCAGCCACCTGATCAACACCAAAGCCTTTAGCAATCGATGATAAATCGACATAAACTTGAGGAAGTGCTTTGCTTAATGTCGGTTTTGCACCACTCATATCAAGGGCAATTTTATCAATACCAACCCAAGCTTGGCGTTCAGCTAATTGTTCTGGTGTAGGTTGTTTTTCTGGACGTTTTTCAGGGCCAAATCCCCATAAATTCACAACTGGGCCAACAGTTACATCCAATGCACCTTCAGTCACTTTATTTAAACGAATCGCTTCGGCCAATACTTTGGCAAAATCTGCTGAAATCTCAATCGGTGTATTCACTTGGGTATTTTGATTGAAACGACTCAATTCCGAATCTTTTTTGTAAGTGGACATTTTCGCGTTCACATCTTTTAAGATAGCTTCAATTTCTTCATGCGTCTTTTCAGATGTTGCTTTCATTGAGCCTTCATCAAGGTATTTAACATGATAAGTTGTTCCCATTGTTTTACCACTTAATGAGATAACTTTTGTTTCTTTTTCACAGGCTGTAAGACTTAATGCCATTGCCACCGCCACGATACCGCTTATTAATTTTTTCATCTGGATTTCCTAAATCTGTGAACTACTAGCAAACTAAACAAAATTTACCTGTAATCATAGAAAATTTTCTAAAAACACCTTAAATTTTGACCGCACTTCATCACAAAGTGCGGTCAGTTTTCATGATGTTTTGATTAACTAAAATCAACCACCGAAGTCATCTAATAAGATGTTTTCATCTTCAACACCGAGGTCTTTCAACATTTTGATTACCGCAGCGTTCATCACCGGAGGTCCACACATGTAGTATTCACAATCTTCTGGTGCTTCATGATTTTTCAAGTAGTTTTCATAAAGTACGTTGTGAATAAAGCCGGTGTAACCTGTCCAGTTATCTTCTGGTAACGGATCAGATAATGCCACGTGCCATATAAAGTTTGGATTTTCTGCTTGAAGCTGATCAAAATCTTCTACATAGAACATTTCACGTTTAGAACGTGCACCATACCAGAATGACATTTTACGTTTAGAGTGTAAACGTTTTAATTGGTCAAAGATATGAGAACGCATTGGTGCCATACCCGCACCACCACCGATGAAGACCATTTCGTTGTCGGTTTCTTTCGCGAAGAATTCACCGAATGGACCAGAAATTGTCACTTTATCACCTGCTTTTAATGACCAAATGTATGAAGACATTTGACCTGGAGGTGCATCAGGTTGACGTGGTGGAGGCGTTGCAATACGCACGTTAAGCATAATAATGCCTTTTTCTTCTGGGTATGAAGCCATAGAATAAGCACGGATAATATGCTCATCCACTTTAGACACATAACGCCATAAATCGTATTTGTCCCAATCTTCGTGGTATTCTTCTGGAATATCGAAATCTTTATAGTAAACCGTATGTGGATCAGCTTCGATTTGGATATAACCACCCGCACGGAAAGGAACTTCTTCACCTTCAGGAATCGCTAATTTAAGCTCTTTAATAAAGGTTGCTTTGTTATCATTAGAAATAACAGTACATTCCCATTTTTTCACACCGAAGATTTCTTCTGGCAATTCAACATCCATACTGCCTTTTACATTGACTTGGCAAGCTAAACGATAACCTTCTTTCGCTTCACGTTTGCTGATATGAGAAAGTTCGGTTGGTAAAATTTCACCACCACCGCTTTTTACTTTGACGACACATTGGCCACAAGAACCGCCACCACCACACGCAGAAGAAACGAAGATACCTTTACTTGCTAAAGCACCAAGTAATTTACCACCAGCTGGTAAAGTGATCGCTTTTTCAGGATCGTCATTAATAGAAATGGTGATATCACCAGAATCCACTAATTTTGATTTAGCGAATAAAATAATCGCAACGAGCACTAAAAGGATAACCGTAAATGCCGCAACACCTAATAATAAAATTGAAGATTCGCTCATTTATGCCTCCTTATAACTGAATACCAGAGAATGACATAAAGCCAAGCGCCATCAAGCCTGCAGTGATAAAGGTAATCCCTAATCCTTTTAAGCCTGCCGGTACATCGGCATATTTCATTTTCTCAGTTAAGCCTGCAAGCGCAACGATTGCTAACATCCAACCTACACCCGCACCGATACCATAAACTGCCGCTTCAGCGAAGTTGTATTCACGTTGCACGGCAAAAGATACACCACCGAAGATCGCACAGTTTACGGCGATAAGTGGAAGGAAGATACCTAATGCGTTATAAAGTGCAGGGAAGAATTTATCTAAGGTCATTTCAAGTAATTGAACAAGACCCGCGATAATCCCGATAAAGGTAATGAAGTTTAAGAACTCAAGGCTCACACCTTTTACCAATGCGCCATCTTTTAATACGTGCTCGTATACAAATTGGTTAGCGGGTACCGCAATACCAAGTACGACGACTACTGCAACACCAAGGCCAAACGCCGTGGAAACTTTCTTAGAAACCGCAAGGAAAGTACACATCCCTAAGAAGAAAGAGAGCGCCATGTTTTCAATGAAGATCGCCTTCACGAATAGGCTAATATAATGTTCCATTGATTATTTCTCCTGTTGCTCAGGTTTCCACGTTCTTAAGCCCCAAATAACGAAGCCGATAATGAAGAACGCACTTGGTGCAAGAAGGAATAAACCGTTTGGTTGATACCAACCGCCGTCTTGAATAGTTTGGAATACAGGGAAACCAAGTAAACGACCAGAACCGATTAATTCACGTAATGTTGCAACGATCAATAAGATTGCACCATAACCTAAACCGTTACCAATACCGTCTACAAAACTTTCTAGCGGAGGTGATTTCATCGCAAACGCTTCTGCACGGCCCATTACGATACAGTTTGTAATGATAAGACCGACGAATACAGAGAGCTGCTTAGATAAACCATAGGCATAAGCTTTTAATACTTGGTCAACCAAGATTACTAAAGACGCGATAATCGCCAGTTGCACAATGATACGGATACTATTTGGAATATAGTTACGAATCAATGAAATGAACAAACTGGAGAAACCGGTTACCAAACTTACCGCAATCGCCATTACGATCGCTGTTTGTAATTGGGTTGTTACCGCTAACGCAGAACAGATACCCAAAATTTGCAAGGCAATCGGGTTATTTTTAGCAATAGGATCTAATAAAAGACCTTTCAAATTTACTTTTGCATCAGCCATTATTTGATTTCTCCTGCTTTAAATTTCGCTAAGAATGGACCGAAGCCATTTTGGCTGAACCAATAATCAAATGAACCTTGTACACCGTTACTGGTTAAGGTTGCACCAGATAAACCATCTACACCGTGATCTTTATCTGTTGATGTGCCTTTATAGATTTTGAATTTTTGGTGTCCTTGTTCGTCGAATAATTTTTTATCCACGAATTGAGCTTGCCAACGAGGATTCGCAATTTCACCACCAAGACCGGCTGTTTCACCTTGGTCATAGTAAGTGATACCTTTGATGGTATTTCCATCTGGTGCAACCGAAACGAAACCGTACATGGTTGACCATAAACCGCGACCATACATTGGTAATACGACTTGGCTGACATTGCCTTGCTCATCTTTTACAAGATAAACACGTGCTTGATTTGCACGAACTTTAATTCCTGCTTTATCTGCTTCCGCTGGAATTGCTTGGCTTTTTGCAGGATCTTTAATGGCATCTTTAGGTTCAAATTTGTTGATTTCTTCTGCTGAAGCTTGAACGTAATCACCACTTTGCAAATCAACTAAACGCGGTTCAATAAATTTGCTGTAAGTGTCTTTAATTACTGATGCATTATCTTCTTTCATTAAGCCAGCAACAGTTAAAATGTTACGTTGAACGTCGAGTGCTTTTTGTTCATCTTGTTTGGATTTTAATGCTACTGCAGCACCAGAAACCACGATAGAACACACTAAACTTAGCAACACAACAACGGTAACTGTACCGCTAACGCTATCTTTATTAAATTTAGCCATTTGTTCTTGCTCTCCGACGTTTGATATTTGCTTGAACCACGATGTAGTCGAAAATTGGTGCAAATAAGTTTGCAAATAAAATCGCTAACATCATCCCTTCTGGATAAGCTGGGTTCACTGTACGAATTAATACAGCCATCACGCCAATTAACGCACCGTACCACCATTTACCCGTGTTGGTGAATGAAGCTGATACAGGGTCTGTAGCCATGAAGATCATACCAAGTGCAAAACCACCTAATACAAAGTGCCAATGCCAAGGCATTGAGAACATTTGGTTAGAATCAGAACCGATTAAATTGAATAAGGTTGCTGTACCAATCATACCGATCAT
The DNA here is from genome assembly GCF_030218125.1 of Haemophilus sp. UMB1048. Classification (NCBI taxonomy): domain Bacteria; kingdom Pseudomonadati; phylum Pseudomonadota; class Gammaproteobacteria; order Pasteurellales; family Pasteurellaceae; genus Haemophilus; species Haemophilus sp. UMB1048. The sequence goes on from NZ_JASOPB010000001.1 coordinate 239,323, forward strand.
GACACCAGCCATAATGCGCCAAGAAGCAATACGGGTGAATACAATTAACGCACCACCGATTAATAACGCAAGCGTTGAAACCTCACCCATTGAACCAGGAATATTACCGATGAATGCATCCATCCAAGTAATAGGTTGACCGGTTACAGTGTGTTGTAATGCTGCTTGACCACCTTGAGACCATTGTGAAAGTGCGGTTGCACCAGAGAAACCATCTGCAGCAGTCCATACTAAGTCACCAGAAATTTGAGCCGGATAAGCGAAGAATAAGAATGCACGACCAGCAAGCGCAGGGTTCATAAAGTTACGACCTACACCACCGAAGATTTCTTTTGCTACCACGATACCAAAACTGATACCAAGTGCAGCTTGCCATAATGGCAATGTTGGTGGAACGATTAACGCAAATAAAATGGTTGAAACGAACATCCCTTCATTTACTTCATGACCACGCACCACTGAGAACAATAATTCCCAAATTGTACAAACGGTGAATACCACTAAGTAAATTGGTAAGAAGAAGATCGCCCCTAACGCCATTTTTGAGCCCCAAGTTGCATTATTGGTTAAGTCTAAACCTAATGAACTTGCAAGCGCATAGTGCCAATCGTTAGCAATTAATTGATCTAAATTGCCTAATTGATTTAAAGCGGGAATCGCTTGGTTACCCACGTTATACATCCCGTAAAAAATCGCAGGGAACAACGCAAGGAAAACCGTAATCATCATACGTTTTGAGTCTAACGCATCACGAACGTGTGTGTTTTTGTGCGTTACCGTACCTGGTGTATAAAGCAAGGTATAAATCGATTCAAAGATCGGATAAAGCTTGCTGTATTTACCGCCTGGTAAAAACGCGGGTTCCATTTTTTCAAAAAGATTTTTTAAACCCATTTTTAACCTTCCTTCTCAATCTTATCTAATACTTGACGCAAGATTGAACCGTATTCATATTTGCCCGGGCAAACGAAAGAACATAATGCTAAGTCTTCTTCATCTAATTCAAGACAACCTAACGCTTGTGAACCGTCGGTATCGCCCACGATTAAATCACGTAATAATAATGTCGGTAAAATATCCAACGGCATCACGCGCTCATAGCTACCGATTGGTACCATTGCACGCTCACCACCATTTTCTGCGGTAGTGAAGTTGAATAATTTCTTACCAAAGTGACCCAATACGGTACGGGTAATCGAATATTTGTTCGATTGTGGAGTGATCCAACCTAAGAACTCTTTCTCATTACCTTCTGCAATCACAGAAACTTGTAATGCATAACGACCTAAATAATCGTGAGCGTCTTTTGCTGTTTGACCACAAAGCACAGAACCAGAAATCACACGGTTATTACCGTCTTTTAACTCACCTGCCGTTAATTGAGAAAGGTTAGCACCGATTACTGTACGAACTAGACGAGGCTCTTTCACTTGCGGACCCGCAAGAGAAACAACACGTTCTACATAAAGTTCGCCCGTAGTGAATAATTTACCTACAGCAATCACATCTTGGTAATTGATGTGCCATACGGTTTTATGAACACCAACCGGATCGATAAAGTGAATATGTGTACCCACTAAACCAGCAGGATGAACACCGCCAAAATCATGTACTTTTAGGTTAGCCAAATCCACGGTTGGGATATTGCTATTGCCCGCTTTACATAGATTTAATGGTTTATTTGGGAATAGACGACTTAATACTGTTAAACCGTCAATAAAATCTTGCCAATGCTCTTTTAACACCACCTCTGGATTTGCTGCCAAAGGATTGGTATCCATCGCATTTACAAACAGAGAAGAAGGTTCTGCATCTAAGGCAGGCACTTTGCTGAACGGACGGGTGCGGAACGCTGTCCACAAACCGGATTCAACGAGGTTTTGTTTAACTTGTTCAGAAGAAAGCGTATTGAGCTCACCTGCGTTATATTTAGCGAAAGTAACTTGATCGTTACCTTGCACATCAATGACCACAGATTGTAATACACGTTTTTCGCCACGATTAATTACAGTGATAGTACCACTTGCAGGGGCTGTGAAAACCACTCCAGGGTTTTTCTTGTCTTCAAAAAGCACTTGGCCTTTTTTCACAACATCGCCTTCACGTACCTTCATAGAAGGACGCATACCCACATACTCTTCACCAAGAATCGCAACCTGATTCACAGCGTTACCGCTATGGATTACTTGTGCTGGTTTTCCTGCAATAGGAAGATCCAAGCCTTTTTTGATTGTAATCATACTGTTTGCACTACTTTTCTAGGTTAAAAACACGATTGCGATTAAAGCATACGCTCTAAAAGCAATCTCACGATTGAGCGTAGCCAGAAAACACTTTTAAGATCAAAGCATTATTAACTGACACATAAATTTAAAAACTCAAATCTGTTTAATTCCTCGATGAGTAAGAAATTACTTACACATCCAAAAATTGAAATTCGAAAATTAAAAGCGCCTTATTCTATCGAAAAATGGGCTTTTATTCCACTTTACGCCCTTACTTTTTGTGAAATATTTGTGAACCTTTTAGACTCATACTTATTAGGAGTTAGAAATAAATAGGAATTAAAAATAAAAAAGAGAGAATGTCTCTCGCCTTCTCTCTTCTTATGAAAATCTGATATAGGGAACGTAAGGAAATACTTACTGTCCAACACCAAGACAATTTGGTGATTTTGGAAATGCTTCACCTAGGCTTTCCCATTCGCTTTTTGTATAAAGGTGAAGCGCTAATGCGTGAATGCCATTTTTTAAATCATCGGCAAAAAGTTGGTAAAGTTTTTGGTGGCGCTGCACCTTACGCATGCCTTCAAAAGCATCGCTGACAATCACTAATTTAAAATGAGAATCAGCCCCTCGACCGGAACTGTGCATATGACTTTCATTTTCTACGGTGGCAAAGTGCGGTTGAAATTCGGTCTGAATTCTCTCTAATAATTCTTGCTGTTTTGACATAAATAAACTCCCTAACTTTTTGCTATACATTCAGCGTTAAGTTTGTAAGAATAACACAAATTAACCTAATTCAATGAGGAAATTATGAAAGTAACAAACAAAATCAAAGCATTATCAGCAATGACGTTGGCCGCTGCGACATTATTTTTAGCGGGTTGCCAAGCGCAATCTAATACCTTAACTTTTACCCCTCAATCACCGACTGCATCAATGAATATTAACCAATCAGCAGTGGTAACAGTTAATACTCGCGATTCTCGTCCACAACAAGAAATTGCAACTTATACTAAATCAGGTGAGCTGATTAAATTAAACGCCTCACCAAGCGTTACTCAACTTTTCCAACAAGTGATGCAACAAAATTTAGTTAGCAAAGGTTTCCGTATCGGACAAGCTAATAATGCGAATGCGGGTGTAACCGTTGAAGTGAAAGAATTCAACACTCACGTAGATCAAGGTAATTTACGTTACACCTTGAACAGCAAAATCCAAGCAGTTGTTTATGTACAAGGTCCACGCGGACAATACAACAAAACCTTTAATGCAACCCGTTCACAATCTGGTGCATTTAATGCGAGCAATGATGAAATTCAAAAAGTGTTAGGCGAAACCTTCAAAGATATTGTTAATAATATTTATCAAGATCAAGAAGTTACTAACGCAATTAATCAATATACTAATTAATTAAAAGTAATGTGTCCTTTTCAATAATACTTGACGAAAGTGCCTTTCAAGCGTAACATTCGCCCGATTTTTTAACGAGAAGGACACACACTTTGGACAGTCATAGTCGATACCGAATATCGCTTTAGACTCTCGCCTCTTATCAGCGAGAGTTCGCTGGTAATCAATTTACCTTTCTTCGGCATCTTTTATCGAACGAAACTCATTTTTAAAACATACAAAAATTTAACCGCACTTTTCTCTAGTGCCAATTTCGTTTGATCTTTTTTTGTTCACAGTTGGATCTTCATAATCCCAAAAGGAGTATGACCAATGATTAACGCTTTTACCATTAACGATTCCCGTTTGCTTCGTATTGATGACGAACCAGCTGAGCTCAGTTCTGCCATTTGGTTAGATTTACTGGAGCCGACAGGGGAAGAACGTGAAATGTTGCAAGAAGGCTTAGGACAAAGTCTCGCCTCATTCCTCGAATTAGAAGACATCGAAGCATCCGCGCGTTTCTTTGAAGACGAAGACGGCTTGCACTTGCACTCATTCTTTTATTGTGAAGACGAAGAAAATTACGCCGACCTCGCAAGCGTGGCGTTTACTATTCGTGATGGGCGCTTATTTACCCTACGTGATCGTGAATTACCCGCATTCCGTTTATATCGTATGCGTTCCCGTAGTCAGCGATTATTAGAATGCAATGCGTATGAAGTTTTGCTCGACTTATTTGAAACCAAAATTGAGCAATTAGCGGATGTTATCGAAAACGTTTATGCGGATTTAGAAAAATTAAGCCGTGTAATTCTAAACGGTACACAAGATGAAGCTTTCGATGAAGCCTTAAATACCCTAACAGAACAAGAAGATACCAGTTCTAAAGTGCGTCTGTGTTTGATGGATACACAACGTGCATTGGGTTTCTTAGTACGTAAAACACGTTTACCGGCTAATCAGTTAGAACAAGCTCGTGAAATCTTACGAGATATCGAATCCTTACAACCGCATAATGAGTCTTTATTCCAAAAAGTAAACTTTTTAATGCAGGCGGCAATGGGTTATATTAATATCGAGCAGAATAAAATCATGAAATTCTTCTCGGTGGTCTCTGTGATGTTCCTACCGGCAACGCTTGTGGCATCCACTTACGGGATGAACTTTGAATTTATGCCGGAGCTTCATTTTAAATATGGCTACCCAATGGCTATTGGCTTAATGATTGGTGCGGCGATTACACCTTACATCTATTTCAAACGGAAAGGTTGGTTATAATGGAAATTTCCCAAACTGCGTTATTTTTAGGATCGATTATCGATCTGTATTGTTTAGTATTAATTTTACGCGTATGGCTACCATTAGCGAACGTGGATTATTACAATCCCATTTCTCAATTTACGCTGAAATTTACCCAGCCAGTTATTGCCCCATTGCGTAAAGTTTTTCCAGTGGTGAAAAAAGTGGAAACCGCTGCGCTGGTTTTAGTCTTCTTGCTTTGCGGATTAAAATCGGTTCTATTTGGCGGATTAAATCTCAACTTCTTCCTACTATTAGGCATATTAGGGCTGATTAAAAATATCGGTATAGCCATTTTCTATGTGTTAATCGCCGGTGCAATTTTAAGCTGGTTTAATCGTGGCAATAATCCTGCATTCTATGCGTTATATCAACTGACCGAGCCATTATTAAAACCAATTAAGCGCATTTTACCAACCGTGGGCGTCATTGATTTTTCACCGATGGTTATCGCCATTGTTCTATTATTTTTGAATAATCTCTTTTATGATTACTTCCAGGTTTTATGGGCAATTGCCGCTTAAAGTGCGGTCAAAAATAACATTATTTTTTGGGCTGGATTTTCCAGCCCTTATTGTAATTGTAAATGTGGTGAGTAAATTTAGTTATGTCAGCAATCGAACAAACGCCTGAAGGATTACGTCTTAAAATCATTTTGCAACCCAAAGCTAGCAAAGATCAAATCGTGGGATTACATGATGACGAACTCAAAATCACGATCACCGCGCCACCTGTTGATGGTCAAGCCAATGCTCACTTGCTGAAATTTTTGAGTAAAGCATTCAAAGTACCCAAAAGCTCGATAGTTCTTGAAAAAGGTGAATTAAACCGACATAAACAAGTTTGGATTCCTTCGCCTAAATTAATTCCATCTGAAATTCAAAATCTCTTATAAAATCAGCAAAAAAATCACCGCACTTTCTACCAATTTTCCCTGTTTTACGCTATCCTATATCACATTTTACAAATCAAAACATGCCGCAAAGTGCGGTCAAAATTTAAGGTGATTTTCTATGCAACAACATTACCGTCCCGATTTGATTGAACCCGCAGTTCAACAATATTGGGCTGAAAATAAAGTCTTCAAAGCAATCAAAGATACGTCTAAAGAAAAATATTACTGCCTTTCAATGTTCCCTTACCCATCTGGTCGTTTACACATGGGCCACGTGCGTAACTACACGATCGGTGATGTGGTTTCTCGTTATCAACGTATGAACGGCAAAAATGTGTTACAGCCGATTGGTTGGGATGCATTTGGTTTACCGGCTGAAGGGGCTGCAATTAAAAATAAAACTGCACCCGCAAAATGGACTTACGAAAACATCGAATACATGAAAAACCAGCTCAAAATGTTGGGCTTTGGTTATGACTGGGATCGCGAAATTGCGACCTGCCGTCCAGAATACTACAAATGGGAACAATGGTTCTTCACTGAGCTTTATAAAAAAGGCTTAGTGTACAAAAAAAACTCAACCGTAAACTGGTGTCCGAACGATGTAACTGTGTTGGCGAACGAACAAGTGCACGACGGTTGTTGTTGGCGTTGTGATACTCCAGTAGAACAAAAAGAGATCCCTCAATGGTTTATTAAAATCACTGATTATGCAGAACAATTATTAGGTGGATTAGACCAACTTCCACAATGGCCAGACATGGTAAAAACCATGCAACGCAACTGGATTGGCCGTTCTGAAGGGGTAGAAATTACTTTTGATGTGGCAGATACCGCAGAAAAAGTTGCGGTTTATACTACCCGTCCAGATACTTTCTATGGTGTAAGTTATTTAGGTATTGCGGCAGCGCATCCATTAGCGGACTTAGCTGCAGAAAAAAATCCTCAATTAGCCGAATTCATCCGTGAAGCGAAAAATGCCAAAGTGGCCGAAGCAGACCTTGCCACGATGGAGAAAAAAGGGATGGCAACCGGCTTATTCGCCATTCATCCATTAACCGGTGAAAAATTACCGATTTGGGTCGCTAACTTCGTGTTAATGCACTACGGTACTGGCGCGGTAATGGCTGTTCCAGCACATGACCAACGTGACTTTGAATTTGCTCAAAAATACAGTTTGCCAATTAAACAGGTAATCGCACCGCTTGCGGATGAAGAAATTGATTTAACCAAACAAGCTTTTGTTGAGCACGGTAAATTAGTGAACTCTGCTGAGTTTGACGGTTTAGATTTTGATGGTGCATTCAACGGTATCGCGGATAAATTAGAAAAATTAGGCGTGGGTAAACGCCAAGTGAATTACCGTTTACGTGACTGGGGTGTTTCCCGTCAACGTTATTGGGGTGCACCAATTCCAATGCTGACCTTGCCAAACGGTGAAACCGTACCGGCACCAATCGAAGATTTACCGATTATTCTGCCGGAAGATGTGGTCATGGATGGCGTGAAAAGTCCAATTAAAGCGGATCCAAATTGGGCGAAAACCACCTTCAATGGTGAACCTGCGTTAAAAGAAACGGATACTTTTGACACCTTTATGGAATCGTCTTGGTACTACGCACGCTACACTTCACCAAGCTATGCTGAAGGCATGTTAGATAAAGATGAAGCCAACTATTGGTTACCGGTGGATCAATATATCGGTGGTATCGAGCACGCGACAATGCACTTGCTCTACTTCCGTTTCTTCCATAAATTATTGCGTGATGCAGGTTTCGTCACGAGTGATGAGCCAGCACAAAAATTATTATGCCAAGGTATGGTGTTAGCCGATGCATTCTACTACACCAGTCCAACCAACGAGCGTATTTGGGTAAGCCCAACGCAAGTGACCCTTGAGCGTGATGAAAAAGGTCGTATTATCAAAGCAACCGATCCAGAAGGCCGTGAATTGGTGCATACCGGTATGACCAAAATGTCGAAATCCAAAAACAACGGTATCGACCCACAAGAGATGGTGGAAAAATACGGTGCAGATACCGTGCGTCTTTTCATGATGTTCGCGTCTCCTGCAGAAATGACACTTGAATGGCAAGAATCTGGCGTAGAAGGAGCAAAACGTTTCTTAGGTCGTGTATGGAATTTGGTGTATGAATACAGCCAAAATCCTGCAAAAACCGCTTTAGATGTGACCGCACTTTCTGCAGATCAAAAAGCACTTCGCCGTGATGTTCATAAAACAATCGCAAAAGTGAGCGATGACATTGGTCGCCGTCAAACATTCAATACGGCTATTGCAGCAGTGATGGAGTTAATGAATAAATTAACTCGTGCGCCATTAGAAAGCGAACAAGATCGTTCGGTTATGGCGGAAGCATTAAGCGCCGTCGTGCGTATGCTTTACCCAATCACACCACATATCTGCTTTGAATTATGGAAAGCTTTAGGCAACGAAAGTAACATCGATCATGCAGAATGGGTGAAAGCTGATGAAGCGGCGATGGTAGAAGATGAAAAACTTATCGTGGTGCAAGTCAACGGTAAAGTACGTGGTAAAGTGACTGTTGCAGCTGATGCGGATGAAGAAACCGTGAAAACTGTTGCATTTGCAGATGAAAATGTGAAGAAATTTACTGACAATACACAAATCGTGAAAGTGATTTATGTACCAGGTAAATTGTTAAATGTGGTGGTTAAACCGCAATAATCCATAAAATAACCGCATTTTATTCTAAGCGTTGTATAAACGGCTCTTAAACAAAATAAAGTGTGGTGAATTTTACAGGTAATTTTTATGATGAAATCAATCAAAACGCTCTGCTTAGTTGGGGCAACAGCCTTTTTAACTGCTTGTGGTTGGCACTTCGATAATGGTGCTGCTGTTCCTGCAGAATTAAAAACAATGGCCCTTGAAAGCGGTGACCCATACAGTGAAATGTCAATGGCAATGCGTAAGCAACTGCTTAGCAACAACGTAAACCTTGTTCCTGCAAAACAAGGTGTGCCAGTGTTGCGTTTAAATAAACAGACTTCAAGCGATAAAGTGGCGTCAGTCTTTAAACAAGGCCGTGAAGCAGAAAAAGTATTGACCCTTGATGTTGAAGCAAGTGTACGCTTGGCTAATGGAGAAACCTATCCAATCTCTGCAAAAATCAACCGCACTTTCTTTGATAACTCACGTGCTGCATTAGCAAAATCAGCTGAACGCGATGTAATTTGGAATGATATGCGCGAACAAGCGGCTCGCCAATTAATTAATAAAATGGCTGCCTTACAACATCAAGTTCAAGGAAAATAATGAACCGCATTTTTCCTGAGCAACTGGCCTCTAACCTGAACAGCCATTTAGCAAAAGTCTATTTTTTGGTTGGGGCTGATCCCCTGTTGCTCAGTGAAAGTGAAGATCTCATTCATCAAGCTGCCCTTCTTCAAGGTTTTGATGAAAAAAATCAAATCACCATAGATACTAATACTGACTGGCCTGCCTTAATTGAGGCCAGCCAATCTATGGGGCTCTTCTTTAATAAGCAAATTTTCATTCTTAATTTACCCGAAAATTTGACCGCACTTTTGCAGAAAAACCTTCAACAATTTATTAGTGGATTAAATGAAGATAGCTTGCTTGTTCTCACCTTGCCTAAATTGTCTAAAGCAGCCGAAAAACAAGAGTGGTTTATTCAGGCAAATCAACTTGAGCCACAAGCTGTTATTGTTAACTGCCAAACACCGAATTCAGAACAACTTTCTCGTTGGGTGAAGCATCGTACAAAAAACATGGGGTTATCAGCGGATGAGGAAGCCGTTCAACTACTTTGTTATAGCTATGAAAATAATCTCCTGGCATTGAAACAAGCATTACAGCTTTTAGATTTGCTTTATCCTGATCACAAACTCACGTATAACCGCGTTAAATCAGTCGTAGAGCAATCTTCTGTCTTTACCCCTTTCCAATGGATTGATGCTGTGTTATCAGGCAAGGCAAATCGCTCAAAGCGAATTTTGCGAGGTTTACAAGCTGAAGATGTGCAGCCAGTTATTTTATTGCGTACTTTACAGCGTGAACTGCTCACGTTGTTAGAATTAACAAAACCACAGCTGCGTAATCCCTCTCTTAACACGAGTTTGCCAACACAGACACTCAAAGCGGATTTTGACCGTCTCAAAATTTGGCAGAATCGTCGTCATCTTTATACGGCAGCGATACAGCGACTGACTTATCAAAAGCTCTTTGAAATATTGCAAGAGTTGGCAGATATTGAGCGCACAACCAAGCAAGAATATGGTCAAGACGTGTGGGTAAAATTGACAGACTTATCGGTTAAATTTTGCTTATAAAAAAATCTCGGCGTTAACCGAGATTTTTTATTATTGCGCAATTTTTAAATCTTGATACAGATAATTTCGATAGCTATTCACTAAATCCATATCCTCTGCATCTTCGAGCTTACCTTGGCTTAGCTGACGCATAGCGATATTCGCTCGCATAAAGTCATCTTTCGGTGATAAACCTGCCACATCAAGTAATACGCCACCAACAAAGGCTAAATCTAAGAAATCTTGCTGTTGAACAAAGTCAGTCTTACGATTAGTTCTAACCACAAATTGAGTCACATAATCTGGATTCGCAAAGTTACCTTTTTTCGGTGGAAGCTGATTATCAAAAGCAACCTGATGATCACCAAAATAACCGAATACATAAGGTGTTTCACGCGATTTTAAATAATCATTCAAGCCTTCGATTGCCTCATTAAGGCTATCAATACGATCAATATAATCGTTCAAGCAAGAAATCGCTTTTCCCCCTAAACGCTTACTCGCCAAATTAAAATGGTTTGGCATATTCGTGTTGTAAGGGCCGTGCTCTTTCATCGTAAGCACATAAACAAACATGGGCTGTTGTACATTCTCCAATGATGGATGCTGTTTCTGCAAAATCAGTTTGGTGTAATACATCATCTCTTCACTACTAATATGCCAGAGATTCTTGCTGATTGATGCGGGATAGCCTAAATCTTGTGGTTGCAACATCAAATCAAAACCAAAGTGGTCATAAGCAGGTTTTGCGTTGTAGTTGCCTTTAGTAAAAGGTGATAATGCTACACAAAAATAGCCTTGCTCACGGAGATTTTTAATAAACCCCGTCTGTAAGTGTGGTACAACCGAATAAAACACGCCACTTGCCAAAGCACCAAAATCCGTTGAAGGCACACCAGCAAGGAAAGCAAATTCAGATTTCCACGTTGCGCCGCCCACCGTATGTACACGCAATGGACTCAAAAACGCAGTATCTTCCTGCTTATTAAACATTGAAAATGGCGGGATAGTTTCTGCATCAAAATCAAATTGATGGGGATTCAAGGTTGATTCTTGTAGACACACCACTATGTCTGGTTTTTCTGCGTCTGGCTTTTCTGCACTTTCAGTTTTACTCTCAGCCTTTTCATTTAAAAGTGCGGTCATTTTTTCTTTAAATTTTTGACTATTACCTTCAAATTCTGGCACTTTAAAGAATACGCCACGACAAGACATAGGCAGGTTTAAGAAAACATCTCTACCATCATCCGGCAATGAGTCTAACCAGACTTTTGTCGCATCCGGATCTTTAGAATAATGCCACATTAAACCAAAGCTCGTTGCAGCGAGTATTGCCGCAAATACACGAAATCCAGTTGAGGCACTTTCTACATCTGACCAACCAAAGATAGCATAACCCAATAGACCTAATAGCCCTAATACACCGAAAATCGCCCCTTTATAATGTAAAAGGGTTTCCCAATTTCGCCAATCTGTCACGAGCCAAAAATCTGAAATGAGTAAAGGTTGTTTGTAGTAATGAATTTTCATTCGATGGAATAACATCAACACCACAAAAAGTACGGACGCAAAATTCAATCCGCGTTGCCATTGACCAGTTATCGCAAACATTGAGCTAAACAATAAGACGAATAATGCAATCGCAAAAAAATATGTCCAACGATAGTGTGAATTGACGATAAAAATCACCGTCGCAATAAAAAATAAACTCAGAAAAATACTTGGAATCATAATAAATAAAGTTGATTAAATGTTATTTGACACTTTCAGCCACTAAACGCTGAATCAGCTTTAAATTGGCTGGTGGGAATTGCCCTGCATCAAGCTCCCCTTGTTCAAGCCAGAAGCCTTCCTGGCCTTCGCGTCCAAAAGGCTCGCCGATCCATTCTGTGACCAAGTAAAAACTAAAATCTAAAATTTTGGTTGGATATTCAAATTGAAAACATTCGTACAGTTCAGCATTTAAAATATGAATGCCAATCTCTTCTTCCAATTCTCTTTTTAGGGCTTCTTCAGGGGTTTCACCTGCATCAACTTTGCCACCCGGAAATTCTAATGCCTGTGCAAAATCTTGCCCTTCTAAACGCTGGGTCAAATATAGCTGCCCAAATTCATTACGTATAATCCCTGCCGCAACTTGAATGATAGGCTTACTCATCGTTTTTCCTTATCTCAAAAGTAGAAAGAGCGGTCATTTTTAGCGGTGTTTTAAAACACGCAAAAATTTAACCGCTCTTTTCCTTAACTAAGCATATCGGGCTTTACTACCATGACAATGCTTGTATTTTTTACCTGACCCACAAGGACAAGGTTCATTACGTCCAATATGGCGATCTGAATAGTCCTCGCTTTGAGCTTGCTCTGTGTTTTCACCTACAGGATGATGCGTTTGAGCTTCACGCTCAGCCATTGCTTGACGTGCGCGTTCTGCTTCTTCAATCTCTTCCTGGGTACGGACTTTCACACGAGTGAGTGTGGTAATCACATGATGTTTTAAAGAATCTAACATTTCAGTAAACATACGGAAAGATTCTTTTTTGTACTCTTGTTTTGGATCTTTTTGCGCATAACCGCGTAAATGGATACCTTGACGTAAATAATCCATTGCAGCCAAATGCTCTTTCCAAAGTTCATCAAGGGTTTGTAACATCACGCCTTTTTCGAAATGACGCATGGTTTCTTCACCAGCAAGCGCTTCTTTCGCTTTGTATTCATCTTCCGCTTCTTGAATAATGCGCTCACGCAAGTTTTCTTCGTGAAGATTATTATTTTCTTCTAACCAACGTTCAATTGGTAACTCAAGTCCAAACTCTTGGGCTAAACGTTCTTCTAAGCCTTTAATATCCCATTGTTCTTCCAACGATTGTGGTGGAATATATTGGTCAATCACATCGTTAAATACATCGCTGCGGATTGCTTTGATAGTCTCTGAAATATCATCATTATCGAGCAAGTAATTACGTTGTTCGTAAATCGCATGACGTTGGTCATTAGCCACATCATCATATTCAAGCAAGTTTTTACGACCATCAAAGTGGAACGCTTCTACTTTCGCTTGCGCTGATGCGATCACTTTAGCAAGAAGCTTAGACTCCATCGCTTCGCCTGGTTGAGTGAAGGCTTTACGCATCATATTTAATTTACCTTCATTTAGATAAATGCGCATTAAGCCATCTTCTAAAGAAAGGTAGAAACGTGAAGAACCTGGGTCACCTTGACGACCTGAACGACCACGCAACTGGTTATCAATACGACGTGATTCGTGGCGTTCTGTCCCGATAATATGTAAACCACCGGCTTGCATCACGATCTCGTGATTTTTCTCCCACTCAGCTTTGATTGCCTCAATTTGCTCTGGTGTTGGATTATCCAATTTTGCTACTTGAGCTTTCCAGTTACCACCTAGGATAATATCGGTACCACGACCTGCCATATTGGTTGCAATGGTTACTGCACCTGGTGCCCCCGCTTCAGCAACAATTTCCGCTTCTTGTGCGTGGAATTTTGCATTCAACACATTGTGTTTGATGCCTGCTTTATCTAACGCTTGAGAAAGCATTTCTGATTTTTCAACTGATACGGTACCCACAAGAACCGGTTGATTGCGAGCAACGCAGTCTTTGATATCTTCAATAATCGCATTAAATTTGTATTCTTCATTCTCAAACATGACGTCCGTACGATCATCACGAATCATTGGACGGTTGGTTGGGATAACGACAGTTTCTAAACCATAGATTTGTTGGAATTCAAAGGCTTCGGTATCTGCTGTACCTGTCATACCCGCTAATTTGTCATAAAGGCGGAAGTAGTTTTGGTAAGAAATAGAGGCAACAGTTTGGTTTTCGCTCTTAATTTCTACGCCTTCTTTCGCTTCGATCGCTTGGTGTAAGCCATCAGACCAACGACGACCTGCCATTGTACGACCAGTGTGTTCATCGACGATCACGATCTCGCCATCTTTCACGATATAGTCTACATCGCGCTCAAATAAGGTGTTTGCACGTAATGCCGCCATAACATGGTGTAACAATACAATACGCGCAGGTGAATAAAGTGAATCACCTTCAGGCATTAAACCTTGTTCGATTAACCAATTCTCTACTTTTTCTTGACCGCGTTCAGTCAAATACGCCTGTTTGGTTTTAAGATCTAAGGTGTAATCGCCTTCACCGGTATATTCTTCGGTGTCTTCTTTTTCTTGCTTAACTAAATTCGGAATTAATTTATTTACCGCAATATAAAGCTCTGAACTGTCTTCCGCTTGACCTGAAATAATCAACGGCGTACGTGCTTCATCGATTAAGATTGAGTCCACCTCATCCACTAACGCATAACCTAAATGACGTTGAAAACGTTCTTCTTTAGAATGCGCTAAGTTATCACGAAGGTAATCGAAACCTAATTCGCTGTTTGTCGCGTATGTAATATCAGCCGCATAAGCTTCACGTTTTGCTTCAGGCGGTAAGCCAGGGATATTCACCCCAACAGTCATACCTAAGAATTCAAATAATGGACGGTTGGTATCCGCGTCACGACGTGCCAAGTAATCATTCACTGTCACAACATGTACGCCTTTACCCTCCAACGCCATCAAATAGCAAGGTAAGGTTGCGGTTAAGGTTTTACCTTCACCCGTACGCATCTCAGCGATACAACGGTTTGTTAACACCATACCACCAATTAATTGCACATCGAAATGACGCATACCGAGTACACGTTTACCCGCTTCACGCACGGTAGCAAACGCTTCAGGTAAAAGTTGTTGTAAGGTTTCACCGTTAGCTAAACGGCTACGGAACTCGTCAGTTTTTGCTCTTAATTCATCATCACTCAATGCTTCAAAAGCCGGCTCCATTTTGTTGATTTTCGCAACTTGTTTTCTTAATTTACGTAAAATACGATCGTTACGGCTGCCAAAAATTTTTGTTAAAAAACTCATAATTTCTCTTTCAAATAAAAAATAAAAAGGATCATCCGATTAAAAAATCGGTTCGTTCAAAAATAAAAAGAAAATTAAATGATGGCTGGGCCGGCACGAATAGGGGCAAAAACAGGAAATTCCGCCGCGATAAAGTGCGGTTGAATTTTTTCGTGTTTTTGATTGGAATGGGTTTTATGATTTGTTGGCTGAGGTTGAACCTGCAATGCTTGACGAATTTCACGCACCGCAATCAACATATGTTGTTCAGATGATGTTTGGTAATTTTCGCCACTCATATTTGATAAAGGCTGTGCCTCCAATCCCTGAGCAACAGGCAAAGCAAAAATCGCAATCATGCTTAACAGCAACTGCGACCAGAAATTTGTTTTACCTTTGTTTGATTTCATCATCTTATTGTCTCTGACAAAATTTGTGTGTATTGTATCGGAAATTCAACGTAAAGTCATTATTGGGGTATTTTTGTGGAAAACAAGCATGAGCGTTATCAAAAAGCCATGAATATTATTGATGTGCTAGAAGGATCACAATTTGCCAAAATCATGCAGAAAGGATTAATGTTGAATGAACTGAACCAAAACATCAGTCGCCTTTTCCCTCGAGAATTTAAAGGACTCTTCCGGTTAGGCTCCATCACAGATGGGAAACTCTTTATCGAAGTCAAAAGCGCGGTCGTTCGCCAAGGGATTTTATTTCGCCAACACGAATTACTCGCCGCAATTCAACCGACTTATCCCGAAGTAAAAGGCTTTAAGATTAAAATCAATCCAGAATTAACCTGCAACGCTAACCTTTAAAGATGGCGATTAATTCTTTTACTTTAACTCGTTTTTCTGAAGATTGGCTAATCGAGCGCTGTACTTTAACGCGTTTGAATTTTGCCCCTTTATAAATCTCACGCGTAAATTTCGTATCGTGGTTAGAAATCACGACAGAAATTTGCTTTTCTTTTTGAGCTTTTTTTGCACATTCCGCTAAATTCTTTTGATGCTCAAGACCAAAAGCATTCCCCGCATATCCAGTAAAATTAGTATCTTGCGGAAGCGGTGCATAAGGCGGATCACAATAGATCACGCTGTGTTTATCCGCTAATTCAAACGTCTGTTGAAAATCAGCACATAAAAAGACCGCACTTTGCGCTTTATGGGCGAAATAGCGTAATTCATCCTCGGGAAAATAATGGGTTTTATAAGCCCCAAATGGCACATTGAACTCATTTTTACTGTTATAACGGCATAATCCGTTAAACCCAAAACGGTTCAAATAAAGGAACAATACGGAACGCACGAAAGGATCGGTTGATTGATTAAAGGCATCTCGCTGTGCGTAATAATACTCGGCTGTATTGGCATTCTCTGCAAAGAAAATTGGCTTACAAGCCTCAATATAGGCATCCACATTGTCTTTGACGATATTAAACAAGTTAATCAAATCAGGATTAATATCTGCCAAAATATAACGTTCAAAATGGGAATTCAAAAAAACAGCACCCGCGCCAACAAAGGGTTCAATCAAACACTGTTTTCTTTTTGGAAAGACTCGGTTGAGATCGTCCGTTAAACGAAATTTACCGCCCGCCCATTTCAAAAACGGGCGGTGTTTAATTCGAGGTTTCGTTTTGTTATTTTTCGGACGCAACATGAGAGCAATGACAGTTAGTCATGTTGTGTGCAACGCTCAATCGCGTTTAGCACAAGAGATTCGTCAGTATCAGTCGCCACGTAGGCTTGACCAAGGGCTTTTAGCAACACAAGACGCAACTTGCCTGCCAGTACTTTTTTATCTCGCATCATATGCGGTAAATAATCGTCTGGTTGCATGGTATCAGGCGAAACGGTTGGTAAATTAGCACGAGCTAAAAGCTTTTCTAAACGTGCAACATCTTCAAAAGAAAGATCGCCTAATTGTTCAGATAACACCGCAGCCATCATAGTTCCAGCTGCAACAGCTTCACCATGTAACCAGTTTCCATAGCCTAAATGTGTTTCGATCGCATGGCCAAAAGTATGGCCGAGATTTAATAATGCACGATCACCTTTTTCGGTTTCATCACGCGCAACAACATCCGCTTTGATTTGGCAACAACGCGCAATGCAATATTGAAGTGACTGTTGATTTAATGCGACTAGCTCATCAATATGTGCTTCAAGCCATTCAAAAAAGGCATAATCTAAAATCGCCCCATATTTAATGACTTCCGCAAGTCCCGCATTCACTTCACGTTTTGGCAAGGTATTGAGTGTAAGGGTGTCAATGATCACCGTAGAAGGTTGATAAAACGCCCCAATCATATTTTTGCCCAACTCATGATTAACGGCTGTTTTGCCACCAACAGAAGAATCCACTTGGGCTAATAATGTGGTAGGAATTTGAATAAAACGCACGCCACGTTGATAACTTGCTGCGGCAAAACCTGCCACATCACCAATCACACCACCACCTAATGCAATAATGGTGGTATCTCGCCCATGATTATGCTTTAAAAGTGCGGTAAAAATGAGGTTTAAAGACTCAAGCGTTTTATATTTTTCGCCATCAGGCAATAATACTGATTCTACCTGACAGCCGATTTTTTCTAGCGTTTTTGTAACGGTTTCAAGATAATATTGTGCGACGGTTGGATTAGTCACGATCATCACTTTATCCCCTTTTTTCAGCGGATAACAGGTTTCATCTTTTAATAAACCTTCGCCAATATAAATGGGATAACGACGTTCTTTTAATTCAACATTTACGCACAACATTTTAAATCCTTAGAGTGAACCGTTTAAGCCGTTTAGATTATCAATTAAATCAACGATTTGATTAACCATTACTTTGGCATTTTGCTCATCTGTTGGCAAAGTAATATCTGCAATTTCTTCGTATAACGGATTGCGTACTTTGGCTAAATCTTCCAACACTTGGCGAGGGTTATCTGTTCCTTGTAATAAAGGACGTTTTTTATCACGTTGCGTACGTTGATATTGCTTATCTACTGAGGTTTCTAAATAAATCACAATACCACGAGCAGAAAGATAATTACGATTTTCTTTTGACATCACTGCTCCACCACCTGTAGAAAGCACGACGCCTTGTAATTGGGTTAATTCATTGATAATACGCTCTTCACGCTTACGAAAGCCTTCTTCGCCTTCTAAATCAAAAATCCAGCTAATGTCTGCTCCCGCACGTTCCTCAATTACGGCATCTGAATCGACAAAATCCATATTCAATTGTTGCGCAAGCTGACGGCCAATAGTGCTTTTACCCGCGCCCATTGGACCTACTAAAAAAATATTACGTTTTTCAGCCATTGTTATTCTTCTAACTTACTTAAATAATGTTCAAATTAATCTTTCCTAATAAAAACTGGCTACCTGAAAAAATGGCAGCCCGAAAGATCACCCAAAAAATAATGAAGATTATCGCAATAAATCCCCCTATGTTTCAACCTTTAGCAGGAATTTATTTTAAGAAACGCAAAAGTGCGATCGGTTTTTTAGGGATTTTGATGAATGATAAAGTCAAATAGAGCATCGAGATAAAACATCCTAAAATTTAACCGCACTTTACAAATAAAAAAGGCTATTCAAACGAATAGCCTTTTATTTTATCAGCAGTTAATTATAGATACCCAAACAAGCTTGTGAAAATGTAACCAAAGATACATGAAGTAATTACACCGATTAAGCCCGGTAAAATAAAGCTATGGTTAATTACAAACTTACCAATGTGGGTTGTACCTGAACGGTCAAATTGGATTGCCGCAAGATCACTTGGGTAAGTAGGTAAAATATAGTAACCATAACAAGCTGAAGCAAAGGCCAAGACAATAGCTGGATCAACACCGATACCTAAAGCAAGAGGAACGAATGCAACTAATGCTGCAGCTTGTGAATTTACGAATTTAGAAATTAATAACAACATTAATGCGTAAGTCCAAGGGTGTGCTTTTACCACATCACCAAGTGCTGCTTTCATCATCGGTGTATGAACGGTAAACATGGTTTCCGCCATCCAAGAAATACCGAATACCGCTACTAACGCAATCATACCTGAACGGAAAATTTCATTTTTACTGATTTTGCCTGCATCAGTTTTGGTAAAGATAACGATTAACGCACCCGCTAATAACATGAAGATTTGAATAACGTGAACCATGCTTAAATTCACTTTTTTCTTCGCGGTATCTTTTAATACGATTGCAGCGTTATCGATAGTTTCAGTTTTATCTCCAGCTGTGATCATAACACTGTTATCTTGAGCGGTAATTGTTTGAGCGACCTCACCTTTATCGTTATAAATTGCAACGTTGTTGTAGGCTGTTTGAGCTTTTGCTTTGCTGTCTTTAACATCAAGCACTAACGTACCATCTTTCGCTAACGCAACAATTTTACCGTCTTTAACATTAAAGGATTTCACTGTTTTATCCGCAGAAACAATTTCAACCACTTGAGCTGGTACTGATTTTTCAAAGGCTGGGCGTAAATCTTTAAAGTAACCTAAGACCGCTACCACTAAAATTGCACCAAAGAAGATCCACATCGCATTCCAGCTAGATTGTGGTAATTTTTTGTCTAACAATGATGTGCTATCACCATAAACATATTTTTTGAATTCGGGATCTTTTAATTTCTCTTGGAATTCAGGATCTTTATCTAAATCTTTACCACGGAACCAGCTGAAAATACCGATAGCTAATACACCACAAAGAGTTGAAGGCACGGTAATTTTTAATAAATCTAAATAGCCATCAAAACCTGCTAATGGGTTTTTAGCATTCACTAAGAATGTGGTTAAAGTCACGACTGCCACAGAAACTGGTGACGCGATGATACCCATTTGAGAAGCGATTGAACTTGCCGCCATTGGACGTTCAGGACGAATATCATTTTTGATCGCGATATCATAGATGATTGGTAACATGGTATAAACCACGTGACCTGTACCACATAAAATGGTTAAGAAACAGGTTACAAACGGAGCCAAAATACTGACATATTTCGGGTTACGACGAAGCATTTTCTCCGCAATTTGTAACATGACATCTAAACCGCCACTGGCTTGTAATGTTGCCGATGTCACCACCACCGCAAGGATGGTTAACATAACATCGATAGCTGGCTTACCTGGTTCAATACCGAAGCCGAAAACAAGAACAATTAAGCCTACCCCACCGAGCATACCCAGTGCGATACCACCTTTTTTTGCCCCGTAAAATAAACAGATAAGAACAATAGCAAGCTGAATCGCAAACTGGCTACCTTCACCTAGGTTCATTAGAAAATCCATAAGATACTCCGAATCATTTTATGGTTAATTAAAAAAAATTTTGATCGAATACTAGCATCAAAATTAACTCATAATAAGTACTTTTAAGGTAAATCTTGTTTTAAATCAAAAAATAAAGGAACTAAATAATAAAAGCAAATCTGCGAAAGATTAAATAAAGGAAAGTGCGGTCAGGAATTTAAGAGATTTAGATATATTTTGTTTTATTTGAAGATAAAGAATTTAGAAAAGAAATTTAAAGAAAAAATTAGGCGACCTAAAAGATCGCCCAACTTAAAAATTACTGATTGTTTTGAACGTAGTCAATCGCAGATTGAACAGTTGTGATTTTTTCAGCTTCTTCATCAGGAATTTCGATATCGAATTCTTCTTCTAAAGCCATTACTAATTCAACTGTATCTAAAGAATCCGCACCTAAATCTTCAACGAAAGAAGCTTCTGGTTTTACGTCTTCTTCTTTAACACCTAATTGTTCAACGATGATTTTTTTCACGCGTTCTTCAATACTCATTTGTTTTTCCTATTGTTGTTTTAACTCATTTAAGAGCGGTTAGTGTATGCATTTTTGATAAAGTTGCAACTATTTCTTAGGTGGTCGCACCACAAAAAAACAGGCAATGTAAAAACACATACAGAGAAAAAGTTACATTGCGATTGGGATTTTATCATTAACTAAACTGCTTTGCTATATTTTATAGACAAAATCCCAGATATATATCCCCTAAAGGGTTAGCTCATATATAAGCCGCCATTCACATGCAATGTAGTACCCGTAATATAAGCCGCATCGTCAGAAGCTAAAAACGCCACCGCTTTTGCAATATCTTTTGGCTCACCTAAACGACCAGCTGGGACATTACCAAGAATACCCGCTTTTTGTTCTTCAGTAAGCACTTCTGTCATATCCGTTGCGATAAAGCCTGGAGCCACAACGTTTACGGTAATGCCACGTGATGCCACTTCTTTCGCTAAGCCTTTAGAGAAACCAATTAAGCCGGCTTTTGCGGCACAGTAGTTAGATTGACCCGGATTGCCCATTGAGCCCACAACAGAACCGATAGTAATAATACGACCGAAACGTTTTTTCATCATTGAGCGTAACATTGCTTTAGAAAGATGGAACACAGAGGTTAAGTTGGTTTGCATAATATCGAACCATTCTTCATCTTTCATACGCATTAATAAGTTATCACGAGTGATACCTGCGTTATTCACGAGGATATCAATATCACCAAATTGTTCTTTAATTTGTTCTAATACGGCATCAATACTTTCTTTGTCTGCCACATTTAATACTAAACCTTTACCTTTATCGCCAAGGTAAGCAGAAATTGTATCTGCACCTTTTTCAGAGGTTGCGGTACCAATTACAAATGCACCTTTTGATGCTAATTCTTCTGCAATTGCGCGGCCAATACCACGTGTTGCACCTGTCACTAATGCGATTTTATTTTGCATTTTTAATCCCCTTTTATGCTAATAATGCTTCAACAGCATCTAATGATGCCACATCGTTTACTGATGTTGCTTGTAATTCTGCCACGATACGTTTTGTTAAACCATTCAATACTTTACCTGGGCCGATTTCAACTAAAACTTCTACGCCATCTTGCGCCATTTTCTCAACAGTTTCAGTCCAACGAACTGGACTATATAATTGACGAATAAGTGCGGTACGAATTTCTGCACTTTCTGTTTCCGCTTTCACATCCACGTTATTTAATACTGGTGTTGCTGGCGCATTAAGCGTAATGCCTTCAAGTGTTACAGCTAATTGCTCTGCTGCTGGTTTCATTAATGCGCAATGTGAAGGCACGCTTACCGCTAATGGTAAAGCACGTTTTGCACCCGCTTCTTTACATAATGCAGCCGCACGCTCTACCGCTTCTTTCGCTCCAGCAATGACTACTTGGCCTGGGGAGTTAAAGTTTACTGCAGATACGACTTCACCTTGCTCGGCTTGTTTACATGCATTGATAATCGCTTCATTGTCTAAACCAATAATCGCATACATTGCACCAGTACCTTCTGGTACTGCTTGTTGCATTAATTTACCGCGTAATTCGACTAATTTGATCGCGTCTTTAAAATCAATGACACCCGCACAAACTAATGCTGAATATTCACCTAAACTGTGACCAGCCATCACACTTGGTTGTAATTGTGGGTATTTTTCTTGCCATACACGGAAGATCGCAACGGATGCCGCTAATAATGCCGGCTGAGTTTGCCAAGTTTTATTTAATTCTTCTGCTGGACCTTGTTGAACCAAGTTCCATAAATCATAGCCAAGCGCTTCAGATGCTTGTTTAAAAGTCTCAGTGACTACCGGATATTCGTTAGCAAGATCAGCTAACATGCCAACAGCTTGAGAACCTTGACCTGGAAAAACCATTGCGAATTTTTTCATGTTTTCTTCCTATTTCTTCATCGTTTAAATGTTGAAAGTGCGGTCAAATTTAACCGCACTTTTAAAATTCTGTCGGGATTCTAACAAATTAATTAGAATCGCACCAATGCTGAACCCCAAGTCCAACCACCGCCAAAAGCTTCGAGTAAAAGCAATTGACCGCGTTGAATTCGACCATCACGTACCGCTTCATCTAAAGCCGTTGGCACAGTCGCTGCACTGGTATTAGCTGTACGATCAAGCGTTACCACGACTTGCGACATATCCATCTCTAATTTTTTCGCTGTCGCAGTGATGATACGTAAATTTGCTTGATGTGGCACAAGCCAGTCAATATCTGTTTTTTGGAGATTATTAGCAGAAAGGGTTTCTTCCACCACATTAGAAAGCTCACGTACCGCTAATTTAAAGGTTTCGTTACCTTGCATTTCAATATAACCAGATTTCTCCACACCACGTTCAGCTTGTGGAAGTAGTAATGCCGCATTGTTATCTGGCGATGCATGTAAATGCGTTGAAATAATGCCTTCTTGCTCTGATGCCTCTAAGATCACCGCACCCGCACCATCACCAAATAACACGACAGTGCTACGATCGGTTTCATCTAATTTACGCGAGTTAAGATCTGCACCAATCACAAGGGCTTTTTTCACGCTACCTGAACGAATAAATTTATCCGCTACGCCTAAAGCATAAACAAAACCTGTACAAGCCGCTGCTAAGTCAAAAGAAATCGCGTCTTCAATACCTAATAAACCTTGAACTTGGCAAGCTGAACTTGGATAAGCGTGAGAACCACTGGTTGTCGCAACGATGATCAACTCAATTTCTTGAGGATCAAGATTGGCCATTTCAAGTGCTTTTTTGGCTGCTTCACATCCCATTGTTGCAACAGTTTCATCTGCTGCTGCAATACGACGTTCACGAATGCCTGAACGAGTCACGATCCATTCATCTGAAGTATCAACCATTTTTTCCAAATCCGCATTGGTACGAATATGGCTCGGCAAATAGCTACCGGTGGATAAAATTCTACTATTCATCATATCAAAACTTATTAATTAATAACGTTGTAAACCCGCCAAGATTTTTTGTGGAATTTGCAAACGCGCTTGTAAAGCTGCATCCGCAATTGCACGAGCAAATGCATCCACATTTGCGCTGCCATGGCTTTTCACCACAACAGCCGTTAATCCGAGTAAAGATGCTCCATTATATTCATCTGGGTTAATGCGTTTCAAGCGATGATAAGCATCCTTAAAGAAAAAACGCAGGATAAATTTGGCAAATGATTTAAAAATAGGCTGTTTTTCTTTTCCTTTTAGAAGAGATAACAGATTCTTAGCTGCCCCTTCAAGGGTTTTTAATGCAATATTTCCCGAAAACCCATCACTCACGATCACATCAGCCACACTATTTAATAAAAGGTCACCTTCAATAAAGCCGGTATAATTAAGTGCGGTCGATTTTTCTAATAAATTCGCGGCCTCACGAATGGATTGATGCCCTTTAATTTCTTCCACGCCGATGTTGAGTAAGGCAATGCGTGGATAAACTAAGTTCAATCGGTTTTCGGCAAAGATCGAGCCCATGACGGCAAATTCATAAAGATTTTGAGCAGAACATTCTACGTTTGCGCCTAAATCTAACATCACGGTTTTATCACCCGTCATCGACGGTAATAAGGATACCAACGCTGGGCGTTGAATCCCCTCTAAAGGCTGTAAGAGTACCTTTGACAATCCCATCAATGCGCCCGTATTCCCTGCGCTGACACAACCTTGCGCCTCACCTTTCTGAACCATTTCAATAGCTAAACGCATCGACGTACCTTTGCTATGACGCAATGCATGAGAAATACCTTGATTGTTATCAATAGTCTTAGTGCAATGATGAATTTGAATACGTTCTAAAAGAGAAGAAGGTGCATTTTCCAGTAAGGGGGAAATTTGTTGGCTATCGCCAAACAGCACTAAAGAGAGCATTGGATCTGCTTCCAACGCTGAAAGAGATGCGGGGATAGTAATACGGGGACCAATGTCCCCGCCCATCACATCTAACGCTAAGGTTAGACGGTTCAAGTGAATACCTTATAAGTAAAATTACTTATTGATCACTTTGCGACCACGGTAGTAACCGTCAGCAGTTACGTGGTGGCGTAAGTGAGTTTCACCGCTTGCTTTATCCACTGATACTGCAGCAGTAGTTAATGCATCGTGTGAACGACGCATATCACGACGTGAACGAGATTTTTTGTTTTGTTGAACAGCCATTGGCTATACTCCTAAATTTAATTTACTTTTGCTTTAAATTAGCTAATACAGCGAACGGGTTCGGTTTTTTTGCCAATTCGTCAGGCAATTCGCCAAAAACCTGTTCGTGCGCGGACACTTCACAGTGTTCAGATGAATGCATTGGAACAAGCGGTAGAGCTAAAATAAGTTCGTCTTCCACTGCACCAAGTAAATCTATTTCACCAAACTCATTAAATTCGATTGGTTCATAAATTTCCGGCAAGTCATCAGCCTGATCCCAATTAGCCACTGGACTATACATAAAATGACATTCCAATGTTTGTTTGAATGGTTCGCCACAGCGTTGACAGTCTAATTCGACATCAACTTGTACTTGCCCTTTCATCACCACTAATTTTTGTGGATCAATATAAAACGATAATGTTACCTGTGCATCGCTGAGCACTTTCCCCGTAGATTCAGCTAAACGCACTAACTGACTAGCGGTATAATAACCATCATAATCAATTCTTTGTTGAGCGTCTTTAACCGGATCAACGGTTAGGGGTAGTTTTACCTTTTGCATAGGGTGCGAATATTACCTGTTGTCAATAAAATAGTCAAAGGAAATTCGCACTAATTATGAGAAAAGTTCAATCTCTATCTAAACTCTCTCAAGATTTACACCTTTGCAAAGTGCGGTCATTTTTTCCTGTGTTTTACTCGGCATGCTCACTCAAGAAGCCACCACTTTGATGTTTCCAAAGGCGAGCATAAAGGCCATTTTGTTCAAGCAATTCTGCGTGAGTTCCTTGTTCGACAATTTGTCCTTTATCTAACACGATTAAACGATCCATTGCCGCAATAGTGGATAAACGGTGAGCAATGGCAATAACCGTTTTATTTTCCATCATCTTATCGAGACTTTCTTGGATCGCCACTTCTACTTCGGAGTCTAACGCACTGGTCGCTTCATCTAGTAGTAAAATTGGCGCATCTTTTAACATGACACGAGCAATGGCAATACGTTGGCGTTGGCCACCTGACAGTTTTACCCCACGTTCACCAACATGAGCATCATAGCCTTTTCTACCTTGAGCATCGCTGAGATAAGGAATGAAATCGGCTGCTTCGGCACGTTTAGCTGCATTTATCATTTCTTCATCTGTCGCTGTTGGGCGACCATAAATGATGTTATCGCGAACAGAACGGTGTAAAAGCGAGGTATCTTGTGTTACAAGACCAATCTGACTACGAAGGCTTTCTTGGCTTACATCTAAAACATTTTGACCATCAATGGTAATTGAACCTTCTTGCGCTTCGTAGAAACGTAGAAGTAAATTCACAATGGTTGATTTACCGGCACCAGAACGACCAATTAAGCCCACTTTTTCACCCGGTTTGATGGTGAGATTAAAATGGTTAAGTAATGGTTTATTCGGATCATAGGCAAACGAAACATTGTTAAATTTGATCTCACCTTGTTTTACTTCTAATGCAACACAATTTGGCTTATCAACAATAGTATGCGGTTTGGTTAGCGTTGCCATACCATCATTCACTGTCCCGATATTTTCAAATAAACGAGCTGATTCCCACATAATCCAACGAGAAAGACCATTTACACGTAATGCCATCGCAGTTGCAGTAGCCACTGCACCCACACCGACTTGGCCGTTTTGCCATAACACCACACCTAAAATCGCGGTGCTTAACGTTAAGAAGATATTGGTGGCGTAAGTTAAGGTATCTAATGAACTTGCTAAACGCATTTGTGCATGCACGGTGACCATAAATTCTTCCATGGAACGTTTTGCATAATTCGCTTCTCTCGCATCATGTGAAAATAGTTTCACCGTTGCAATATTTGAGTAAGCATCCGTAATACGTCCTGTCATTAAAGATCGTGCATCAGCTTGTCGTTGTGCTGTTTTCGCTAAGCGTGGAATAAGCAAACGTAAAATAGTCACAAATGCCACAATCCATAAAAAAAACGGCACTAAAAACCAAGTATCTAAAGCTGCAAGCACCAAACTAGAAGTAATAAAATATACGGCAACATACACCAGCATATCCGCAATGGTCATGACAGTATCTCGCACCGCAAGAGCAGTTTGCATCACTTTAGCCGATACACGACCCGCAAATTCATCTTGGTAGAAGCTTAAGCTTTGTCCCAGCATCAAACGGTGGAAATTCCAACGCAAACGCATTGGAAACACTCCTTGTAGCGTTTGTAAGCGTACATTCACGCCCACAAATGACCAAATAATACTGAAAATAAGCAAGGCTACCATGCCGGCAAGCAAATGCCCTTTTTCTTGCCAAAGTGTGGTTGGTGAATAAGCACCCAGCCAATCCACCAATAATCCCATAAATTGGAAAAGTAAGGCTTCCATCACCCCAGTACCGACCGTCAATACCGCAAGTAAAAAGATCCAGCCTTTCATGCCGTCAATACTTGACCAAATAAAACGGAACAAGCCTTTTTCAGGCGTCGTTGGATTGCTTTCCGGATAAGGATTTAAACGGTTTTCAAACCATGAAAATATTTTATTAAACATAACAATACCTTAAAAAATGAAAGGCGACAGTGCCGCCTAAAGTGCAGTCATTATAGCGTAAGTTTTGGACAATGGGCTAGGTTTTGCGAAATTGGCTCGGTGAAAGTCCATAAATTGCTTTAAACGCTTTACTAAAATGTGCTTCTGATTGATACCCTACTTCAAGGGCGATTGCCAAAATGGTCTTTTGCGTATTTTTCAATAAAACAGCCGCCATTTCTAACCGCACTTGTGTGAGAAATTTTCCTGGGGGCATCCCGAGTTGTTGTTGAAAGATCCGCATAAAGGTCGCACGAGACATGGAAGCCAACTCTGCTAATTGCTCAATATGCCAATCTAATTGAGGTGAAAACAGGATTTTTTCAAGGACTTGATTCAGTCTTTTATCCTGCAACGCGGCCAATAAGCCTTGATTGAGCAAACCTATTTGCTGAGCATGACGCAAAATATAAATAAACAACACGTTTGATAGTGCATCAATCACCGATTTTGTGCCTTGCTCCGGTTTCTCGGCTTCTTGTAAAAAAAGTGAAATCAAGGGCTGTACAGGTGTATTTTGTAGAGAAAGATGCAAATAGTCTGGTAACGAATCAATTAATAATGACGGTTTTTGGTAATAAAATGTCCCACAAAACATCTTCAGATCGGGCGTACCTGCACCTATTTGATGGACATTAAAAAGTGCATTTGATTGCGCTCGCTGTAGGCTGTTCTCTCTTTTTTGTTGAGAACTGCCCAAAAAGTGCGGTCGATTTTGAGGGAGAAAAAAGAGATCGCCTTTTTTCAAATGAAATTGTTTTCCCGCAAAGGTTACCCAGCACTCACCTTGCTCGATTAAATGAAATAAACCTTGATATTCCGCCGCATCAGGCTGATGTTCAACTTGCCAATCCCCTTGAAACAAGCAGTGAATATTAATTTCCCCACGCACTTGCCCCAGCTGTGTTAATTTATCTAAATAATCCATTGTGAGATTTTCCGTCTAAAAGTTAAGACAATTTGACAAGTATCATACGCTAATCTGCTTATAATTCCTCTCGAAATTTGTACTAAATTTAAGGAGAAAAACAATGTTTGCAGATTGGAAAAATGATGTAGCACACGTTAAAAAATCATTCGGTGCATTAGGTAAAAAATACCCTAAAATGTTACAAGCTTATGGCGCATTAGGTGCGGCGGCAGCAGAAGGTAACGTATTAGATGCCAAAACCCGTGAATTAATTGCATTAGCCGTTGCAGTAACAACACGTTGTGAAAGCTGCATTGGCGTGCACGCTGATGAAGCGGTGAAAGCAGGTGCAACTGAAGAAGAAGTGGCAGCAGCATTAGCGATGTCTATCGCATTAAATGCAGGTGCAGCTTACACCTACTCTCTTCGTGCATTAGAAGCTTACAACGCACAAAAAGGCGAATAATTCGCAAGGAACTTTATGATTCTTTTAGCCCTCATTTGAGGGCTTTTTTTTATCTCTAAAATTGACCGCACTTTAAAATAAATTCAAAGCTCTTATCTGAGCCACCACTTGCTCTACCTGAATTTCAGCCATTAAATTTTTGCCTTTTAATTTAGTCGCCCAAGGCAATTCACTTGAAGGTTTTCCTTGTTCTTTCTGCACATTTTCTTCATATACCGACACCACATTATCCAGATTATGATAAGGCGCGGTTCGCAATGGATTATGATAGGCATACAATCCAATGACAGGTGTTCCTTGCGTGGTCGCGATATGAGCTGGCCCAGAATCAGGCGAGATGACTAAATTTGCTTGATGAATTAATGCAGCAAGTTGTTTCAAACTGGTTTTTCCTGAAGCATCAATCGGTTGAAAGTCACAAAGTGCGGTAATTTTTTTCACCATTTCTAATTCGCGTTTTGCCGGTGAGCTGCAAAAAATTACATTCACATTATGTTGATGAGCAATATTTGCCACTTCCGCATAACGCTCAACCAACCAATCTTTCTCGGCTTTACTAGAGCAAGGAGAAATAATCAGATTTTTGCGTGTTGGATCAATAAACTGTTTGGCATATTCTCGATCTGAATCAGAAATTGCCAATTGCCAAGAAAGCATTTCTGCCGGTGGCACACCAAGATAATCTGCAAAAGCCATGAAACCATCTAGCACATGAGGCGTTTCAGGATCTTGCACTCGACGATTCACAAATAACCACTGCCCTTCTCGGGAACGTTTTTTGCCAAACCCAATTTTATATTTTGCTTGAATACCAAGAGATATGATAGATGCACGAAATGCCGTCTGCATATTCAAAAGCGCATCAAATTTATTATTTTTCAAAAACATCCATAAATTCCACACGCCTTTCCAACCGCTCTTTTTATCGTAAGGAACCAGTTCCACGCCTTCAATACCAGAAAGCAAGCCCATTTCTGTTTTCCCCACAATCCACGTTAATTTCGTTTGTGGCCAATGACGTTGAATATGCTGCACCACAGCAAGTGCATGGCAAACATCCCCCACCGCAGACAAACGCAAAATACAAAGTGATTTAGGGGGAGAGGTAAAAAGTGGAGAATGGGACATTTGAATTCCTCGCGCATTTAATTTCCGTCTATTAACCCAAAATAATTTAATGAAAACAAAGGGCGAATTTATTTAATTCGCCCTTTTATTTATCTAGATTGCTACTTTTTAGGACCTAATCCTTCCGCAACAATATGCCCGTTCACATAGTGCTTAGTAAAGATAACGTTACCATCTTTATCAAAATATTTCCACATTCCTTGCTCTACGCCATTTTTTAATTCGCCTTGCGAGATAAGTGTTCCTGATTCATCATAATATTTAGTCGTTTTGACGCCATTTATTTCAACCACCTCCGATTTTATATTACCGTTAGGATGAAAAGTCTGATTCTCTATTGTTGAACGAATATACGCCGTAGCAGAACCAATACAAAAAAGTGCTAAAACAGTAAATAGAGGTTTTTTCATAGCTAATTTCCTCATATTAAATAGAGGGTCATCAAAATAATTTCTGGAAAAAGTGTAACCTAACAACATAAATATGTAAAGTAGTGCTTTTCACTTCTATTCATTTTATAACATAAAATCACACTGCAAGCGGTAAAATTCTGAGAAAATTTTACGAATTAACAAAATACAGATATCTCACTACTTATGTGATGTGATCTGCTTCACAACTTTGACATAAAATAAGATGAAAAGCTTGTAATGCTAGAAAATCAGCGTATTTAAAGTAGAATGAAGGCATTTTCTATTATTCGGTTCAACTAAAATGCTTGAATTCCAACAAGATAATCAATTCTTTCTTTTAAATCTCACAGAAAAACCAACAGAGCCCACTTCATTTTTTGAATCGGCTTTTTGGAAAAAACAACAACGTATTACCGGTTCAGCCAAAGGACGTGGCACAACCTATTTCCTGAATACAAAAGATCTGTTTGGGGTAAACACTGCCCTTCGTCATTATTATCGCGGTGGTTTATGGGGAAAGTTCAACAAAGATCGCTATCGTTTTCAATCATTTACTGAAACACGTAGCGTGGCAGAATTTCAGCTTTTAAATCAACTCCATCAAGCAGGCGTTGCTGTGCCAAAACCGATCGCTGCGCGAGTCAAAAAAGGTAAATTAGGTATTTGCTATCAAGCGGATATCTTGATTGAAAAGATCGAAAATGCCCAAGATCTGACCGCACTTTTGCAAACCCAGCAGCTGCCTAATGATATCTGGCAAGCCATCGGCAAATTAATTCGCCAGTTACATGATTTACAAATTTGCCATACGGATCTCAACGCTCACAATATTCTCGTTCAACAACTCGGAAATGAACAAAAATGTTGGCTCATTGATTTCGATAAGTGCGGTCAAAAATCAGGAGATTCTTGGAAACAAGGCAACTTGGAAAGATTACACCGCTCTTTTGTCAAAGAAGTCGGCAGAATGAATATTCAATTCAATGAAGAAAATTGGACTGAATTGTTGAAAGGTTATAACGCCTAAAACGCATTAGAGAAAGGCAATAAAAAAGACCGCCTAATGCGATCTCAATAAATGGTCCCCCTTGCCGGACTTGAACCAGCGACCAAGCGATTATGAGTCGCCTGCTCTAACCGACTGAGCTAAAGGGGGAAAGTGCGGTTGATTATAGAGAAATAATCCTTTGAAGTCTATATACAAAAGGATGGTCGTTGGAAAATTGACCATCCTTTTTTAGTCTGACTATTCTATTTTTAAATCCGACAGATTATTTGCTGCTCATAAACAGCATCATCCTCTAACTTAATTCCATCTTCATTAAAATCAGCGGTATGTTTATGGATAAATCTGACTTTTTCTGTTGCGCCCATTTTAAACCATTCATATTCCGAATCAATATGGCCTATATCAATGGCTCGATAACCTAATTCGGATAAATTATAGGCTAACACTTTTGCCGTTGGTCCAAGCATAAGCAATATGAGACGATTTTCTGCATGCTGAATGATTGCTTGCTGAATTTGTTCAATGTAAGAATATGCATCTCTGGCAGGGCAAATAATTCGCTTAATGGAATGAGCATTATCAAATAAGTCATTTCCCACTCCAGAACGCGAAGTCACACCTTCAACAATCAATAAATCTTTATCTTGCCAAAGCTGTTTTAATTTCTCGAACCAACGAGCAGACTGGCTTTTATCTTGCCAATCGATATAAGGACGAGAGAGGAAAGTATTCCCATACTCACTCGCAGTACATACATTCTCATAATAAAGAGAATGATTGTTTAAATGAGTTCGCCAATAGCTTTGCGTTGAATCAATATAAGGTGAAAGTGAATCAAACATCGGTGGTAAACAAATCAATCGATTTTCATTGCTTTCCATGCGTAAAATATTTTCTAACTCTGCCGCCAATTTTGGATCATAATCTTGGTAAACAATCCAATTCCCTTTAATCAGGATAAATTCACCATCACCAAAACGAATCACTGAACAAGGGTTTTGCAACATAAAATCCAAGGTTTCATCTACGGATTTCACCTTTATTTGACGAGGTAAAACTTTATGATTTGCCTGAGCAATTAGAGGTAACGTTTGGATTAGAACATCAATATCACAAAAATCACCTAATCGATGAGCTAACCAATAAGGTTTCTCACTCGTTAATTTATTCAGCATTTCCTTAATGAAAGCCTTACGAATCAAATACATCTGACAATACGCAAGATTGTAATGTTCTATCCGTCGAAAAAGTGCCGAATTAATCCGCCCTTCTCCCTGATAAATCTTATCATCCCAAAATTCATGCTGACGCGAACATTCTAGTAATGCAAGCTGATATTGAGAATCTGCTAGATAACCATTCACATATTCTTGCAATGCACTAAAGTAATTTGGCGATAGCTGTAAATCTGCTTCCGCGACAATCGCAAATTCATTATCAGCAATCGTTTCATCTGCCGCTATTTTCCGCCAACATTCAATATGTGAAAGCGTATTAGCAATTTCATCTACCGTGATTTCTCGATGTAAAATCGCTTTAGCTTTTGACAAATTAAATACCGTTTCACCACCAAGCTGAGAAACTAACTCAGATGAAACAGAAACAACAGCCGTGTAATCACAACCATCTGCTTGGGCCAAGAAATGAGCAAGTTCAGTTTTCTGACTTGACAGATAAATAACAAATCCCTTCATAGATTCTATTCACTTGATAATAAAAAGCCCCATAAAGGGGCTATTTAAGATTATTGCAATACCGAAATATCCGCCACTTGTAAGAACAAGCCTTGCAACGTGTTTAAAATCGCTAAGCGGTTTTGGCGTAATGCAGAATCTTCAGCATTTACCATTACGTTATCAAAGAAACTGTCTACTGGCGCGCGTAAGTTCGCTAATTTATCTAATACCGCCGTATAATCACCTTGTGCGATAAGCGGTTGTACTTCAGTGCGCAATGCAAGTACCGCTTCAGCAAGGGCTTTTTCTGCTGGCTCTACGCAAGCGGTCAAATTGATCTCGCCAATTGTAGCATCCGCTTTAGCTAAGATATTACTTACACGTTTATTTGCTGCCGCTAACGCTTCCGCTGAATCTAAAGTACGGAAGTGTGAAACCGCACGCACGCGTGCATCAAAATCAGCAGGGCGAGTTGGACGACGCGCCAATACCGCTTGAATCACATCCACCGCAATGCCTTCATCTTGATACCATGCACGGAAACGACCAAGCATAAAGTCCACCACATCAGCAACCACGTTTTGATTCGTGAGTTTATCACCGAAAAGTGCAGCTGATTTTTTCACTAAATCTTCTAGATCAAGTGGTAAGTTTTTCTCAACGATAATACGTAATGCACCTAATGCTGCACGACGAAGTGCAAATGGGTCTGCGCTGCCTTTTGGTGCTTGGCCGATGCCGAAGATACCCGTTAAAGTGTCAAATTTATCCGCTAAAGCGACCGCACTTGCAACGAGTGATTTAGGTAATTCATCCCCCGCAAAGCGTGGCATATACTGTTCGTTTAACGCCACTGCCACTTCTTCATCTTCACCATCATGACGAGCATAGTGCATGCCCATTACACCTTGCGTATCGGTGAATTCGAATACCATGTTGGTCATCAAGTCACATTTTGACAGTAAACCGGCACGTTTTGCTTTCGCTTCGTCTGCACCGATTTGTTTTGCAATTTCGCCTGCAAGTTGTTCGATACGATCAGTTTTGTCTTTTAATGTACCGAGTTGTTGTTGGAACAACACGGTTTCTAAACGTGGTAAACGATCAACCAGTTTTTGTTTTAAGTCGGTTTTGAAGAAGAATTCCGCATCGGTTAAACGTGGACGAACCACTTTTTCATTCCCTTCGATAATTGCCGTTGGATCTTCAGGGTTGATGTTCGATACGAAAATAAAGTGCGGTAATAATTTGCCGTCTTTATCATAAATCGGGAAATATTTTTGGTCGCCTTTCATGGTATAAACCAAAGCTTCCGCAGGTACGGCTAAGAAACGTTCTTCAAATTTTGCCGCTAAAACATTTGGGTATTCCACCAAGGAAGTGACTTCTTCAAGCAGACTTTCTTCAATGTCAGCCACGCCACCAAGTGCGGTCGCTTTTGCTTGAGATTTTGCAAGGATTTCCGCTTTACGCTCGTTGAAATCTGCTACCACAGAACCTTTTTCACGCAATAATTGCGGATATTGGTCTGCATGTTGAATTTCAAATTCTTTCTCGCCCAAGAAACGGTGTCCACGAATGGTGCGTGCACTTGTCACACCTAAAATTTCGCCTTCGATTAACTCGTCACCTAATAACATAGTCACGGTATGAACCGGACGGATAAATTGCACGGTTTTGTCTGCCCAACGCATTGGTTTTGGAATTGGCAGTTTTGCCAACGCATTGGCCACAATGTCGTTTAATAAGTTTTTGGTCGGCTGACCTTCAATTTTTGCACGATGAACAAGCCATTCGCCTTTATCAGTTGTAATGCGTTCTGCTTGCTCAACGGTAATACCACAACCACGCGCCCAGCCTTCTGCGGCTTTAGTTGGTTTACCTTCCGCATCAAAAGCTGCTGATACTGCGGGCCCTCGTTTTTCGATTTCTTTGCTCGGTTGTTGTGTCGCTAAGTTCAACACTTTCACCGCCAAACGACGCGGCGCCGCAAACCATTCGATTTTGTCGAAGGTTAATCCTGCTTGGTTCAATTCCGCCTCAACGTTATCCGCAAAAGAAGTTGCTAATGTTTTGAGAGCTTTTGGCGGCAGCTCTTCTGTGCCGATTTCTACTAGGAAGTTTTGGATCATTTTTTATCCTTTTTATTCAAAATTGCTTCATATTTTGTTTCATTTCGTATCTTTTCAAGATCGATTTCTATTACTTTTTGCTGAATATATTCTTCAGAAAATTCTTTATTAGGAGAAGGATCGTTATTTATCTTATCTATCAGCTCTAGTAATTTATCTTTTAATTTCTCTCTATCCTCTTTCTTCGGAGATATTATATATACATATTCATCATTATTATTTTCTATTTCGTCATTTTCATCTGTTGAAACTGGGAGTGTTTTAGCTGGCAACACTGCAAAAATCTTTGACCCTAAACTCGCATCAAAACCCATTCCTTTTGAATCAGTTCCTAATTCAATACTCTCATTTTTATAATATAGATTGAGTAGAAACAATCCAGCTAATGCATGAATTAGATTTTTTAAACTAGCATCCTTTAAAGAATTTCTTCTATTATGTTTAATTGCTTGATAAGCTTTTAACCATTTCTCTCCTCCCCTATTATGTGCTTTTTTTAAAGGAGTTAGCACATTATTTTCCTCTTTATTAAAATAAAATTGACCAGAGACCACTTGTATTTTCTTTTTACTCAAATCCCACTTTTCATTAAGATATTTTAAACAGTCGGTATCAAAAAATAATTTATTATCATCTGGCTTATCTCCACCATTTTTAAAATATAGCTCTTTAGCAATTGACTCAACTTCAACTGATATTCTAATTAACATCTCAGCTATTTTCATGGAATATACATTTAATTGTTCATCATCAATATGTATATTATTAGATAATTCAATAAGACCTTCTTCTAAGTTTTGATATATAGCCCAATATAAATTATGTGACATAATTATTTACTTCCTGGTAGTTTGCCTTTTTTAATCCCCTCACTCAACACCTGTTGAAAACGCTCGTAATCACAAAAGCCATTTTCATCTTTTTCACAGCCTTTGAGGGTTAATGTGGTTTGGTTTGGTGGTGTCGCTAAACTTAGTGGTGTGATGTTAATCAGCTGCTCAGTGCTTTGATACACATAATCCAACTTAAATTTGAGCTTACCACTGTTTTTTTGCTTCCACACTTCAAATAACAACTTGCCACCGATTGGGATATTTTCCAATGAATCATCTAATTCGTAAGGCTCAACACCCAGTGCTGCAAGCAAAGCGACGATATTAGAATCATGTCCAACCAATAAGTTAATTTTGTTTTCACTATTTAACTGTTGCTGAATAAATGCCAATAGCGGGTATGATGCATTTTGTGCTAACGCTTCGTTATTTTTAAATAACGTGCGGTAATATTCGTTTTTAATTTCGTTAATTGCACGCCATTTTTCTTGGCTATCCACACGGCCGTTTGCGATTTCTGAATCAGGCTTACCCACATAATGCGCGAGTAATAATGCACTGACAATTTTCTTTCCGGTGCTGATAGAACCAGTAATCTTGACTGACTTGCCGTCTTTAATACTGTATTCACCGACTTTCCCACCTAAATCACACTCGCCTTTTTGTAAGCAATTTGGTGAGTTTTTGTAATCAATGATTTCACTCAATAGTGCATAATTTGGCGCTAATTTTTGCTGTAAAGCGGTTAAATCAACGTTATTTTTTGCAGATTCAATCAAGGCTTTGCTTGGATTATGCGCTTGCGTTTTAAAAATCGGATCTTTTTCTGAACCAATTTTACCGTGATGTTGCAGTTGAACATTACAGCCCGCAAATGCACCAGAAACAATCGCTTGCCCTGTTGCAATGGTGCGTTGCACACCATTTGCATAAGCAAAAATGCCTTCGCCCGATGCACAACGTTCTGTTGTTAGTAACCCTTTATCTGCAAGCCATTGACCTAAATACTGTCCGAAATAGGTTTCTAGCACCGTCCCTTTTGCAGTGAGATAGCCAGATGGTACATTCCATTTTGCCCATTCATAAGGGGAATATTTCGCCATTTCTTGCGGATCTTTTTCCACTGGTGAACGCAATCCGTGTCGGCTGAAAATCAATACTTTCTCTAATTCATAATCAGAACTTGAGGAAGTTTGACCATTTTCTGTTGCAAACGCACTACTTGCTAAAGCTGAGCCAAGCAAAAGTGCGGTGAATTTTAGGGTTATTTTTTTCATATTCGAGACCTAATCATTTAATGTTGAAATTGAGCTATAAAAATTCAAGGCATATTTGGTGCCGTAAACTAACACCATAAATACTGCAACAATATTGACTACCGCAAAAAAGATTAGTTGTTTACTGTTGCTCTCCACCCAGAGCATTTTAAATAATGCGAGCGTACCAATATTTTCATCAAGTTCGCTCTCTCCGCTTAGTGTTCTTAAGGTTTTCAGCATCTTGCGTACAAAAGCGACAGTATTTATTGCCATGACGCTGAGTGCAATAAATCCTGAAGCCAAACTTAAAAACAGCACTAGCACATTACTCCACGCCCAATGTGTCTAATTCAGCTCAGAATACATAAATAACGCGAGTGATAAAAACAACACAGCGGGTGTTAAATTTCGCAAAAACATTAAATAGTCATCACCAATTCTAAATAAAAATTGCAAAAAACTGACTTTCTTCATTACTTACGAATTTTCCAACTTTTCTTGGTTTTCATTAAACGCACTTTGCCATCTTTGGAGACATATCCGCCTTTTACCACATCTAAAATCGTGTTTTCTGGCAAATCAGACGCAAACACTTCAACCTGTTGCTTATCTTCTGAAAGAATGCCGTACACCGCTTGAGTTTTATTGGCAGGATCATCTAACTTAATATCCGCCACATCAAACACTTGCACGCAAGCTTTTTTCAAATAAGAGTAAGACTCTCCTAAATTTTGAAAGCAACCGTGAGTATCTGATTTCCCTTTGTCCAGACACAACATTTCACCTTGAGATTGTGCATGACTACAAGCGGTCAAAATCATCGCTGAAGTTGCAAAGGCTAAGGTTTTTTTCATCACTTTAAAAAATCTCTTTTAATTTGGATTCATCTAAAATAACACGATCATCATCTAACAATAACGCTGGAAAGCCCGCATAGCCTTGTGCTTTGGCATCATCAAATGCGGCGTGACGATCACGTAAGCGTAACCATTGTTTCAAGTTTGGAATGGAAGATAATACTTCCACTGACTCATAATCCACACCCAAGCGTTTTAACTCTGCCACAAATGGCGCTGTATCTGGGCAATCTGCCGCATAATAAAGAATGGGTTTCATTATTCACCTTCTTGTTCGGCTGCCGCAGTTGGGTTCAATTTCGGTTCGCCAATTTTAGTTAAGCGGTTACGATCGCGATGTTCAAATGGCGCATCATAATTCGGGATAATCAGGATAGTGGTTTGATCATATGACCAACTGCCATCATCATGGAATTTCACCGTCATTTCAAAACTTTCCGTGGTAAATGAACGCTCCAAGAACGGATTCGAAATAATACCGTTTGTTAGTGAACCACGTACCGCTTTTACAGTGAACTCTTTTGCATCAGCCGGTGCATTACCGACAGCAATAAACGTTTGGCCGCGTGGAATGCTACCAGTTAATAAAATATTGCCTGTTTCAGGTTCCCATAACCAATAGCCCACTTGATCGTGGAATGTTTCCACTTCGCCTGGCTCAACAATATGGGTGTGATAACGTAATCCATAATAGAGTTGCGGACCATTGGTTTGACCATCAGTTGGATGGGCTTCGTAACGTTCGATATAAGGATCTTTTTCTGGTCCTTCTGCTTTCGGGTTGATATCCACACCACGCTTACCTTCCCAAACACCCGCTAATCTAGCTAATGGGCCTAAATTCGCGAGTGTATTAGGATCAGTTTCTGCTTCCGTGTAGATATCATCTGGGTATTGAAAATCTTTCATCATTTTCTCCTTATATCGTTGGGTTAATGCTTAAAGTGCGGTCGTTTTTCGCCTTATT
Organism: Haemophilus sp. UMB1048; assembly: GCF_030218125.1. Classification (NCBI taxonomy): domain Bacteria; kingdom Pseudomonadati; phylum Pseudomonadota; class Gammaproteobacteria; order Pasteurellales; family Pasteurellaceae; genus Haemophilus; species Haemophilus sp. UMB1048. Next base: position 278,564 of record NZ_JASOPB010000001.1, read on the forward strand.
TTTTACAACCTGGGAAACCTAAGGCTTCACGGCTCGCATAGTATGCTTCAGCCACGCCTTTGGTTAATGCACGAATACGTAAAATATAGCGTTGACGCTCTGTGACCGAAATCGCCTTACGTGCATCTAACAAGTTGAAGCTGTGTGCCGCTTTTAAAATGCGCTCGTAAGCCGGTAATGGTAACGGACGTTCTAATTCTAATAAGCTTTTTGCTTCTTTTTCGTATTGATCAAAGCAGTAGAATAAGAAATCAGTATCCGCATATTCAAAGTTGTAAGTTGATTGCTCGACTTCGTTTTGATGGAATACATCACCGTAAGTTGTTTTGCCAAGCGGGCCGTCAGACCAAACTAAGTCATACACAGAATCTACGCCTTGAATGTACATCGCTAAACGCTCTAAACCGTAGGTCACTTCACCTGTTACGGGTTTACATTCTAAGCCACCCACTTGTTGGAAATAAGTAAATTGGGTCACTTCCATACCATTTAACCATACTTCCCAGCCTAAACCCCACGCACCTAAGGTTGGGTTTTCCCAGTTATCTTCTACGAAACGAATGTCGTTTTGTGTCGGATCAAAACCAAGCATTTCAAGTGAACCTAAATAGAGTTCTTGAATGTTATCTGGAGACGGTTTAATCACCACTTGGAATTGGTAGTAATGTTGTAAACGGTTTGGGTTTTCGCCATAACGACCATCGGTCGGACGACGTGAAGGTTGCACATAAGCAAATGCCATCGGCTCAGGGCCTAATGCGCGTAATGCAGTCATTGGGTGAGAGGTTCCTGCGCCCACTTCCATATCAAAAGGTTGAACAACGGTACAACCTTGATTTGCCCAATATTCTTGCAAGGCTAAAATCATGCCTTGGAATGTTTTTACGTTGAATTTTGTACTCATAATTTTTTTAATAACAATGTGATGAAAAATACAGGCATTATACTTGAAACTATAAGGCGGATAAAGGCGAAAAAGTGCGGTCAGAAAAATCCTTAAATTTTTTATTTCTCTTAAATTTTATTCATTTTGATGATGAGTTATTTTCATCATGAGAGATTTGCTTGCCAAGCCTCAAATGTGTAAACTGCTGGCGCTTTTATACAGACTTTTATCCTAGGGATTTTAAAATGAAAAAAAATGTGATTACTTCAGCGATTTTATTAGCGGTTCCGGCATTAGCGGCGGCTGAAGATGTGGCAAAATTAGATGTGATTAACGTCTATTCTGCCTCAGCAACTCCAACTAGCCTTCATCAAACAGCTTCATCTGTTACCGTTTTAACGGAAAAAGATTTTGCACAACGTGGTGCGACTTATGTCAGTGATGTATTGAAAACTGTACCAAGTTTAGCCGTGAGCACTTCTGGCGGGCGTGGCACATTAACTAATGTATTCTTACGTGGTGCAGATGCAAACCACACTGCAGTGATTATTGATGGCGTGAAAGTGAACCCTGTTTCTGGCTATGGCTTTGATTTCGGTGGCTTAGCATTAAGCAATATTGACCGCATCGAAGTATTACGCGGAGAGCAATCCGCTCTTTGGGGAAGTGATGCGATGGGTGGTGTGATTTATATCACCACGAAGAAAGGCTTAGAAAAAGGTAAAACCTTCAACGTCGATTACGATTTTGGCACAGGCTCTAATCGTACGGTAGATGGTTCATTAACCCTTTCAGGCTCAAACAACAGTTTCTATTATGCTTTACATGGTGACAGCCATCATACCAAAGGCGTTTCAGCACTCAGCAAAAATCGCTTTAACTACACTGCACAAGATGGCACAGCGGTAAGTACTGGTGGTTCAAGCGAACGCGATAAATTCCATCGTGATAACGCTTCTCTTCGTTTTGGCTATGATGATAACCAAAAAGGTTTTGATTTCTTAACCTCTCACAGCAGCCAAACCGCTAACTTTGATAACAGCGCAACGGATGAAAAAGGTCACTACACTCGCACACGTGAAACCTTATTCAAATTAAGTGGTTTCTTGGGTAACGATGATGAATTACTTAAACACAAAGTGGGAGTAAGTCATATCAAAACGGACAGCGATACCGTTGGCTATACATCAGCTTACGATGCGAAAAAACTCAATGCAAACTATCAATTAGACGTCAATTTCGATCGTGAAGGCACTCTCACACAAGGTTTAAGCTTCTTAACTGACTATCAAAAAACAGATTTCAACTCGTCTTATTTCAACAATGCTGGCAATAAAAAGCTTGTTGAGAAAAGCTTAGCGGCAGAATATCGCTTATTACACGATGCAGATCATAGCTTAAATATTAGCGGTCGCTACACTGACAGCTCTGAATATGAAAACTCATGGACTGGCCGCATCGCGGGCGCTTACCGTTTACACAATAATGTGAAAGCACATGCAAGTTTCGGTTCAGCAATTCAAAACCCAACAATCACGGAATATTACGGCTACAATGCGCGCTATATCGGCAACCCGAACTTACAACCAGAGAAAAGTTTAGGTGGCGATGTTGGTTTCTTATTTGAAACCAATGATGGTCGTCACAGCTTTGATGTGACTTATTTCGCTCGCAACGTGAAAAACGCGATTAGCAGCGAAGTAATCAACTTTACCACTTATGCAAGCCGTGCAGTAAACCTTGAAGGTAAAAGCAAAGTGAAAGGTGTTGAAGTGACTTACAACGGTAAAATCACCGATGCATTAACTGCTTATGCTAACTACACCTACACGCAAACCCGAGATAGCAAAGGCGCTGAATTGGCTCGTCGTCCAAAACATTTGGCGAACGCGGGCTTAGCATACCAAATCACTGAAAAATTAGGTGCGGATGTAAATGTATCTTACACAGGCAAACGCATGGATACCTACTATTCACCGACCTACAGCACGCATAAAGTGAAATTGCCATCTTACACCTTGGCAAACTTAGGCGTGAACTATAAAGTGGCGGATAGCTTGACGATTTATGCAAATCTTAACAACGTATTCAATAAAAAATATGAAAACGTACTGGGCTATGGCCAAGAAGGACGTAATGTTTACGTTGGGTTGAAAGGATCGTTCTAATTATTACCTACTAACAAGGGCGTGCTTAGCACGCCTTTTTACATTCTTGATGGCGTAGCGTATCATTATCTATATGCAAAAAACTCGCTTAATTTTAACCGCACTTCTCCTTCCGTTTACCGCTCAGGCTTCGGAACAATTCGTCTCGCTTACGCTTTGCAGTGACAGACTGCTTATCGAACTGGCTGAGCCTTCTCAAATTGCTGCACAGTCGCCTTATTCAAAAAATCCGTTGATGATGTTGGATAAAATTAATACCGACAAACCTGTACTGGAACCGCAATTAACGGAATTATTGCCCTATTTGGATAAAACGATTCTGATTAACGAAACCTTTTATCCACAATTAGTCCCAGAGCTGAAAAAACTCAATGTGAAGATTATTCCCATTAACGACAGCCCACAAACGCCAGATGAATTATTTACGTTGATTCTAGACTTAGGCAAACAACTGGGTAATGAGCAAAAAGCGGCTGATTTAGTAACAAAACTCAAATCGCAAAACTTTCACTTAAATCGACCGCTTACTGATACACTGATTTTGTCAGAAACTGGTGTGGTAGAAAGTTATTATCCGCAATATCCCGTGCTGTTAAGTTTACTCGGATTAACACCGTTAAAAACACCACTTACCGCACAAAATTTCTCGTTAGAAAAAGTGATTTTAAGCCAACCGAATGTGCTCATTTCACTGACTGACAAACAAGGTTACAATGCACAAGCCGAATTACTGCACCACCCTATGTTGCAAGATTTTTTCAAAAACCAACCGCTTGTCAGCATCCCGATGAAATATACCTATTGTTTCGATCATGGCGTGTGGCAAGGGGCGGAGAAGATTTATCAACAGTTAAAATAATGTAGCTGACAAATCTCCTCTAGCTCCTCTTTGCTAAAGAGGGGAATTTCATTATTAAATTAACCCTAGATGACATATTTATATGTCTTTATGTATAAATGATTAGAAGAAAACATCAGAATTATAAATCCCTACACTCTAATCCCCCTCTTTAGCAAAGAGGGGTTAGGGGAGATTTGACAAAATAAAATTAACAAATGATATTTGGATTACATAGGAAATTGATCATTGACCAAAACACTAAAATTAAATACCGCACTTTTCTTCGCGTTGCTATTGATTAGCGGATTTGCAGTTTATCATCAGCTAGGTAATTTCGCGCATCTCAAAAATGCGGATGGCGTACTCACGGATATGCGTTCAATGGTGCTGTGGGATATTCGTTTTCCACGCATTGGTTTAGCTTTATTGACGGGTGCCAGCCTAGCGATTGCCGGCAATGCGATGCAAGGTATTTTCCAAAATCCATTAGCGAGTCCAGGCTTACTCGGCAGTAGCTCTGGGGCAACAGCCGCTAGTGTATTTATCCTCTATTATTTTGCCGTGCCATTTTCACTGCTCTTAGCCGGAGGAGTAATTGGTGCGCTTTTAAGCTTTTTCATCGTGTATTTAATCGCCAAAAACTACGGCACCACAATGATGATTCTAAGTGGCTTAGCGGTCAATATGTTGCTTGGTTCAGCAATTGCATTACTACTTTCCAACGCGGAAAGCCCATGGGCATTAGCTGAACTTTACCGTTGGCTACAAGGCTCATTGATGTGGGCTAAATTAGATACCCTGCTTATTTCACTCCCGATTGTTCTGGCAGGGGTTTTCTGCTTATACCACACTCGCCGATACTTAGATTTACTCACCTTTGGTGAAGAAACAGCGAGCACAATGGGCGTAGATCCCAAACGTAGCTTTTTCATCAGCACCTTGGGTGTGGCTTTATTAGTCGGTGCGACAATTCCTCAAACAGGGACTATTGGCTTTATCGGCTTAATCGCGCCACACTTCGCCCGCATTTTACTGAAAGCTCGCCCATCACAGCTTTACCTTACTAGCGCGTTAATTGGGGCATTATTGCTGTTACTGGCCGATTTAGCGATTTTATACATCCCGCTGTTCTCACATATTTACATCGGCACGTTAACTGCGCTTATCGGTGCCCCTTGCTTGATTTGGATGTTATTAACGCAACAGAGAAAAATCTATGATTAGAATTGAAAAACTCACCCAATCCTATTGCTTAAATGACATCAACTGCACGCTTCCATCAGGTAAATTGATTGGCATTATGGGCGCCAATGGTGCGGGGAAATCTACCTTATTGAAAACCATTGCTGGTATCTTACCCCTCAAACAAGGGGAGGTTTGGTTCGATAATCACCCATTAAGCAAAATGAATGCGACTGAAAAAAGCCAACACATTGCTTACCTCGCACAAAATACGCAAATTCATTGGGATTTATCCGTTTATGATGTGATTGCGTTAGGTTTGTCAGCTCCGTTACCAAAAGAAAAAGAGCGGTCAAAAATTCAAGCATTTTCAGAAAAATTTGCGGTAACTCATTTACTTGATAAGCCATTTCAACAACTTTCAGGCGGCGAAAAAGCACGTGTACAACTCGCTCGCTGCTGCATTAAGGAATCCCCTGTTTTATTAGCCGATGAGCCGATTGCACCACTCGATCCTTATTATCAAATTGATATGATGGAACAGCTTCAATCACTCACACCACAACATACGTGTGTTGTTGCCATTCATCACCTTTCATTGGCTTATCAATTTTGTGATGAAATTGTTCTATTAGATAAAGGAAAATTGTTAGCTGTAGGTGAAACGCAAGCCGTGTTAAATGCGGAGAATTTGGCAAAAGCCTTTCATATTCGGGCTGAGATTGATCCACTGAAAAAGACTATCTCAAAAATTGAAAAGCAATAAAATAAAAGCACTTAGATATTCACTAAGTGCTTTTTTATAGAAATGAATTATGGTTGGATTTCTGAATCTACGAAGAAATAAGCAATTTCTCGTTTTGCACTTTCAACGCTATCAGAACCATGAACAGAGTTTTCACGCTGACTTAACGCAAAGTCTTTACGGATAGTGCCTTCTGCCGCCTCAGCTGGATTCGTTGCACCAATCAAAGTGCGGTAATCTTTCACGGCATTTTCTTTTTCCAATACAGAAACCACCATCGGTCCAGAGATCATATACTCCACCAACGGCTCAAAAAATGGTTTACCTTGGTGTTCCGCATAGAAACCTTCCGCTTGTTCTTTGGTTAATTGCACCATTTTAAGCGCAACGACACGGAATCCTTGAGATTCAAAACGCCCTAAAATAGCACCAATTAAATTACGCTTTACTGCATCAGGTTTAATAATTGAGAAAGTACGTTCTACCATAAAATCCTACTTAACTTGCTTTCGTTACTAATAAATTTGCTAAAGTTTTCACACCAATTCCGGTTGCGCCAACCGCCCATAAATCACTACCAGATTTACGATAAGTGGCCGAACAATCAATATGTAACCAACGTTGTTGATAGTTTTTCACAAAATACGATAAAAATGCCGTTGCAGTACTTGCGCCCGCGACAACCGGCGCTGTACCTGTATTTGCAATATCCGCAAAAGAAGAAGTGATTTGGCTACGATGGAATTCTTCAAAAGGCAAACGCCAGAACGGTTCATTTTCTTCTTTGGCAGCTTGGAATAAGCTATTTACCAACGCATCATCCATAGAAAGCACACTGTGGTAATCATTACCGACTGCCACTTTCGCTGCACCGGTTAAGGTTGCACAATCGACAATAAATTGTGGATTTTGATTATCGGCTTCAATTAAGCCATCCGCCAATACTAAACGGCCTTCCGCATCAGTATTTAAAATCTCAGCGGTTACACCATTTTTATACGTGATGATATCACCCAATTTAAACGCATTACCGCTCACCAAGTTTTCCGCACAGCATAGATAGAGTTTTACACGTTGATTTAAACCGTGCGCAATGGCAAATCCTAATGCGCCCGTTAATAACGCTGCGCCACCCATATCGGTACGCATAGTACTCATACCATCACTTGGTTTGATGCTGTAACCACCACTATCAAAAGTAATACCTTTACCAACCAAGCACGCTAATACAGGCGCATTTGGATCATTAGTCGGGTTAAAATCTAATTGCAACATAGCGGGCGGATTAATAGAACCACGACCCACAGTAAAGATCCCGTGGTAACCTTGCTCTTTTAAAGCTTCACCAGAAATAATCTGAAAACTGACCGCACTTTTATCGGCATAATTTTCGGCTTGTTTAGAAATAAACTCAGCCGCGCGTTCTGCTAATTTAACTGGCGTGAGTGTTTCGGCTGGTTCATTAATAATTCCACGTACAAAATCACCACATTCAATACGCGCTAATAACTCATCTTGCGGCTCATCATCTAAATGAGGAAATTCAATCGAATAATCTTGCTTCGCCGAGTAAAAACCTTGATAAAATGCCCAGCAATTTTCTAACTCCCATGCATCCCCCACAAGTTCAACATCTTTAATGCCTTGTCCACGTAACTTACGTGCAGCTTTTTGAACTAAAACAAGGTTAGATTTTTCATCATCTTTAAGATGAATAACGGCTTGATCTTGATTAAAACTTAAAATGGCATTTTTGCCCCAACTCTCCGAAGCAGGAGTCGTTGATAGTGTAATTTGCATGTGGTTCTTCTCCTTTATTTATCTATTATTCTCTAGGTACCATTTTACCGTCTGACGAAGTCCTTGTTCAAAGGTTATTTGCGGTTGCCAACCTAATTCTGCATGAATTTTAGAATAATCCAATGAATATCGCACATCGTGACCAGGTCGGTCTTTTACAAAAGTCATTAAATCTTCGTAATACTTTATGTGATTAGGCTTATTTGGCGCAAGTTCTTCGAGTAATTGGCAAATTGTTTTAACCACTTCAAGGTTTGTTTTTTCACAATTTCCACCGATATTATAGTTTTCCCCGACCCGACCTTTTGTCAAAACTAAATATAAAGCTTGAACATGATCTTCCACAAATAACCAATCACGAATTTGCTGCCCATCGCCATAAATTGGCAAAGGCTTCCCCATCAGCGCATTTAAAATCATTAAAGGGATAAGCTTTTCAGCATGCTGATAAGCCCCATAGTTATTGGAACTGTTTGTGATAATCACCGGCAGACCATAAGTACGATGCCAAGCATGCACCAAATGGTCACTCGCCGCTTTTGAGGCTGAATAAGGGCTACTCGGATGATAAGGAGACTGTTCGGTAAAGGCCGGTTCAGAAAGGGATAAATCCCCATATACTTCATCTGTAGAAATATGGTGGAATCGAAAGGTCGTTTTTTTAGCTTCGTCTAAGGTATGCCAATAATTCTTAGCAACCTCTAACAACGTATAAGTACCAACAATATTGGTTTGAATAAAATCAGCCGCTCCCGAAATAGAACGATCGACATGACTTTCTGCCGCCAAATGCATCACTGCATCAGGCTGATATTTCTCGAAAACGCTTTCTATCGCCTTAAGATCACAAATATCAATTTGCTCAAAAGCATAGCGAGGATTATTTTCTACCTCTTTCAACGCTAATTGATTTGCCGCATAGGTCAGTTTATCAATATTGATAACAGAATCTTGAGTGTGATTAATGATATACCGAATAAGGGCAGAACCGATGAAGCCGGAACCGCCAGTGATGAGAATTCTATTACTCATAAAATGAAGTACAATTTATTCTGATGTAGTCACACTTTCGTTAACCATGAAAGCATAAAATAAAAATAGAACAAAGAAGTAAAAAATATTTCCTGAATTATGGGAAATAAAAGCTTGTGTTATACAATAACTCATCGTAGATAATATATGAACAATCCCCAAAGTTGTAATAAATTTTATTCGTTTATTATTTTTCTTATTTTTTTGCTTGGTATAAAAAATATATAAAGGTAGAAAAAATACCCCTAAAATAGCTACTCCACCAACAATACCTTTTTTAACTAACTCATCTATAAATTGATTATGTAAATGAGAAAAAGAGATTGAGGCCTTAGTCACAATATTTTTATCAGACAGATCTTTTTTATAAGAATCTAATTCTTTTAAACTCCACCCAGAAATCGGGTGTTCTAAAAAAGCTTTTGAACCAATCTTCCACATATCTAGGCGCTCTCCAATAGAACTGACCTTATGATCTCCAGATAAATATAATTTTAATTCATATTGTGCTTCAGATAGTCGATTAACAAATTTATTATTTACTATTAATACTACGGAGATAATACATAAAAAAGTGATTCCACCTAATAGAAGTTTCTTAGATAATAAATGTCTATATAAGAAAATAAGAATTAGTAATAAAATTGGAACTCCAACCCATCCTCCTCTAGCAAAAGAAAGTAGGCTTGCTAAAACCCCGAATATTCCAAAGAGGATTACCAACGCAACCAGTTTCTGCTTATGTTTATTTACATCCAATAAATGAAATGCAATAACAAAACTAAATAAGCCTAATGACATCGACATATCTCCAGACTGGATCTTCATTTGGTTATAAAAAGCACTTTCTAAGTTTAAAATATAATACTGATAGAGCGCTACAACACCTGAAATAAAGGAACCTAAAGGAATACTATAGAGCAATATATCAAATTTAGCTGAACTATAAACTATAAAAATAATTACAGAAAGAAATAAAAATGCTCTTAATGGATTATCCATTAGATTAATTTTCTCCCCATGAAAGAAAATAAAGAAAAGTGAAACTAAAAAATAAAAAGTGGTCACCGCAAAAATAGCTTTATTCTGCTTCACTATTGCTAAAAAACTTACTCTCTTATAGAGTAAATAACACAAAAATAATACACTTAAAACTAATAAGGCCGTCGAACCGTAGTTATATCCTTTAGGGAACATCAAAAGTAAAGTAAAAAATAAAAATATAGATGCATTAATAAATACCTTAGGGAAAACTCCTATATTATGCATAAATCTCAATCCTTATATAATACATCTACAATTTCTGTAGTCGGGTTAAAACCTATAGGAGCATTTAGCAATGTTTGACGAATAGCCATATAATTGGCATCTCTGCAAGAATTCTCTAATTCAGACAACACTTCAGATAATTGTTCAAATGGTAAATAAACCTCTTCAGCTGTCATAATACGGGGATGGGTTGTTTTACGAACGTTATCTCCGCCAATTAACAACTCTTCATACAACTTCTCTCCTGGTCGCAACCCAGTATAAGTAATTTCAATATCACCTTTCGGGTTGTTTTCATCCTTAACTGAGAGTCCTGATAATTGAATTAAGTTTTTAGCTAAATCTACTATTTTAACTGGCTCTCCCATATCTAAAATGAAAACATCACCACCCTTTGCCATTGCTCCAGCCTGAATAACAAGCTGAGCTGCTTCAGGAATAGTCATAAAATAGCGAATAATATCAGGATGTGTAATAGTAATAGGACCACCTTTTAGAATTTGCTTTCTAAACAATGGAATAACTGACCCTGATGACCCCAATACGTTACCAAAACGAACCATGCTGAAACAAGTTTGGTAGTCTTTTAATTGCTCTGATAATGCCTGCAAGCAGAGTTCAGCCATACGCTTGCTCGCCCCCATTACATTTGTTGGGCGAACAGCCTTATCTGTTGAAATGAGAACAAAAGACTTAACTCCATGTTCTGCTGCACATCTTGCAACATTATATGTACCAAACACATTATTTTGCACACCTTCAATCATATTATACTCAACCAAAGGAACATGCTTATATGCTGCAGCATGATAAATAGTATCAATACTAAAATGAGATAAAACACGATCTAATCGTTCAATATCCTGTACATTTCCTAAAACAGGATAAATCTTAGTATTTACAACATTATTTTTCTTAGCAATCTCTAATAACTCTTGATGAATGGAATAAAGAGAAAACTCTGAAACTTCAAATAAAATTAAAATATTTGGCTCATTTAAAATTATTTGACGACATAATTCAGAGCCAATTGAACCACCAGCTCCTGTTACCATTACTACTTTATGAAGAATATTCTTTTGCAACAAATCTTTATTTGGTAATACTGGTTCACGTCCTAATAAATCTTCAATATTAACCTCTCGCAATTCATCAATTTTTGCATTTCCTTGCAAAATTTCTTCCATATCCGGAATGGTCTGAACCTTAATTTTTAGAGGAATTAAACTATCAATTATTGTCTTACGCTCGCTACGTGATGCACTAGGAATCGCTAACAAAATAACTTTAATATTATATTTTTGAACAAGTTTTGGAATATCATTTGGCGAAAATATTTTATTCCCTAAAAGATAACTTCCATGTAGTTTAGCATTATCATCAATAAATCCGCGAATGCGATAGCGATAAGCATGTTTAAGTAATACTGCTAGTTGACGCCCTGTTGTACCAGCACCGTAAATCAAGACAGATTCATTATCTTTATCTAAAATTAAACTAACATAATAGCGAACCAACATCCTTGCACTACCACATAGCAAGAACACATAGGAAAAATAAATAATAGGTACAGTTCTAGGTATATCCGAACCGATAAAGAAAGAAAAGAAAATAAGGCTAACAGCTGAAACGAAAGCTCCTCCAGCTACCATTGCTAAAGCCTTAAAAGAAATGTAACGCAAGACTGCACGATAAAGCCCTAATTTAATAAACGTAAAAAGAGTTATCACAATTGTGCACAATAGAGTTGTCCAAATTTCTGTATCATCAAATGCAACTATTCCACCTAATCGAGTCCAATAAGCTAGAAAAAATGCAGATATTAATAAGACAACATCAATAAAAAGACTAATTACTCTCTTTTTAGTTCTCGACATTCCAAATACTAGAGAATAAATCATACAAATATCCTTAAGTTAGTAAAATTGGTTAAACAATCTACCTAACAATCTTCAACAATGTTAGAAAGATTATTTTAAAGTATTCTGATACATTTTTATTCTGAATGTACTTCATATTATATTTAATCTTCTCAGGCATGATCTCTTCAATATAAGTCTTTTCAGGATCATTAGACTTCCCTAAAATTTCATTTTCATCCATATACTCAATAGAAGCATAATCAGTAATCCCCGGCTTTACAGAAAGTACTTTTTGTTGTTCATCAGTATAAAGTTCAACATATTTTCTTACTTCTGGACGAGGACCAACCAAGCTCATATCGCCAACTAGTACATTAATCAGCTGTGGTAACTCGTCAAGTTTATACTTACGAATAAAATAACCTGAACGGGTAATTCTAGGATCTCGACCTCCTACAGTGATTAACCCTTTTTTATCAGCATCAACTACCATCGAGCGAAACTTAAACAGACCAAAATCGATACCATTCTGTCCAACTCGAACTTGCTTATAAAAGACAGGACCTTTTGAATCAATCTTAATCCAAATGGCTAATACAATGAAAATGGGGGCTAGAACAACTAGCCCAACTAAACTTAGAATAAAATCAAAAAAACGAATCACTTTTACTTAACCTTATTATAGGCATTAACAACAGTATCAATTACAAATTTCACCTGCTCATCTGTTAATTGAGGATAGATAGGAAGAGAAATCTCACACTTATAGTTATTATATGCTTGCGGGTAATCTTCAATTTTATACCCTAAGTTCTTAAATAAAGTAAGCATTGGCATTGGGATAAAGTGAACATTTACAGCCACTTCACTCTTAGCAATTTCATCAATCATTGCATCTCGCTGTGCTTCAGTAAAATCTTTAATACGTAGCGCATATAAGTGATATGAAGTTTCTTTTTCGCCTTGTTTCGATGGCGGTAAAATTGCCCAATCATATTGTTTAAATGCTTCACCATAGGTATCAAAGACACGTTTACGTTCTTTCAGCAAATCTTCATAAATACGAATTTGTGCTAAACCTATTGCAGCATTCACATCTGCCATATTAATTTTCATACCTAGGCCAGTAATATCGTATCGCCAACCACCGGCTTTACTCTTAGAGAAAGCATCTTTAGTTTGACAGTTTAATGCCATTTGGCGAAGCTCTCCATAGAGTTTAGTATTATCAAAAGGTGCTGGTAAGTTAATACAAATTGCACCACCTTCAGCTGTTGTAACATTTTTTACGGCATGCAATGAGAAAATAGCAATGTCCGTTTCACTTCCTGTTCTCATGCCCTTTTTGTACCAAGCACCTAAAGAGTGTGCTGCATCATTCAATACTAAAATACGGCCAAGTTTTTCTTGATTCTCGCTTTCAGCCTTAAAGAGCGGTCGAATTTCTGAAGATTTTACCAAATCCATAATTTCGTCATAATCGCAAGGGAACCCAGCAATATCAACAGGCATAATAGCTTTCGTTCTCGGTGTAATTGCTTTTTTAATCGCATCCAAAGAAATATTAAAATCTTCTGAAGTATCTACCATTACTGGTTTGGCTCCCGCATGTAACACCGCTAAAGCTGTTGCACTATAAGTGTAAGCAGGTACAATCACCTCATCACCTTCTTTTACTCCAAACCAACGAAGCATCATAATCGCTGCAGAAGTCCAAGAGTTTACACAAAGCACTTCTTTGGCTCCTGAGAATTGTTTAATTTCTTCTTCTAAAGCTTTAACTTTAGGTCCTGTGGTAATCCAGCCTGAACGTAAAGAATCTATAACTTCATTGATTACATCTTCATTAACATATGGAGGAGAAAATGGAATTTTCATGTTTTTATCCTTTCTATCTAAATAATTTATATAATAATTTTTTCACAAAACTTGGAGAAATAGACATCAAAAAATAAGCAATTGCATAGATATCGGCTTTAATACCATAATTTAAATCTCTATTTATATGAAATAGGCGGAATTTTAATAAATCAATAGATTTCTTATAATCGGCTCGTCTTGCAAAAAAATCTTTACTCGTTCTAACCTGAACACCTATATACTCAATATTGGCAAAAATACGATTATTTAACAATCCCTGATACCATAGTAGAGTATCTTCTGCCATTCTCAATTTTCCACTATAACACACACTATCAGAGAAAAATTCTCTTCTAAACATAACAGTAACATGCGGCATTGGATCTCGCTTTTCAAAAAATGGAACCATCTCGTTATGAAATAGTGGATACTTAACTACATTTCTCGTAAGAAGTCCATTTTCATCAATTTCAGAAATCCAAGTTCCAACTACATCAACATTGTGATGTTGTTTTAAGAAAGATATTTGCTTTTCAAAGCGCTCTGGCATTGCTATATCATCTGTGTCCATTCGTGCAATAAAATCCCCACTACACTTTTTAAACCCAATACTTAGCGCATTACCTAGACCAACATTCTGCTCCAAAGGAACTGTTTTCAATTTGTCGCCTAATACTAACACCCATTTGGCAATAATTTCTTCTAGTTCTATTGTTAAAGGTCCATCTTGAACCAAAATAATTTCATCTGGTTTTAATGTTTGATTGGTCCAAATACTTTCCATTGTTTGATGAAAATATTCAGGCTTTTCCTTATAATAAATAGACATTAATACTGAAAGATTCATATTGCACCTTATATCAACTTATACAACTTAACTAAAATACTTAATAAAAGACTAGATAATCTAAAGCCCATATATGTTAAACAAAAATAAATAACCCTTTTTTTGCTATTTCTCGTATTCTTTGAATACTTAGAAAGCCATTTATATTTACTTAACATACGTTTAACATCAGGGTTTTTTAAAAATGGCATCACATAAGGTATAACTTCCAAATAATAATGCGATAAATACAAATAATCAGCATCCCTGTTCTTCTTTGAACCTGAAAGTACATTTTCTATATTTAAAAATAGATCTTCTAGATTTTTCATTTTAAGCTTATAACTAATACTTCCTTCCCTATTTTGTCTATACATATAAACTCCTTTATTATAAATATAATAAGAGGCTATATGCTGTGAAAGCTCAAAACACCACTTCACATCTTCTGATGTCATATTTAAGGGAAATGAAATATTATTAATAGCTACAATATCCCTTCTTATACATTTATTACATGCAGATGGATACCATATACCATTATCAATCAACGAATATAAGTTATCAGAAAAGTTATTTGAACTGGAAGATATTTCAGATAAATTAAACTGATACTCCTTAATTCTATCCTTGGCGTAATAATAAGAGTAAGGGAAAATTATTGTATCTGGTGAATTAGTTTCAATTATACAATTAAGATTTTCCAAGAAATCATCATCTCTCCAAAAATCATCACCATCTAAAAATAATAAGTAATCACCTTCTGCTTGATTTATCCCGACATTCCTTGCACTAGAGAGACCACCATTTTCCTTATTAACTAATTTTATACATGTATTTTTTTTGCACAATTCTTGACAATGCTCAAATGTAGCATCGGTAGAACCATCATTCACCAAGATAATTTCATAATCCCTAAAAGATTGCTTTAAAATACTATCTATACAACTAACGATATAATCCTGCACATTATAAGCAGGGACAATTACAGAAAATCTCATAAGTTATACTCAATTTAAAATACTAATATATGGTGAAATTCTTTTATTAGCATGATTTCCAAAACTATCATAAATATCTTTTGAAAATAAAATAAAAGAAAATAAAAAATAAACCAAAACAATTAACTTCCTAACTTTAATCTTAGAAAAGTATATAAGCTCAACAGATAATAAAAGAGAAATACTAAGAGCTGACAACACTCTATTAAAGATATAAAACTTCATGGAGACAGCGAATGCAATACAAACAAGAGCATTAGAAAACAATACGAAATTATATTTATCACTCTCAAAAAGCTTATTTCTAAAGAACAATATAGGAAATATTATAAAATATTGGAATATAACCCCTATTCCACTACCGAAATCTGCCTCTTTAGCATACTCATCTATAAAAAAATATGCTTCATACTTTGTACCAGAAAAATAATCAGGACTAATCAATAAACCAAGCAAATCAAACTTTAACACAATAAGAAATGTTAGGATAACTAACAACATAAAAGTCTTATTTAAATGAAAATTTCGTATAAAAAATAATGGAGCAAAAATTAATGAAACATTATGAAAAAAAGAGGCTAGGCCGATTAAAAAAAAGAATTTAATAGTTAATTTATCATATAGGAGCAGTATACAAGAATATAAAACTATAGACATAGCGACACTCTGCCTAACTATATTTAAACTATCTAAATAGAAAATAAGAATATAAAAAGTCAAAAATAAAGAAGGTTTCCTTACCTTTATAAGGGAAAGATATAAAAATAAACACTGAATAAATGCCATAGTCAAAAAAATAAACTGCACATGCAGACCTAAATAACTATATAACTTATTCAAATAGTAAAAACCGAGCTCCAAAGGCCACTGTGAATGGTAATAATCTAGGTTTTTATATATATATACATAATTCTCATAGTCTGCACCTGTATTTTCTCTTAATCCAGAAATTAAAAATAAAGGAATAAGAGAAAATAATACCAATATGTGTTTAGCAATTCTATTGCTGCAATTCTCAGAGGCGAAAATGAATATAACACTACTGCCAAACATTAAATAGTATATAAAAAATGTTTCTAACATAGATTAGCCAAACCTATAATTTCTCAATTAGAATATCAAATTTTCTCATCAATTCCGATTCTTTTTCAAATCCTTCTACCTGAATAGACACTGGATGAATTCTATTTTCACCCAATATATTTATAATCGCTGAACTATATATAGTATATACATATATCTCTTTATAATTATTTAATTCATTACAGATGATATCTTCAAAAATTAAATCTGAATCATAATACTTCACTCCATCGACAACAAAGCTCTCTTTGGGGTGAGGGAGGTAATAATCAATATTATATTTATCTATTATTTTTTTAAACAAATCTACATTTTTAGTATCATCATTATACAATCTTTGCCCTAAGCATATTTTTAATACACCGTTAAGAGCATTACCAACACTATTATTAAATTTAAACATAGAGATTCTTTTGGTATTTTTTATAATATTATCCATATCATATATAGTATAATGTAAAGACGATATATCTTTTAATGTATTAATATCATGATCGATCATAAAGATAAACTTAATAAACTTAAGCTTCCAGCTTTCATTATTTTGATAAAGCATACTGTTTTTCAAAATATTAGCAGTTCCATCATCAAATGTTATTAGCTCATTAAACTTGAGAGATGAAATAATTGATTGAGTCAATATATTTTCTATATTTGCAACAAAGATCTTATCAAATTTTTTATTAAAGAATTTAATCTTGTAATACAAAATAAGGCATACTAACTTTATTGAACTTTTATAATAAATCTTATTTAAAATATGACATAAAACACCAAATAAATTAAAATATCTATCCACTTTCTTGGAAAAATGATTAGAAAATAATATTCCGTAAAATTCCTCATCTTCATAGTTTTTAACTATCTCTTTTGCTAAAAGAGTTTGTAAAGGGGTTGTGCATATAATTAAATTCATATTTTATTTAACTCTCGATGTCATGACATATAAAAAAGGAAGTATAACACCTGCTCCTAATATGCTAGCAAAGGGGACATATTCAACCCCAAATTGCATAAAGATTGACAACCCTCCTAAATACAGTATTGTAGAAAGGATTGAGCATAATGATATCCATTTATTCTTTCCGTAAAAGAAAAGGTAATTTACTAAAATTAGATAAGGTACCGAGAACATTGTGGCAATAAGGAACATAATAATATAGTACTTTGTTCCCCAGAACTGTTCTCCTAAAACAAAAATCACAAATTCCTCTGGAATTGCCCACATAATAATAGAAGGAATAGGAATTAAAAGTAATGAAAGCAATGTTAGTTGGTGTACTTTCTGTAAAGTAATCTTCTTTTGTTTTAATGCTTCATAAAAATAAGGTATTGCAGCCTTATTTATTGCTTGAATAATGACTGCAAGCACCAACGCAATTTGAGCCCCCATAGCATAAAGACCTAATTCAGATTCAGTAAATTTATTATAAATAAATACTCGATCTAATTGACCTTTTATAAACATGCTGATCTGATGAAAAGCTAACGGAATACCAAATCCTAGAAAATATAGAAAACCTTTTTGATACTCTGCTATATTAAAAGACTTTCTTCTATGCTCCCTAAAATAGGAAAAATAAACCAATATAAATATTATTAAGTTACCTAAGAATAGTGCAAGAAATCGCTTGCCAACAAGATCACTGTGAGAGAACTCCAAAAATAATACCGTTAATAATGTTGTCAACAATGCACTTCCAATTTGAATTAAAGTATACGAGATTGCCTTTTTCTGACACTGTTTTATACATAATTGAACTGTTAAGAAAGTTTGGAAAATTGAGATCAAAATTAAGTATGCTAAAATTTCAGAATGAAAAAAATAGCAAAATAACAATCCTACGGAACCTATCAGTAAGGCGTAAGCATATCCTGAAAATAAGATCAAATTTATCGAGCGCTTTCCATAAAAATAAAAGTACCTTGTAACAGCACCTTCTTGACTGAAACTAATAATAATAATAAGTAAAGATAATATTGTTTGATAATAGGATAATTCCCCAAAGCCGTTTACACCTAATTTTCTAGACAAATAAGGTAACAGTAAAAATGGGAAAATTTTAGCAACTATCTCACCTATTAAGTAAATAACACTATCTTTTAAGATCATAAATTATCATTTATAAATGAAAGTATTAAAACCAACAACCGTTGTGCCATCAGGAACATCTTTTGTAACTACAGCATTAGCGCCTATTATGCAATTTTTACCAATAGTAATATCACCTAAAACCTTTGCCCCACATCCTATAATAGTATCTTGACCAACAATTTGCTGACATGGTATACCTCTTTTTTCTTTCTCGTCAAACCTTAATGCACCGAAAGTAACATTCTGATGGATAATAACTCCATCAGCTAGCACTGCTCCACCACCAATGACAATTCCTGTAGGATGGCGAAAAACAACATTACCTAATTTACAACTAGGCGTAATATCACAAGCAAACTTACGAAATATCCTTTTATGCAATAAAAAGACCAATAGACTATTAATTTTACGAAGAAATTTACTATCTTTATATCTTTCTATATTTTGATTAAAACGTTGCATCAATCTTATTAAAAAGATCAACTCCTCACTTAATGACCTTAAAAAAAATCTATACAATTTCATTACTTATTCTCTAAATCATAAAACCGCTTCGGTTTATTTTCATTCTCACCAGCTAAAAATGCTTTAATCAGCCCATAAGCCTTTTCCGATGAACTATCTTGATAATATGGATTTACCATTGTAGGCAAGCGTTTTTGGAAATCATCAGATAATAAATGTTGAATCCCTTGTTCAATAGATTGTCGATTACTTTCTACATCAATAACTGATTCGCCACGAACGCGTCCTTCTTGCCTTTTCCCAATATTTACTGTTCCTACTTGTAAAGAAGGCGCTTCTAACAAACCTGATGAACTATTACCTATTAACCCTTTTGAATACTTAATTAAAGCTAAATATTCCTCCGGTTTTACCGATGTGAAAAATGCAAATCGATTTTCATCTGCATAACTTTTTACTTTGGCAAATATGACATCGGAATGCGTGTCAGAATTAGATCCAATAAACACAAATTGATAATCTGACTTAAAGGAATCTAATGCTAAAAGAAGCTGATCAACTTGCTCTTCTACAGATTGCCCAGTAATAGTTTCAGGATGAAATGCAACCATAAAATACAGTTTATTTTGCAAATTTAACTTAAAAAACAACCGCTCTTTTGATGGCAATTCTAAACTTAGTCCATTTTCAGCCCCAAGAGAGCCAATGTTATGCACACTTTCAGGAAGTTCGCCAAGCTGAATCACTCGTTTACGATATACTTCTGTCGCTGTGAGATGCAGTTTTGCCATTTTTGTAATACAGTGGCGAATAAACTCATCATAATTGCCTAATGTTTGCTCGCCACCATGCAAATGAATTAATGGAATGTTATGCATTGCAGCAGCCGTTGCTACAGAAAGTATTTCATAACGATCACCTAATACCATTACTGCATCATAATGATTTTTCTGGAAATGTTTACCAAAGAGATCGAGGGTTTCAGCCATTGAAGTTAAAATTGTTTGGTTATTTTGGCTATCAAGTTTTACTGCTATTCTCTCAGAAATATTAAACCCATCTTGCTCAATCACATTTACGGTATTTCCATATTGAGGAGCAAGGTGCATAGCGGTTACAATCAATGAAAAATCCAACTCATTGTCTTCTTGTAATCGTCTTAGTAAGCGCTTAACAATACCGTATTCAGCACGTGAGCCTGTTACATAGGCAATTCTCTTTTTCGTCATAGCTCTGATTTGATGATCTCTTCCAATAACTGATAGCCTTGTTCATTCAAATGTAAGCCATCATTAGTGTAATCTAAGTTTAATTTGCCATAGTGATCACTAAATCTGCTATCTAGAGCAATCCATCTTGCAGATTTAAGATTTTCTTTTAGAAATGCGTTAAGTTCTCTAATCACTGCATTATTACGATCAATCCTTAAGGCCACAGGGGTAATTTCTAAGAAATAAAGCTGAATGTTATTATTGATTGCTTTTAGTTTTTCAATAACTTTCTGAATGTCTGATAAAATTTGCTCTTTTGTCCAATCAGCATACACGATATCATTAGTTCCAAACATCAAAATAGCTTTATTACCTAAAGATTTAATCAATCCTTGATCTAGAATCAAATCAATATATTGTTTAGTAGTAATCCCCGCAATAGCTAAATTATTAACGGCTTGGTTGTTAACTTCTTCAATATTCCAATAATCTAAAATTGAGTGACCAATTAAGCTGATTTCTTTTGTTTGATTAAAATTATCTTTCTTAGCGGATATTGTTTTTTTGATTGTTTCTAATAGGATTTTATCTTTATTACGTTGCTGAAGAATAAAATAGAAATATTCGAAATCAAGACGATCATCAATATCAACTGAAACTTCTTTAGCCATAAAATACGCAACACACTTCTCTCCATAGAAGTGTTTTTGCTCTAAATAAGCCTGAGGTTTTGCAGAAAAAATTGCCCCATTTGGTGAATACTCTGGATGATATTGCTGGCGAGCATAATTAGAATAATCTAATTTAAAGTTTTTTAAACTCTCATCCTCATCAATTGGACGGGTTAATGTTGTTGGTTTATGCGCATCAGATACAGAAACTAAAAAATCAAATTTATCAAAATGTGCTTCAAATTTTTTATTCGCTTCTTGAATATGTTGAGCAGTTCTTAATGGTGAAGTCGGTTGCAGCAATACAAAATAATCATAATCAACATGACTATATCGATTCAATACATCTTCAATTACGACAAAAGAACTTGCTTTATCTGAGGATAGCTCGGCAGAACGTTTTATAAATTCAATCGGATAATGAGAAAGTAAATCAATATATTCTTGAGAATCTGTACTTACGATAATCTTTTCAAACTCTTCACTTTCTAATGCAGCCTCAATACTATAAGCCATTAGTGGTTTACCATTTGCAAATAAAACATTTTTATTAGGTAACCCTTTTGAGCCTGATCTCGCTGTAATAATTGCAATTTTCTTCATAATTTTAACCGCTCTTATTCTTGATTTGAGAAACGACTATCTTGAATTAATTGATCTTCTTCAAAATCCATTTCCGCATCTTTACCTAAAATATCATACCAACACATCGGACTAATACCATTTCCTGGACGTTTAGTGGTCAAATTCTCAGTCGTATAGGTTTCGCCTTTTTTAATTGGGCGAGCTGCAATAATGGATTTACGAGCCACAATTTTGTTTTTAGCTTCAGAAACAGTAACAATTTTCTCAGAAGAACCTAATGATTTTTCGACTGCTCGAATTCCTTCGCAAAGCAATTTCAATTCCTCTGGTGTCACAGATGCTTTATGATCTGGACCTTCAAAATTTTTGTCTAAAGTAAAATGTTTTTCAATGAAAGTAATACCATACGGCACAGCTGCAAGCCCTGTAAAATAACCTACAGAATGATCTGAAAAACCCAAATTATAATCAGAGAATAATGTTTTTAACTGATAAAACGCATTTAAATTTACATCTTCATAAGGGGTTGGGTATTCGGTATTACAGTGAAGAATAGTAATCTCTTCTTTCTTCATACCATTTTTTTCTAATATAGATAAAGCATCTTTGATCTCTTCAATAGTCGCCATTCCTGTTGAAATTACCACGCTTTTTCCTTCAATCGGCAAACTAGCAATTTTCTCTAAGTAAGGTAAGTTAGTTAGCTCGCCAGATGGAATCTTCCATACTTTTTGCTTTTCACTAGCAAGAAAATCAATGGACTCCATATCAAATGGCGTAGAAAACACTTCTAACTCTAAAGAACGCGCATAAGCTTCTAATTTACGAAACTCATCATAAGAAAGCTCTAGTTTACGAGTCATTTCAAGCTGACTATCTGCAGTACCTGTAGTTGCTTTTTGGTATTCCGCTTTCGGAGCATATTTTGAAATCAGTTTATCTGCTTTAAATGTTTGAAATTTAACTGCATCAACACCACATTCCTTTGCAACATCTATCATTTTCTTTGCTAACTCAGGATTTCCATTATGATTACAACCAATTTCTGCAACAATAAATACTTGACTCATTTTTATTCTACTTCCTTAATAAATTTTGCTGGAACACCAGCAACAATAGTACGAGGTTTTACGTTACGAATTACAACTGCACCTGCACCAACAACAGCACTTTCCCCAATTCTCAATTGACCAGTGATCACCGATGAGCTTCCAATAAAACAATAATCTTCAATTATAACATCACCATTTAATGTACTATTTGTAGAAATATTACTGTGATCACCAATACAACAACCATGCTCAATTAATGACTTAGTATTGATAATGACATTATCTCCAATAGTAACACCGCTATTCACTATGGCCATTTTCCCTACAAAAACCCCTCTACCTAGAGAAGAGTTGTTAGATACGACCGCTGTTTTATCAATGATGTTAATAACGTCACATTGATATTTCATAAGCTTTAAATATTTATCTAGGCGATAAGTGTTATTTCCGATACTTATAAAAAAACTGTAATGTTCCCTTTCTTGGAAATCATCAATCGTTTTAGCAAGAATTGGATAACCTAAATGACTCGTTCCTTCTGGTTTAAAATTATCAATGAACCCACAAAATTCATATCTTGATAAATCTAAAGAATCTAGTACAGATTTCGCATAGCCACCTGCGCCAATAAAAACTACTTTCTTTTTCATTATTAACGTTTTTTAGTACTTTGAATCAATGAACTCAACAAAATAATAAAACTAGAAATCATCAAACCAATAATAAACCCAATTACAATAATTAATCCTTTTTGGGGCTTATCTTTAATCACCGGATAGTCTGGTTCACTTAAATAATAATATCCGCTAACAGCACCTTCTTTCTCTACTTTTTTCTCTAATACATTTAATAAGTTAGCTTGTTTTTCAATATTATAATAATTCAGAGGATAGACTAAAGGGGCATTTTTCAATGTATCAACCTGAGCTTGTAAGTACTTTTCTCCTAACATAAATAAATATGATCCATCACTGAGTTTAGAATCACTAAATGGCACCTTCGCATCACCTAACAATACTTCTGGTACGCTTACATTACCACTTAAAGATTTTGAATAATCTTTAATCCCAGCTGATTTTGCAATATCTAATGCCGTTGTAAGGTTTTCTAACTGAATTTGACGCACAGTTTCTGTATCGCGTTCAATCTTGTTTTTCTGAACATCTAATCCACTAAGCACCAAATTAATATTCGCTAGAAAGTCTTTTTTATTTTCAGCAAGCACCCATTGGTTTACAAACTGGATATAGTCCAATAACACATTCTGCGCATCTTTTGGAGTCTCAGCAGCAAAACTCACATTCACTCCAATTGCATTTGGATCTTTTTTAGGATCTGGTACGGTAACAATCAGATTTTTATCGATCAAATTGGATAGCTGTTTTTGTTTAGCCTCTTCGGAATTAGTATTTTTAGCTGCATTAGTGTTAAACCAGGCAGATTGAGAAAAGAATACCTCTTTCAAGCTACGTGAAAATAAAGCCGTTTTAAAGTCATTAAATACCTTTTCTGAAACTTTATCTTGAGAAAAATCTTTGATATCTAGAATAGATGCGTATTCACTACGAAATGATAAATAATCGCCTAAATTGGCCACCTTGGGCGCAATTACTACTGATTTAGATGTCCATTGCTCTTTAGCTGTAAAAGCATAGCCTGCCGAAATGGCAGTACAAACGAAAGCAGATAAAATAATCCATAGCTTTTTCTTCCACAGATTTTTAACTAATTCAACCAAATCAATCTCATCCGACTCGTTTAGTTTTTGATAACGACTATCACTCATTATTAATCCTTTCAGGTCAATTAAACATACTATAAGTTTATCGCATTCTACCTGACTTCCCCTGCTCTAACAAGGGAATTAAAATAATCTTAATGAAAAATAACTAATCGTAATAACAAAATAAGTTATTGATATAAATAAAAAAAGGCATCACTTAACAAGCGAAACCTTTTATATATTAAAATCAATTAATTACACACTAATTACGCATAATACATCTCAAACTCAACTGGATGTGGTGTCATATTTAAACGCTCCACATCTTTACGTTTAACACTAATAAATGCTTCGATAAAGTCTTTAGCAAATACACCACCTTGCGTTAAGAATTCATAGTCTTTTTCTAATGAATTCAATGCTTCTTCTAGTGAGCTCGCTACTGCTGGAATATCTTTTAATTCTTCTGGTGGAAGATCGTAAAGATTTTTATCCATTGCATCACCTGGATGAATTTTGTTTACCACACCATCAAGGCCTGCCATTAATAGCGCAGCGAATGCAAGATATGGGTTTGCCAATGGATCTGGGAAACGCGCTTCAATACGAATTGCTTTCGGGTTGGTTACTGCTGGGATACGGATTGAAGCAGAACGGTTGCTTGCAGAGTAAGCCAACAATACTGGCGCTTCAAAACCTGGTACTAAACGTTTATATGAATTCGTACTTGGGTTAGTGAATGCATTTAATGCTTTAGCATGCTTAATAATACCGCCAATGTAATAAAGTGCGGTTTCAGAAAGACCTGCATATTTATCACCTTGGAAAATATTTTTACCGTCTTTGCTTAATGACATATTACAGTGCATACCCGAACCATTATCACCTGTGATTGGTTTTGGCATAAAGCAAGCGGTTTTACCATGTTCTAATGCAACGTTTTGTACAACATATTTATAGATTTGAGTTTCATCCGCTTTCAAGGTTAAGCTATTGAATTTCGTTGCAATTTCATTTTGACCTGCAGTCGCCACTTCATGGTGGTGAGCTTCTACTACTAAGCCCATTTCTTCTAAAATCAAACACATTTCAGAGCGAATATCATGTGCTGTATCAATTGGAGCAACTGCACAGTAACCGCCTTTTTTCAATGGACGATAAGCGTTGTTACCATCTTCGTATTTTTTGTTGGTGTTCCAAGCCGCTTCAATGTCATCAACGGCAAAAGAAGCACGGTTCATTGATACATCAAAACGGACATCATCAAATAAGAAGAACTCGGGTTCTGGACCAAAGAATGCTTGATCCGCAATACCGATTGAACGCATATAGTTTTCGGCACGAATGGCAATTGAACGCGGGTCACGATCATAGCTTTGCATGGTTGTTGGTTCATAAATACTACAACGAATAGAGAGGGTTGGGATCTGCGCAAATGGATCGACTACCGCAGTCTCAGCGATTGGCATTAAAAGCATATCGGCTTTGTTAATGGTTTTCCAACCTTCAACAGAAGAACCATCGAACATTTTGCCATCTTCAAACATATCTTCATCAACAAGGCTAACTGGGATAGAAACACCGTGTTCTTTACCTTTAATGTCGGTGAAACGAAGTAGCGCGAACTTAATATCGTTCTCTTCGATCAGTTTGAATACGTTGGCAATTGCATTTGCATTTGGCATAAGGAGTCCTCTATTTTGCTATGTATATAATCTTTATAAAAATTAAAGGAGCATTATAACGCAACCGCTTACTTTTTTCATGGGATTTATTTTAAACACTGGCATAGCAGAGTAACGAAATATCGTGTATAATTTTTGCCCTTTCGAGATTCTCGTAGAGTGGGTTTACTCACTAATTCAAACTACTTGGACTATTCGGTGGCATAAAAATTCCACCCTACAAAACTTAAACATTAAGAACGTAATAAATGAAAAACGACATTGATATTAATAAATTGCGCAATATCGCAATTATCGCTCACGTTGACCATGGTAAAACCACCCTCGTTGACAAACTTCTTCAACAATCCGGTACATTTGAATCAACTCGTGGTGATGTTGATGAACGCGTAATGGACTCAAACGATCTTGAAAAAGAACGTGGCATTACCATTCTTGCAAAAAATACCGCAATTAACTGGAATGATTATCGCATTAACATCGTAGATACCCCAGGACACGCCGACTTCGGTGGTGAAGTAGAACGTGTACTTTCTATGGTGGACTCTGTACTTTTAGTCGTAGATGCCTTTGACGGCCCAATGCCACAAACACGTTTCGTAACCCAAAAAGCCTTTGCTCATGGTTTAAAACCAATTGTAGTTATCAACAAAGTTGACCGTCCAGGCGCCCGTCCTGATTGGGTTGTGGATCAAGTATTCGATTTATTCGTTAACCTTGGTGCAACCGATGAGCAATTAGACTTCCCGATTATCTATGCCTCTGCATTAAATGGTGTCGCAGGTCTTGAACACGAAGAATTAGCGGAAGATATGACGCCGTTATTTGAAGCGATCGTTCAACACGTTGAACCGCCAAAAGTAGAACTTGATGCACCATTTCAAATGCAAATCTCACAATTAGACTATAACAGCTATGTGGGCGTTATCGGTATCGGTCGTATCAAACGTGGTGCAATCAAACCAAATCAACCTGTAACAATTATTGATGGCGAAGGTAAAACTCGCCAAGGCCGTGTGGGTCAAGTATTAGGTCACCTTGGTTTACAACGTTATGAAGAAGATATCGCTTATGCGGGCGACATCATTGCGATTACTGGTTTAGGTGAATTAAATATTTCTGACACGCTTTGTGATATCAACGCGGTTGAAGCACTACCTTCATTAACCGTTGATGAACCAACTGTAACCATGTTCTTCTGTGTAAATACTTCTCCGTTTGCGGGTCAAGAAGGTAAATATGTGACTTCTCGTCAAATTCTTGAACGTTTAAACAAAGAGTTAGTTCACAATGTGGCATTACGCGTAGAAGAAACACCAAACCCAGATGAATTCCGTGTTTCTGGCCGTGGTGAATTACACCTTTCTGTATTAATTGAAAATATGCGTCGTGAAGGTTATGAGCTTGCGGTTTCTCGCCCTAAAGTAATCTACCGTGAAATCAACGGCAGAAAACAAGAGCCTTATGAGCAAGTGACTATCGACGTAGAAGAACAGCATCAAGGTTCTGTTATGGAAGCATTAGGTATCCGTAAAGGTGAAGTTCGTGACATGATGCCAGATGGCAAAGGTCGTGTACGTTTAGAATACATTATTCCAAGCCGTGGCTTGATCGGTTTCCGTGGTGAATTCATGACTATGACGTCTGGTACCGGTTTACTTTACTCCAGTTTCGATCACTACGATGACATCAAACCAGGTGAAATCGGCCAACGTAAAAACGGTGTATTAATTTCTAACGCAACCGGTAAAGCATTAGCTTATGCGCTATTTGGTTTACAAGAGCGTGGTAAATTAATGATCGAAGCTAACGTAGAAGTTTACGAAGGCCAAATCATCGGTATTCACAGCCGTACAAATGACTTAACCGTAAACTGTTTACAAGGTAAAAAACTCACCAATATGCGTGCATCGGGTAAAGATGATGCAATCGTATTAACTACACCGGTAAAATTCTCCCTTGAACAAGCTATCGAGTTTATCGATGATGACGAGTTAGTGGAAGTGACACCAGAGTCGATCCGTATCCGTAAAAAACTCTTAACGGAAAACGATCGTAAACGTGCAAACCGTACGACAACCAGTACGAGTACACACTAATTAAAAACGTGCGGAAATTTGACCGCACTTTTAAACAAACAAAAGGCGAACATGATGTTCGCCTTTTTTATTTCATGATTAAAACTAGCCTAATCTTACTTTCTCGCCACCGAATTCATCGAGTAAGTTTTCTGTCAGTTTAGATAAAATGCCCGTCATTAATACAAAATCAGCATCAAAGCGTTGCGCATAATCTTCTTTTAAAATATCCGCATTTTTCTCACGCACGGCATCAGCAAATTTCAAACGTTTGAGCGTGCAATCTTCATTAAACACAAAAGTCAGCGTATCTTCCCATTCTAATGCAAGCTTGCTCACCACTTTTTTACCATCTTGTAGAAGCGCGAGAATCTCTTCATTTTCTAAAGGCTGTTTCTTACAATGGATCACACTGTCTTCTTGGCTTCCACGAAGTTCAGCCTCTTCTAACGCCACCAACCAATGCGGAATTTTTTCCTGCACAATCCAATCCGTTAAAATGGTCGAAGGTTCATTCGCAAAAGCCAATGGCACAACGGGTAATGAACCAAGTGATTTACGCAATAATGCTAAGGCATCTTCTGCACGTTTACTGGATGCAGCATCGACATGAACAAGATTATTCTCCGTATCAATCCACACGGCTGTTTGCTGATTTTTAGTGAATGCACGTGGCAGTAGATTCATCACCACATCATCTTTTAACGTTTGTTTTTCTGTTTTCTTCAATTTACGGTTTTCTTTTTGCTCAAGGCTTTCAATGCGTTCATCTAATTCACGTTTCACCACATTCGCCGGCAACATTTTCTCTTCTTTTTTCGCAACCAATAAAATGTGTTTACCCACTGAAAAATGCAATAGTTCACTGCCTTTCAAGGGACTCGCCCAACCGAATTTACTTTGATCTTGTGAGCCACAAGGATGAAATTCACAATCTGACAACTGGCGTTGTAATTCATTAAGATCCCAATCTAAGGGCTTAGTCAGCCTATATGACATTAAATTTTTAAACCACATCGTAACACTTCCTTCATAATAGGGTAAAATACGCGACATTGTAGCCCATAAACTCACGGGAAAAAATGATGCAACAGAAATTAATTGCCTTCATCGGCGGTGGCAATATGGCACAAGCCATTGTGTTAGGCCTATTAAAACAAGGTTATCCAGCTGATAAAATTATCGTTAATGATCCTAATGAAGAGAAACGTGCTTTTTTTGCTCAATATGGCATCTCCGTTTCGACAGACAACGAGCAATCCATCAAACAATCCCAAGTTGTGTTATTTGCTGTTAAGCCACAAGTGCTTGCTGATGTTTGCAAGCCATTAAGTGCGGTTGATTTTTCTGATAAATTAATCATTTCTATTGCTGCGGGTATTTCGACTGCTCGATTAGCCGAACTCATTCCAACAGCAAAATCCATTGTTCGCGTGATGCCAAACACCCCTGCGTTAGTTGGAGAAGGTATGGCAGGCTTATTTGCTGACAAAAATACGCCTGAAACTGACCGCACTTTTGCGGAAGATTTACTTTCATCTGTAGGAAAAACCACTAGGGTAACGAATGAAGATCAAATGCATGCAGTCACTGCCGCATCTGGCAGCAGCCCTGCTTACTTCTTCCAATTTTTAGAGGCTATGCAACAAGGCTTAATAGAAATGGGCTTAGATGAAAAGCAATCTCGTGAGTTGGTACAACAAGCTATGTTAGGCTCGGCGAAGCTAGTGAGTGAAAATCCACAAACTGCCCTTTCGACTTTACGAGAAAATGTCACCTCAAAAGGCGGTACCACCGCAGCCGCATTAAATGTGTTCAATCAACATCAATTTAACGACATCATTAAACAAGCGATGCAAGCCTGCGTAGCACGCTCACAAGAAATGGAAAAATTATTCTAATGCAAGTTCGTCCTTTTACCTGGCTCACCCTGAGCTTTTTTGGTTACTATTGTGCCTACGGTGTGTTTCTTCCCCTTTTCCCTGCGTGGTTGAAAACGCAATCTTATAGTGAAGAAAGCATCGGTTTATTGCTGGCCTGTGGTTATATTTTCCGTTTTAGTGGCAGTATTTTATTTTCTGGCTTGATAAAACGCGTTTCCCTTTTAGTGAATGGCTTACGTTACTTAGCTGTTGCCAGCGCTATCACCATGGCGTTAATTGGACTGATGTCGCATAATTTCTGGTTATTATTTATTGGACTTGCCTTGTATTCCATGGTGAATGCGGCGGGCATGCCGATTGGTGATAGCCTAGCCAGTACGTGGCAACAACAAATTCATTTAGATTACGGCAAAGTACGCTTGATTGGCTCCTTTGCATTTGTTGTCGGCGTGATGGTGTTTGGGTATTTAGCGGGGATGGTTGGTGAGCAATACATCACATGGATGATTACGGGCATCCTTATTTTCTATAGCATTGTGCAATTACTTCATCCCAATCCAATGCCACAAGATGAGCCTCAAAGTGCGCTCGAAAATTCTGTTGGATTTTTAGGCTTACTCAAAAATAAAACGACACTTCGTTTATTTATTGCTATTGCACTGATTCAAGGATCGCACGCGGCTTATTACTCATACAGCACTATCTTCTGGACAAGCCACGGTCATTCTGTTTCCGATGCGGGCTTATTTTGGGGAATCAGCGTATTAGTAGAAATTGTCGTCTTTTTCTTCTCCACCCGATTATTCAAAAATTGGAGCATTACTGCCCTTTTCTATCTCACAGGAATAGCCGCCATCATACGTTGGCTTGCTTTCGGTTATGCCGATACCTTTGTTGAAATCATCCTATTGCAATGTTTTCACAGCCTTACTTATGTTGCGGGACATTACGCAACCGTGCGTTACATCACCACGCAACCACAAACCCATATTGCGAAATTACAAGGTTTATACAATGCCTTAGCAGGATGTGCAGCCATTGCCATTTTCACCGCACTTTCTGGTGTGCTTTATCCAATTTCGCCAGTTTATGCTTTCAGCTTAATGGCTGCCTTTGCATTCATTGGTTTATTTATCACCCCACGTGGTGTAAAAGCCTTTTTACCCCATAGAGTGTAAACATGAATAATCTCACGCTAGTCGATTTGTTCTTGAATGAATATTGGATCGAAAAAGGATTGTCTGAAAACACCGTACAGTCTTATCGTCTCGATTTGACCGCACTTTGTGACTGGTTGGATAAACAAAATTTATCCCTCGAAACCCTTGAACCATTAGATCTGCAACAATTTCTAGGCAGCCGTTTAGAGCAAGGTTACAAAGCTACTAGCACTGCACGAATGCTAAGTGCGATGCGGAAATTATTCCAATATTTATATCGTGAAAAATATCGTACGGATGACCCGAGTGCCGTACTGAGCTCACCTAAATTGCCAAGCCGTTTGCCTAAATATTTAACAGAGCAACAAGTCACGGATTTATTAAATACGCCAGATGTAGAAATTCCGCTCGAGTTACGCGATAAAGCCATGTTGGAATTGCTGTACGCCACAGGATTACGTGTCACGGAATTGGTCACGCTCACTATTGAGAATATGAACCTGCAACAAGGTGTCGTGCGAGTGATTGGTAAAGGTAACAAAGAACGCATTGTGCCAATGGGAGAAGAAGCCGCGTTTTGGGTACGACAATTCGTACTTTACGGTCGTCCTATTTTGCTTAATGGACAAAGTTCAGATGTGGTCTTTCCAAGTCAACGAGCTCAGCAAATGACTCGCCAAACCTTTTGGCATCGTATAAAACATTATGCTGTGTTAGCGGGAATCGATACGGATGCCCTTTCACCACATGTTCTCCGTCATGCCTTTGCAACGCATTTAGTGAACCACGGTGCGGATCTCCGTGTTGTGCAAATGCTCCTCGGACACAGCGATCTCTCCACCACGCAAATCTATACTCATGTGGCTAAAGAACGCTTGAAACACCTTCATGAAAGATTTCATCCAAGGGGATAAGATCAAAAAGTGCGGTTATAATTCATTATGTTTTATGACCGCACTTTGTATGAAAACATTATTTTAATGACAACAATCTTGCCACATTTTGAGCTGTTGAGATTAAATTCTGCTCGCCTTGCTTGAGAACTATCGGTAAATCACCCAGATTACGGATAATTGGGAACACCGCATCAATCCCATGTTCATACACCACTTCATAATCCTCACGTAAACAACCTACGATCGCGATGACTGGCTTATTAAATTGTTTCGCTGTGCGCGCCACACCGATTGGGGTCTTACCTAAGATACTTTGTGCATCCATACGGCCTTCGCCAGTAATCACTAAATCAGCGTCTTTAACTTGTTCAGCAAGTTTCAAATTATCTAACACAATCTGCACACCCGCCTTGAGTTGCACATTGGGTAAGAGCAATAAACCTCCGCCCATACCACCTGCCGCCCCCGCGCCTGGCTGCTCTTTAATTTGTTTACCACAATCTCGCCCAGCGATTTCAGCAAAATGGGCTAATGCCTCATCCAGTTCTTTCACCATCTCAGGCGTTGCACCTTTTTGTGGACCAAAAATCGCAGAGGCACCTCGTTCACCACAAAGTGGATTATTCACGTCACAAGCTACTTCGATTTGCACGTATTGCAATCGAGGATCTAAATCAGTCATTTGAATTTCAGCAATTTTAGATAATTCTACGCCACCAAAGCCAATGGATTGACCATTTTTATCCAATAAACGTAAGCCTAATGCTTGCAGCATACCCGCGCCACCATCATTTGTGGCACTCCCGCCAATTCCTAAAATGATATGTTGAACACCAAGGTCAAGGGCTTGCTTAATTAGCTCCCCCGTACCAAAACTGGTGGTTTGACAAGGATTGCGTTTATCCATTGGAACAAGATGCAATCCCGATGCGGCTGCCATTTCGATAATCGCCGTTTTACCCTCACCCGATAAACCGAAAAAGCTTTTTACTTGATTGCCTAACGGTGCAGTGACTTCCGTTTCAATCAGGCGACCTTGAGTGGCATCTACCAAGGATTGTACGGTACCTTCACCACCATCCGCCATAGGTAATTTCACATATTCAGCATTCGGGAAAATACGTTTAAAGCCCCTTTCGATCGCATTTGCCACTTCGAGCGCGGTTAAACTTTCTTTAAATGAATCAGGCGCAATCAAAATTTTCATACACTCTCCTGACATCAATAAAACACACCGAAAATGAGCGTAGAAACGACCGTCATAATCAAACCGATCGCACTTTCATAAGGAATCAGTTTTAATCGTTCTTTCATATTCATATTCACACTGCCGCCAGTCGCATGGAAGAAAGAACCGTGTGGCATATTGTCGAATACGATCGCCCCTGCGTGGATCATGGCAGCCGCCGCAAGACTGCTTACACCGAGTTCCAATAATGTTGAGCTAAATACATTGGATGCGACCGCTGTGCCTGCCGTCGTTGATGCCGTCGCAAGAGACATCAATACACCAGAAATCGGCGCGAGAATATAAGGAGGCAAACCAGAATGTTTTAAGCCTTCAATGAGCACATCTTTCATGCCAGAGTTGCCAATAATGCCTGCTAAAGCCCCTGTACCGAGCAACATAATCGCCACCGGTGCCATTTTTCCTAAGCCACTAATTGCGTAGCTATTTGCGTGGCGAAGTTTTCCCATGCATAACGCACCAATTAAACCACCTAAAGGTAATGCAATGAGAGGATCGACTTTAATGTCCGCCAATGGACGTAGCGCAAGTAATAAGATGGCCACTAATGGTGCAGCAAGTGCGGTCAAAAATGAGGGTAAATGTTGAGTATCAACGGCAACGCTCTCTTGTTCGGATACAAAAGAGCCTTTGTTTTTTAAATGTTTTGCTAAGAAATAGGTTAAGGCTAACCCAAAGATCCCGGGGATAATCCCCGCTACCATTACCGACGTTAAAGGCAGATGAAAGGTATCTGCGGCAGCAATCGCATTGGGATTTGGCGACATCAAGTTTCCTGCTTTACCCCCTCCAATCATCGCCAATAAAACGGCTGATTTTGATAAATTGGTGCGACGAGCTAACGCCAGTGCAATCGGGGAAACCGTAATAACGGCCACATCAATAAACACACCGACTGCGGTTAAAATCAGTGTTGCTAAAGCTAAGGCCAATAACGCTCTTGCTTCACCAAGTTTATGTGTAATAGTTTCGGCAATCGTGCTGGCCGCCCCCGATTCAATGAGCACACCTGCTAGTACACCTGCCGCTAAAATTCGCATAACAGCTGTCGTAATACCCTGGGCCCCTCCGATCATTAAGTTCACCGTTTCGGATAAATCTGCACCACCAACTAGTCCGCCTATCAAAGCCCCCGTCAACATGCCATAGACTGGCGAGACTTTTTTCAAAATGAGAAAAATGGCCACAATAAGCGCAACTAATGCACCGAAAGACGAAACTGTTGTCATAAATACCTACTTATATCCAATACCGCTGAGGTATATAAATGTTTGTGTACATTATACAAAAACGGCTTATGTAAAACACATAAGCCGACATTTTTACTTAAAATTGACCGCACTTTAGAAAAATAAAATACTTCCCCAAACAACGGCAACGATGCAAAGCGCAATGAATACCGCTGCTGAGCCTTGGTCTTTAGCTCTCCCTGAAAGCTCGTGGCGTTCTGTACCGATACGGTCCACCACTGCTTCAACTGCACTATTTAATAGCTCTACTGCCATCACGAGTAAAACCGATGAAATCATCAGCGCGATTTCAATTTTAGTGTCACCGAGCCAAAATGCGAGCGGAATCAGAATGCACGCAAGAAAACATTCGTGGCGAAATGCAGTTTCATTTTTGAATGCACTCTTTAAACCTTGCAAGGAATATTTTGTGGAGTTAATTAAATGGGTTAATCCCGTGGTTTTATACATAAAAGTTCCTATATTGTAATCTATAAACGTTTTGCTTCGATAACGTCGTCTAACTTCGCTAATCTGGCCAGTATTTTACTTAAACTTTCGACATTTTTCAGTTCAATTTCCATATCCATCGTTGCTACTTGTTTTTTGGTGTCCGCACGGCTTGAAACACCTAGTACACTGACTTTTTCATTCGCCAGTACAGTCGTAATATCGCGTAATAAACCATTGCGATCACTCGCCACAATACGAATATTAATATGGAAACCAGCCGCATAATCATCCCCCCAAAGGGCTTCCACCACGCGTTCAGGATGTGCAGCTTGTAATTCAATAAATTGCTCACAATCGCAGCGATGAATTGAGATGCCACGTCCCATAGTAATGTAGCCTGCGATTGCATCGCCTGGAATCGGTTGGCAACAACGTGCCATATGATGCAGTAAATTACCGACGCCTTCAACAATTACATAGCCTTTTTTCTGCTGCTGGTCTGCTTTTTGTTGTGCCTTCTGCTGCGCAGTATTCGCACTTTTGCTCGCCACATGACGGAGAATTTCTTGATCCGCCTCTTCAGCCGTCACTTTAATCAATCGGCTTTGTAAAAAATTCACCAACTGATTTAAACGAATATCCCCGCTACCAATACCCGCATATAAATCTTCAAGATTTTTTAAGTTATAACGAGGTAATGCAACCTGCTCTACTTGTTTTAAACTGATATTCAAACGCGCAAGCTCATTATCTAACAGCTCTTTACCCGCAGGAACGTTTTTATCACGATCTTGTTTTTTGAACCACGCTTGGATTTTCGCACGCGCTTTTGACGTATGCGTAAACCCTAAATTTGGGTTTACCCAATCTCGGCTTGGATTCGGATTTTTCTGCGTAATAATATCCACTTGCTCACCCATTTGCAGGTGATAAGTGAATGGCACGATACGTCCCCCGACTTTCGCCCCAATACAACGGTGTCCAATTTCACTATGAATCGCATAAGCAAAATCAAGAGGGGTTGATCCTGCTGGTAAATCAACCACTTCACCTTTCGGTGTAAATACATATACTCGGTCATCAAAGACTTGGCTACGCAATTCGGCCATCACTTCGCCAGAATCAGTAATATCATCTTGCCATGCAAGTAATTTACGCAACCAAGTGATTTTTTCTTCGTAAGCAGAAAGGCTACCCGTCGTCCCTTCTTTGTATTTCCAGTGCGCTGCGACGCCAAGTTCAGCATCATCATGCATTTGTTGAGTACGAATTTGCACTTCAATCGGCTTACCGCCTTTGCCCAATACCACAGTATGAATGGATTGATAGCCATTCGGTTTAGGATTGGCGACATAGTCATCAAATTCTTTTGGTAAGTGTTTGAAATGGGTATGTACGATACCAAGCGCGGTATAACAATCTTGCAATTTTTGCACGATAATTCTAACCGCTCTCACATCATATAAACCACTGAATTCCAGATGTTTCTTTTGCATTTTTCGCCAAATGCTATAGATATGTTTTGGACGACCGTAAACCTCAACCTGATCAATATTTTCTTTTAAATAACCGGTTAATTCTGTCACAAAATCAGTAATATACTGCTCACGATCTAAACGACGCTCATGTAATAATTTGGCGATATTTCGATATTGTTCTGGATGCAAATAACGGAAGCAGTAATCTTCAAGCTCCCATTTCAATTGACCGATACCTAAACGGTTCGCCAACGGGGCATAAATATTGGAACACTCTTTGGCAGCCAGTACTTTTTCTTCTTCGCAAAAATGATTTTCCGCATCGCGAAGAAAGGTAATACGTTCGGCAAGTTTGATGATCACACAGCGGAAATCGTCCACCATCGCAAGGAGCATTCGGCGCACATTATCTACTTGGGAAGCATTGGCAGAATGACTGGCGTTGAGCTGACGGATGTTATCCATCTCCTCCACACCTTTGAGTAATTTGGTAATTTTAGGGCCAAAATCTTCTTGAATTTGTTCCCAATCTACGAGTTGGTTGGCCACTAATGGGAATAGCATCGCAGTGAGCAAACTCTCACTGTCCATATTCATTTCATGCAGGATTTCCACCATTTCCACACCGGATTGCAATGTAAGCACTGCATTTTCCATTTTATCGGCATGTTCAGCTATTTTAGCTTGAGCGTGATACCAGGCATCAATCAGGGATTTTTCAGTAGCGGCAGGAAGTTTAAGGCTCGAACACCATTGTTCGATCACAAAATCTTGCGGATTTAATAAGTGAGAACCACGAACTGCAACCATAATACCCCCTTGTTGATGAATATGGCTCGGTGACATCCTGTCAACCGAGTTGTCTTTTTAAGACAACAAAAAAGTCTGACTATTCTATCAGAATTTACACCTTATTTGATAAATAATGTCACCGACTCCAAATGACTGGTATGTGGGAACATATCAATCATGGCCGTTTTGATGATGCGATACCCGAAAGAACGGAGAATTTCTGCATCTCGTACTAAAGTTGCAGGGTTACAAGATACATAAAGAATGCTTTCTGCACCTAGCTCACATAACGCATTCAGCGCAAAAGCCGCACCGCTACGAGGCGGGTCGAGAAGAATTTTATTGAAATGTTGTTTGGCCCAAGGTTGTTCTGAAAAAGCTTGGTCTAAATCGGCTTGATAAAATTCAACATTATCGATGTGGTTAAACTGTGCATTCAATTGGGCTTTTTGTACCATATCAAAAACACCTTCAATTCCAACCGCACTTTTCACACGTTTGGCTAAAGGCAACGTAAAATTGCCCATGCCACAGAACAAATCTAAAACGTGATCGTCCTGATTCAAATCAAGCCAATCTAAAGCCGTCTCAACCATTTGCTGATTTAAGTGGGTATTCACTTGAATAAAATCGCGGATATCAAAAGATAAACGAATACCGTCTAATGCATAATAAGGCATTTCACCATGTACAAGTTGAATACCTTGATCATCTTGTAAAAACAAATTTACGGTATTTACGCGTGCAAACTCGAGCAATAAAGTGCGGTCAGTTTCGGCTAAATTTCCTTTATAGCGTAACAACATAGCTACGCCATTCTCAGCAGAAACCAATTCAATATGCCCTAATTGTTTCGGGGCTGAATATTGCGCCCAAAGTGCGGTCAATTTGGGAATAAGATGATTAATCGCTGGCTCTGCGACTAAGCATTGTTGAATACTCACTAACTGATTGGAGTTTTTCTGACGAAATCCCATTTCAACGGTTTTGTTTTTAGCATTCCACAGTAAACTTAATCGTACTCGACGACGATAAGCCCATTGTTCACCACAAATCATTGGCATTAATTGAATGGGCTCTGCTTGCAGTTTACTTAATCGAGAAAAAAGGGCCTTCTCTTTAGCGTTACGTTGCATTTCTACAGGAATATGCTGACCTTGGCAGCCACCACAACGCCCATAATAACGACATTGTGGCTCAACACGGTGATTACTCTCTTGTAGCCATTTTTGTGCAGTCGCTAATCCATATTGACGTTTTTCATCGGTCACTACCGCTTCCACTTTTTCCGTTGGTAAAGCATTTTCAATGAACCAGGTTTTACCTTGAATTTTGGCGACACCTAGCCCTTGATAATCTAAATCCTGAATTTCAGCGACGATTCTTTGTGTGGTTTTCTGTTTTTTTTGTGGAGCGTAAAGTAAAGCCATGATGGTGTTTTAATCTATTTGTATCAAAGAAAGGGATTACTTTAAATAAAGTACATTTTGCGTAAATAATTCTCGACTTTTCAGCGGCTTATCGCCTAAATAAGGTTTAAGTGCGATACGGGTAAAGCGTTTTGCCGCTTGCAATACCGCCTCATCGGTAAATTCCAAACGGTCAAAGGCGAGTAAATCTCGACCATAAAAGGTCAAGTTATCTTTCACTAACGAAGCGATAAAGCCCTTTTCCGCACGGTATTGGTAAGTCATTGAGTCATCCACTGGCAAACCTGAGCCTGCACAATGCAAAAAATCAATGCCATAACCTAAGATTTTAAGTAAATGAAATTCAAATAGACGCAGTGTAGGCTCAATCTGCGGCTGAGTGGCTAAGCCTGTTAAGCATTGTAGATAATGCTGAAAAAGCTGTGGATTGGCCGTTTCGGGCTCGATCACACGCGTAATCAATTCATTCACATAAAACCCGCTGTATAGAGCCGTCTGTTGTAAAGGTAATGTAATCGCAGCTGGCTCAGCTTTGGTGAGTGTTTTTAACGAACCTTTCCCTGACCAACGTAGAAGTAATGGCGTAAAAGGCTGTAAGACAGATTTCCATGCTGAACGTTTCGCACGTGCACCTTTTGCAATAACCGTCAAACGTCCCGTTTCTTCAGTGAATAAATCCACCAAAAGGCTGGTTTCACTATAAGGACGACGATGTAATACAAAGCCGCGTTGGAGATCCATAAAAGAATTATTTGCCTGATTTTAATTCACTTGGTTGTTTAACACAACGTTCTGCGAGCACTTCACCTACGCTAGTTTGTAATTGACTGAAGTCATCACGCTCCTGCCAATACCAACGAATATTCGCATAATTTCTCCCACGCTCAGAAATCACTCGTGTCAATTTTTCGGTTACATCATTAAAAGTAACGGTCACCTGACTAAGTGTTTTTTTACTTTTCTGTTTTTGCTTGGTATGAACCACACTCACTTCTTTATTGCCTTTACACAAATAAACCGTCGCTGAACCCTTTTGGGATTTTTTATCAACGGTTTGCACTTTCATTTTCTGTGGTGCTGGTTTGCTTAATTCAACATTTTGTGAACAAGCAGAAAGACAAAGTGCGGTCAAAATTACGCTTAATTTTTTTAACATGAATTCTATTTCCATCAAGGGTTGTTTATGATTGCTCACTTTGCAAAATGAGCAAGGATAAACAATCTTATCTAGAAAAATGGGCGATTACTCGCCCACTAAAAATTATTTTTTATACTGATATGAACCGTCGGCTTGACGAATGAACTTGCCGCCATTTGATAAGCGAAGCTCACTTACTCGACCTTGACTATTCACTGAAACCTGTACTTTGTCACCAGGTTTAAAGCTGCTTAATGCATTACCTGCACCATTTGCTTTGGTCATCGCATTCACATCGGCAATATTCAATTTATTATCACGGAATACTTGCATCAGTGAAACACCTTGCGGCACAGTTAATGTTTTTGTTGCACCTGTTGAAGCAGTTTGAGCTACTGGTTCTGCAGCTTTCACAGTCTTGTTGGTTGCGGATTTCGCTTCCACAATTTGAACTTTAGTTTCTTTAGTCGCAACAGGTTTAGCTTCTTGAATTTTGCTTTGCTCTTTTTTCACGGTTTGAGTCGGCTGAGCTGTCACTTTTTCAGTTGCTGGTTTAGGTTGTTTTTTCTCTTGAACCACTGGTGTATGTTCACGACGAGGTTCTGCTTTATGCTCAACCGTTGCAGTATGTTTTTCTGCCGTTGGCTGCAGTGTTCTTAGCAATGGTTCTTTACTTGTTGCATCAAGAGTTGGTTTAACTGGCACAGGTTGAGTTGCTGGTTGTTGAGCAACAGTTTGTTGTGCAGGTTCTGCAGTTTGTGATTTAGCGGCATCTGCTTTATCACCTACATATTCCATTGCTGGAGGTGTATCTGATTTAGCATCATTTGCTGTTTGTTCTGTTGTTGCAGGAGCCGTAGTATTATTGTTATCTAATACTGTAGTTTCAACTGGTTGAGACTGATCCAATGATTGGAATTGAACTGGAATTTCATTACTGTTTTGTTGTTCAAAAGACTCCACCGTATCTGAGTTTGGTTTTAGGGTGAAGAAAATGATCAGTAATACCACTAAACCCAAAATTGCAATAAATAAACGACGATGTTTTTCTGGTAACATTTGTAGAACCTTCCATTTTTCAGGTGATTTCAAGCTTGCTGCCGCAGCGGCTGCCGGTGCAACTGTTTCAGCTTGAGTTGTCACTTCTTCCACAATCTCTTCTGCAGGAGAATTTTCAAAAATCACTTTTTCTTCCGCTACGTTTTCTACCTGAACATTCTCAACGGGCTCTTGAGTTCCGAAAGCACTTGATGGAGCTGATTGTTCAGTATTTTCACTTTGAAATGCTTGAGAAGGTGAAAAAGGTTGGCTTGCTGCCGCACCAAAAGTTGGTTCGCGACGAACATGGAATTGCGTATCTGGTTGCTCTTTTTTACCAAATAAACCTTTGGCTTTATCAAAAATTGAGCCACTTTGTTGAACCGGCTTTCTTGGGGTCACAGAGTCTGAATGATTAAATCCTAAATCTAATTCATTTTGAGATGAATTGTCGTTAGGTTGATTTTTATTATCCACGGGATTACCTCGATTTGCTAAACTAAAGATCGCACAAAAAGTGCGGTAAAAAATTGGATCGTATTTTATCGGATCTTACGCTGTGTATAAAGTCTTATTTGGCTCTCCACCAATTTCTCGAGCTAATTTGGGTACTAAATAGCCAGAAGTGAGCGCCTGTAATTCTTTATAAATTTGTAACGCTTTCTCATCTGAAATATAGAAATGGCTCGCACCTTGCACTTTATCCAACAAATGCAAGTAATAAGGCAGAATGCCCGCTTGAAACAACTTATCGCTTAATACTTTTAATGTATGTGGGTTATCATTCACATCTTTTAAAAGGACTGATTGATTGAGTAACGTGACCTTAGCACCTGCCAGTTTTTGCATAGCCAAAGCGAGTTCTTCATCAATTTCATTTGGATGATTGATATGCGTCACAAACACTGTTTGTAATGGGCTTTTTTGCAATAAATCACAAAATTCATCCGTAATGCGTTCTGGAATCACGACCGGCAAACGAGAGTGAATACGCAAACGCTGTAAGTGCGGTATCTTTTCAAGACGTTCTAATAGCCACGCCCATTCACTATCCTTCGCCATCATCGGATCGCCCCCAGAAAAAATCACTTCTTCGATTTCAGGATGTGCGGCAATATAGTCTATTGCTTGTTGCCAACTGGTTTTATTGCCTGGGTTTTGATCATAAGGAAAATGACGACGAAAGCAATAACGACAATTGACTGCACATCCCCCTTTTGCCATGAACAGCAAGCGATTTTGGTATTTATGCAGAATATTAGGCACGGCATTTTTTTGCTGCTCATCTAAAGGATCTTGACTAAAACCCTCCGCGTCAATAAATTCTTGCTGAACCGTCATCACCTGCAAAAAAAGTGGATCTTTCGGATTCCCTTTTTCCATTTTTTCAACAAAAGGCAAAGGCACTCGCATAGCAAAAAGTTTACGAGCTGCGATGTCCTCGGCAAAATCTTCAACGAGCAAATTTAAGGTTTTTAATAAGATTTTCGGATCAGAAATCGCATTTTTTAGGGTTTCTAACCAATTTTGTTCTTCTCTAATCGCAATATTTCGGGTTAAAATACGCACTTTCAAACAATCTCTATTTTTTAGGATATTTTTAATATGGCTACATATACTACCAGTGATTTCAAACCAGGTCTAAAATTTATGCAAGACGGTGAGCCTTGTGTGATCGTTGAAAACGAATTCGTTAAACCAGGTAAAGGCCAAGCTTTTACTCGTACTCGTATTCGTAAATTAATTTCAGGCAAAGTATTAGATGTAAACTTCAAATCTGGTACATCGGTTGAAGCTGCTGATGTTATGGATCTTAACCTCACTTATTCATACAAAGATGATGCATTCTGGTACTTCATGCACCCAGAAACATTCGAACAATACTCTGCTGATGCAAAAGCAGTGGGTGATGCA
Organism: Haemophilus sp. UMB1048; assembly: GCF_030218125.1. Taxonomy (NCBI): domain Bacteria; kingdom Pseudomonadati; phylum Pseudomonadota; class Gammaproteobacteria; order Pasteurellales; family Pasteurellaceae; genus Haemophilus; species Haemophilus sp. UMB1048. Next base: position 321,344 of record NZ_JASOPB010000001.1, read on the forward strand.
GAAAAATGGTTATTAGACCAAGCAGATTGTATCGTGACTTTATGGAATGGTGCGCCAATTAGCATTACTCCACCAAACTTCGTAGAATTAGAAATCATCGATACAGACCCAGGTCTTAAAGGTGATACTGCAGGTACAGGCGGTAAACCAGCAACATTAAGCACTGGCGCTGTGGTGAAAGTACCTCTTTTCGTTCAAATCGGCGAAGTGATTAAAGTCGATACTCGTTCAGGCGAATACGTTTCTCGCGTGAAATAATCTTTCATCGCGAGATAAAAAGAGCGGTCAATATTTAATGAATATTGGCCGTTTTTTATTGTTTGCGCATTAATTTTATGGATATAAAAAATGCGGTTATTTCTAACCGCACTTTGATTGATTATTTCGCTTTTGAACCTTCTAATTCTAAAGAAGGTTTTCTATCTGAGTTCACACAAATGATTTGTGCCGCCGCATAAAGCGTTGTATTAGGCTTCAAGCTGATTGTGTATTTCTCTTGTTTTTTCGGTGCAGCACGCAAACCTTCACCCCAGAAATCATCATAAAAATCGGTACGAACTTGGGTTAAATGGTAGTTCTTACAGTTTAAGATTTTATATTGACGAACAGAACGTGCATAACGTCTAGTTTCGTTTGGATACACATATAAGCCTTTATCCAAATTCACTACCGCATCAAAATGCACTTGGTTTAAATCTTGGTTATCGACCCAAATAGAATCAGCATCAATGTAGTAATTTTTATCTTTTACCAATCGAACATAACCCACTCTATCTTTAGAAGGTGGGCTTAGTTTCACCTCTTCTTGAGGAAGTGGCGGTTGAACAGCTGAACAGCCTGCTAAAAGGGCTACACCTAAAAACGTTAATGCTAATTTTTTCATTTTTCTCTCCTTAAAGCTTACTGAAGCTTGCTGTTTACCGTTTCATACTATCACTTAGTATTTTACGGTATGTCCGTATCCCTCTAAGATATTTTTAATATGCTCAAGCGACTCTTTTGTCGGAGGCAATACATCTTCGAGTTCATAGTCAAACCCAAGGGTTTTCCATTTGTGGGCGCCTAATCGATGATAAGGAAGAAGTTCGACTTTTTCAATATTGGTCATACCTTCAATAAATTGCCCTAATAAATGAATATCATGGTCGCTGTCTGTGTAACCTGGTACCACGACATAACGAATCCATGTACGTTGATTTCGTTTTTGCAGATATTTTGCAAATTCCAACGTACGTTTGTTTGGCACGCCAATCAGGTTTTGGTGCACTTGATCGTTCAGCTCTTTCAAATCAAGCAACACAAGATCGGTTACATCAAGCAATTCATCAATAATATGATCGTAATGACGCACAAAACCATTGGTGTCTAAACAGGTATTAATGCCTTCTGCTTTACAAGCTCGGAACCAATCTCGCACAAATTCTGCTTGAAGAACAGCCTCACCACCAGATGCAGTCACACCACCACCAGTTGCATTCATAAAATGGCGATAACTCACCACTTCTTTCATGAGCTCTTCAACACTGATTTCGCGACCACCTTCAAGATCCCAAGTATCACGGTTGTGGCAATATTTACAACGCATTAAACAGCCTTGCATAAATAAAATAAAGCGAATCCCCGGGCCATCCACGGTTCCACAGGATTCAAAGGAGTGAATTCTTCCTAGAACAGACATACATAAATTTCCCAAAAATGAATATAACTAAATTTTACCAAAAATATCATCTATAAAAAATGAGCCTGACTTAAATCAGGCTCATAATTTTTATGTTCCCGCTAAAGTGCGGTTAAATTTTATCGTGTTTTAGAACGATTCTGTGAATGTACGAGTGACGACGTCTTGTTGTTGCTCTTTAGTTAAAGAGTTGAAACGTACTGCGTAACCAGATACACGAATAGTTAATTGCGGATATTTATCCGGATTTTCCATTGCATCTAATAACATTTCACGGTTTAACACGTTCACGTTTAAGTGTTGACCACCTTCTACTGTTGCTTCATGGTGGAAGTAACCATCCATTAAGCCAGCAAGGTTACGACGTTGTGCTTCTGCATCTTTACCTAACGCATTTGGTACGATTGAGAAGGTGTAAGAAATACCATCTTTCGCGTAAGCAAATGGAAGTTTAGCAACAGAAGTTAATGACGCTACCGCACCTTTTTGGTCACGACCATGCATTGGGTTCGCACCTGGTCCGAATGGCGCACCTGAGCGACGGCCATCTGGGGTATTACCTGTTTTCTTACCATAAACTACGTTAGAAGTAATGGTTAATACAGATTGTGTAGGCACAGCGTTGCGGTAAGTTTTAAGTTTTTGAATTTTCTTCATGAAACGTTCAACTAAGTCACAAGCGATGTCATCAACACGGTTGTCGTTGTTACCATATTGTGGATATTCACCTTCGATTTCGAAGTCGATTGCTACGTTGCTTGCTACAACATTGCCATCTTTATCTTTGATGTCGCCACGAACTGGTTTAACTTTCGCATATTTAATTGCTGAAAGTGAGTCTGCCGCAACAGAAAGACCTGCGATACCACAAGCCATGGTACGGTATACATCACGATCATGTAACGCCATTAATGCTGCTTCGTATGAATATTTATCGTGCATGTAGTGGATGATGTTTAAGGCAGTCACATATTGTTTTGCCAACCAATCCATAAAGCTGTCCATACGAGTCATGACTGTGTCGAAATCTAACACTTCATCAGTGATTGGTGCAGTTTTCGGACCTACTTGCATACCTAATTTTTCATCGATACCGCCATTGATTGCGTATAACAATGTTTTCGCTAAGTTTGCACGCGCACCGAAGAATTGCATTTGTTTACCAACAACCATTGGTGATACACAACATGCGATCGCGTAGTCATCATTATTGAAGTCTGGACGCATTAAATCATCATTTTCGTACTGAACTGATGAGGTATCAATCGATACTTTCGCACAGAAACGTTTGAAGTTTTCAGGTAATTGTTCAGACCAAAGAATCGTTAAGTTTGGTTCTGGAGAAGTACCCATGTTGTAAAGAGTGTGTAAAATACGGAATGTATTTTTAGTTACTAATGTACGGCCATCTAAACCCATACCTGCGATAGTTTCAGTTGCCCACATTGGGTCACCAGAGAATAATTGATCGTATTCAGGTGTACGTAAGAAACGAACCATACGAAGTTTCATGACTAAGTGGTCAACTAATTCTTGCGCTTCAGTTTCAGTAATTTTACCCGCTTTTAAATCACGTTCGATATAGATATCGATGAAGGTTGCAGTACGACCGAATGACATCGCTGCACCGTTTTGTGATTTGATTGCAGCTAAGTAAGCAAAGTACATCCATTGAATTGCTTCTTTAGCATTGGTTGCTGGGTTAGAAATATCGTAACCGTAGCTTGCTGCCATTTGTTTCATTTGGCCTAATGCACGGTGTTGTTCTGCGATTTCTTCACGTAAACGGATAGTTGCTTCAAGATTTACGCCATCTTCTAAGTCTTTTTGTAAAGAAGAGAATTGTGCGTATTTATCTTTCATTAAGAAGTCTACACCGTAAAGTGCTACACGACGGTAGTCACCGATAATACGGCCACGACCGTAAGCATCTGGAAGACCTGTTAATACACCTGATTTACGGCAACGTAAAATATCTGGCGTATAAACATCGAATACACCTTGGTTATGTGTTTTACGGTATTCAGTGAAGATTTTTTTCACTTCAGGATTTAATTCACGACCGTAAACTTTACATGAACCTTCCACCATTTTAATACCACCAAATGGCATAATGGCACGTTTTAATGGAGCATCAGTTTGAAGACCTACGATTTTCTCCAAGTCTTTATTGATGTAACCTGGAGCGTGAGAAATAATCGTTGAAGGCGTATGCTCGTCAAAGTCTAATGGCGCGTGAGTACGGTTTTCAACTTTGATCCCTTCCATTACGGTTTCCCAAAGTTTTGTTGTCGCTTCGGTTGGACCTGCTAAGAAAGAATCATCACCTTCATACGGGGTGTAGTTCTTCTGAATAAAATCACGCACGTTGACGTTTTCTTGCCAATCACCGGCAACGAATCCTGCCCACGCAACTTTTTGTGCTTCATTAAGTTCTGACATAGTCATTTCCTTTTTTAATTGATAAAAAATAAGTCTGTTAGTTCGTTAGTACATTAGTGAGCTTTAGTTAAATAACGTTGGAATAAGCCGATACAAACTGCGCCGCCCACAATGTTGCCCAACGTTACGGGAATTAAATTTTTCACAATGAAATGATAAAGATCTAAGTCTGCATATTTCATTGGATCCACACCAATTTGTTGCCAAAATTCTGGTGTACTAAAGTGTGCTGTAATAATGCCAAGCGGAATCATAAACATATTTGCCACACAGTGTTCAAAACCTGATGCCACAAATAAGCCAATTGGCATAATCATGATAAATGCTTTGTCTGTAACAGTTTTACCGGAATAAGACATCCATACCGCTACACACACCATAATGTTACATAAAATACCAAGGTTAAATGCTTCAAACCAAGTATGATGAATTTTATGTTGCGCGGTTGCTAAAATGGTTAAACCCCATTGACCACTTGCTGCCATGGTTTGTCCCCCAAACCAAATCACCGCAGCAATAAATAAACCGCCGACGAAGTTGCCTAAATATACCACAATCCAATTTCGGATCATTTGAGTTGTGGTTATCTTACCGCCTACGCGGGCAACTAAGGTTAAAGTAGAAGAGGTGAATAATTCCGATCCTAAAATCACCACCATAATTACGCCTAAAGAGAAGACTAATCCACCAACTAACTTGGTTAATCCCCAAGGCGCGCCAGCGCTCGCTGTTTGAGTTGTCGTATAAAATACAAAAGCTAATGCAATACAAGCCCCAGCACTAATACCAGACATGAATGATAAAAATGGACGTTTTTGCGCTTTATACGCAGCGACGTTTTCAGCATAATCCGTTGCTTCAACTGGTGTGAGAGCAACAGAAGATTGATTTAAATTTTCTGATGCCATATCTTACTCCAAATAATTAATTGATTATTTTTATACTTCAACATAGGTATTTTGATACCTATCGTCATTCTACTCTCTTAAAAAACCTTTGCAAGAAATCCCCCATTTATTTCAAAAAAATTTGATATTTTGCAAGTTTTGGTAAATTTCATCTTCAAATACAAAAAAAGCGAGATATCACTATCCCGCTTTTTATATATAAATAACGCAGATTAAAACGCAATACGATCGCGATTTTTCTCTAACGTTGCTTTACCAATGCCTTGTACTTCAAGCAATTGCTCTGCCATAGTAAAATTACCGTGCTTTTCACGATACTGCACAATGGCTTCTGCCTTTTTCGCACCAATACCAATTAGCGCTTTTTGAATTTCTGATGCACTGGCGGTATTGATATTTAATTTATCACTCACTGCTTGTTGTGTAGTTTGTGATGCGGTTTGTTGCTGAACTTGCACTTGAGGTTGAGCCTGTTCAGCCACCTTTTCTTCTGCAAACACTTGCGAGCTCAACATTGTGGTCGCAACAAATAATGAACTAAATAAATGTTTCATCAATTTCATAAAAATGCCCTTTATTAACAAAAAGTACCGTTGATTCATATCAACAGCGACATTTTTAAGAAACACCAAAAACACGCAAGAAATTGACCGCACTTTTGCGATCCTGATCGCAAAAATCACATTTAAGTAAATGAAAAAACGACCTTAGCGCACCACCACTGCCGTGCCACTTGCAATCACCATAAACATGCTTTTCGTGCCCACTGTTGTGTAGTTAACTTCCACGCCAACAATAGCATTAGCACCCAAGGCATACGCTTTTTCTTCTAGTTCTTTCAACGCATCTTGACGCGCACGACTAATACGACGCTCATAAACACTAGAACGCCCTCCAATCACATCCGTAATGCCTGCAAAAAAATCACGCATGAAATTGGCGCCCGCAATCACCTCACCGAAGACGACTTGTTTGTATTCTACGATTTGTTTCCCTTCAACATTAGGGGTTGTTGTCACAATCATTTTGTATCCTTAAATTCTCGTTAAAAATTAACCGCACTTTAGACGCTTAATTTTGATTTTAAAACGTCTAATGCCTTCGCACGATGAGAGATTTTCTTTTTCTCTACGGTTTCTAATTCTGCAAAAGTACAGCCTTTTTCTGGGCTAAAAAAGAGCGAATCATAACCAAAGCCATTTTCACCTTTCTCTTCATAAATAATCTTACCATCACATTCACCTTGAGCAATGATTGGAGAAGGATCACTTGGGTGTTGTAATAACACAATCGTACTCACAAATTTTGCTTGGCGACGTTCAGTTGGTACATCTGCTAATTCTGTCAGTAATTTTTCACGATTTTTCGCATCGGCTTCCTCACCATCTACACCCGCATAGCGTGCAGAATACAATCCTGGCGCACCATTTAACGCATTCACCACAAGACCGGAATCATCTGCAATGGCTGGTAAACCTGATTTTTCAGATGCATAACGTGCTTTCAGAATGGCATTTTCCACAAACGTTAAGCCAGTTTCCTCTGGGCTTTCAATGCCTAAATCTGTCTGAGCAATCACTTCAAAACCGAAATCGGCTAACACATCTGCCATTTCTTTTACTTTGCCTTTATTGCCCGTGGCAAGCACAATTTTTTGTTTCATGATTTTGTCCTTTATATCAAACGTTGTCTCATTTTAACATCTCACCAAAAAATTTCGGAATAAATATTGACTTTAACCTTAGGTCAAGGTTTATGATTCGTGCTCATTCAGTTATCACATAGGAGAAAAACATGAAAAAACTTATGACTTTTATCACACTTAGCGCTGCTGCAGTTTCAATTTATGCCCAAGCTAATGAACAACCGCATCAAGCACACATGAATATGCCAATGTCGACAGATTCTGCAATGCAACAAGAATTGATGCAAGGTATGAGTCAAATGCATCAAGACATGATGGCAGCTGCGCAATATAAAGATCCTGATGTTGCTTTTGCAGCAGGTATGTTGCCACACCATATTGGCGCAGTAAAAATGGCGGAAGTTGAATTAAAATACGGAAAAGATCCTGAGATGCGTAAGCTTGCTGAGAATATTATTAACGCTCAACAGGCAGAAATTGAACAAATGCAAAAATGGCTTAAAGTGCACAATAAAAAATAAAATAACACAAAAAAAGTGCGGTAAATTAACCGCACTTTTTTAATAGAATTAGTTTACTTCTTTTATTCGTAGCTCTTTTGGCACTTCAAAGAACATATTCTCTTCTAAGCCTTGAAGCTCTTCGATACTATCCGCACCAAATTCTTTTAATCGAGCAATCACGGATTGCACCAACTCTTCCGGTGCTGAAGCCCCTGCTGTCACACCAATTGTTTCAACGCCTTCAAACCAATCTGCTGCCACATCATTTGGATCATCAATCAATTTTGATTTCACGCCCATACGCGATGCCAACTCAGCTAAACGGTTAGAATTCGATGAGTTTTTAGAGCCTACAACCACGACTAGCTCACATTGTTTCGCTAATTCACGCACTGCTTCTTGGCGATTGGTTGTAGCATAGCAAATATCGTTTTTATGTGGGCCTTGAATAGCAGGATATTTATCTTTCAATGCACTAATAGTTTCTGCTGTATCATCAAGAGAGAGTGTGGTTTGCGTCATAAAGGTTAAATCATCATTTTCTTGAACCGGCAAACGAGCAATATCTTCCACGCTTTCAATTAAGAAAATACCACCTTCGGCATTATTATACTGCCCCATTGTGCCTTCCACTTCGGGATGGCCTTTGTGTCCAATCAAAATCGCTTTCGTCCCTTTACGGCTCGCACGTGCCACTTGCATATGTACTTTGGTTACCAACGGACAAGTTGCATCAAATACTTTTAACTGACGATCTTTTGCTTCTTGACGAACAGCTTGTGACACGCCATGGGCGGAGAAAATCACAATGGCGCCATCTGGCACTTCACTTAGTTCTTCTACAAAAATCGCCCCACGCTCACGCAAACCATTCACCACAAAACGGTTATGCACCACTTCATGACGTACATAAATTGGTGCACCATGAATTTCAAGTGCTAATTCAACAATGCTAATGGCTCGATCGACACCCGCGCAAAATCCGCGAGGGTTAGCTAAAATTATCTTCATTTTTGACCGCTCTTTTTATCACCTTTAAAGGCATCTAATGCTAATAAACCCGCACCAATACAAATTGCAATATCTGCCACATTGAATACCGGATAATGATAAATATCCCAATAAAAATCCAAGAAATCCACCACAAAACCGTTATACGCACGGTCCACCATATTGGCTAAAGCGCCACCAATAATCAGTGCATAAGCTGAGTTTTGTAATTTTTGCTCTGCCGAATTCTTTTTCATAAAGTAAGCCAGCATTAAAGAAATCCCGATTGCTAGCACGATAAAAAAATATTTCTGCCAACCATCATGCTCAGCTAAAAAGCTAAATGCTGCACCGTAATTACGTACGTAGGTTAAATTAAAAATGGGTAATAGGTTCACGCTTTCATAGAGATCAAAGCGTTGCACTACAATATATTTGGTCAGTAAATCGAGGATAAATGCGACCGCACTTATCCAAAGGAATGAAAGTCCTGTTTTATTTTTTGTCATAGGAAATTATCTGTCTTTATAAATGGACGATGATTTTAGCAACTCGAACAACCTTTATAAAGTAAAAGGCATCAAATCATAAAAGGCGAACACATTGGTTCGCCTTTCAATGTTAATTACTTTTTCTTCACCGGTCTTTGCCAACCTTGAATATGGCGTTGTGGCACGCGAGTAATCACCAGCTCATCTTTCTCAATATTTTGAGTGATCGTTGAACCAGCTCCAATGGTTGCGCCATCTGCAACGGTAACTGGCGCGACTAACTGCGTATCCGATCCAACAAATACATTGTTACCAATGATTGTTTTAAATTTATTTGCACCGTCATAGTTACAAGTAATGACACCGGCACCAATGTTACAGTTCTCTCCGATTTCGGTATCACCCACATAAGTGAGGTGGTTTACTTTAGAACCTTTACCTACTGTAGATTTTTTAATTTCCACGAAGTTACCCACATGGGTTTCAGCGGCTAATTCAGCACCTGGACGTAAACGAGAGAATGGGCCAATCGCTGCTTTCTCACCAATTGTTGCGTCTTCTAAAACAGAATAAGGTTTGAGCTCAACATCATCACCAATCGTCACGTTTTTCAATACACAACCTGCACCAATTTTTACACGATCACCTAAACGCACATTGCCTTCCACAATTACGTTCACATCAATTTCAACATCCTTACCGTGTTCTAATGTACCGCGTAAATCAAAACGCTCAGGGTCAATTAACATCACGCCTGCAAGTAAAAGTTTTTCTGCTTGTTTACGTTGATAATAGCGTTCCATTTTGGCTAATTGTAGGCGATTATTTACCCCTTCAACTTCCATAAAATCAGTTGCTTGCACAGCTACAATCGGACAACCATCTTGATGAGCTAAGCCAATTATATCAGTAATATAAAACTCGCCTTGTGCATTATTATTATCTAAACGCGCTAACCATTTTTTGAAACTTGCACCATCTGAAACTAACACACCTGTATTAATCTCTTGAATTTTAAGCTGCTCAGGCGTTGCATCTTTTTGTTCAACAATCCCTACAACTTTGCCATTTTCACGTACGATTCGACCATAACCTGTTGGGTTATCTAATACGACGGTTAACACTGCGATACCATTTTCAGGTTTCGCATCGATTAATTTTTGCAATGTTTCCGGTGTGATCATTGGGCCATCGCCATACACCATTAAAACATTTTCATCATCACGGAAAAAAGGCATTGCTTGTTGCATAGCATGTCCTGTACCCAATTGTTCCGCTTGGAATACCCAGTTCACGCTTTCATTTGCCAAACACTCACGCATTAATTCGCCACCGTGACCGTAAATCAAATGCACGTTTTCCGCACCTAATTGATTTGCCGTATCAATCACATGTTTTACCATCGGTTTACCTGCCACTTTGTGCAAGACTTTAGGTAAATCAGAATACATACGAGTGCCTTTACCGGCTGCTAAAATCACCACGCTTAATGCTTTATTTGTCATAAATTCTTCTCTTCTTTATAAAAAATTTGGGCGTATTCTATCGTAGAATGGAGAATATGATAAGCCATTTAATTTTCATACATTCCTGACAAGACAAGATTGTATAAAAATCTCAAATCCTGTAAACTATCCTCCCGTCTTGATAGCTAATCATCTTTTCTTTTATTTTTGACCGCACTTTTCAGCATTCTACACAAATTTGCATAAAAGATGATTGGCTATAATCATTTTTATCCCAACATTTTAGGTCTCTCACTATGGCTACAAATTATATTTTCGTCACAGGCGGTGTGGTTTCATCGTTAGGTAAAGGTATTGCTGCAGCATCATTGGCAGCCATTTTAGAAGCACGTGGCTTAAACGTGACTATTATGAAATTAGACCCTTATATCAACGTGGATCCGGGTACAATGAGCCCAACCCAACACGGCGAAGTGTTCGTGACACAAGACGGGGCGGAAACCGATTTAGACTTAGGTCACTACGAGCGTTTTATTCGTACCAAAATGACCAAACGCAACAACTTCACTACAGGTAAAATTTATTCTGAAGTATTACGCAAAGAGCGTCGTGGTGATTATTTAGGTGCGACAATTCAAGTTATCCCACACATCACCAATGAGATCAAAGATCGCGTGATTGCCGGCGCACAAGGCCATGATGTGGTTATCGTGGAAGTAGGCGGAACAGTAGGTGATATTGAATCACTTCCATTCTTAGAAGCTCTTCGTCAACTTGCCGTACAAGTAGGTCGTGAGAATACTCTCTTTATGCACTTAACGTTAGTGCCATACATCCCAACGGCGGGCGAAGTGAAAACCAAGCCAACGCAACATTCTGTAAAAGAATTACTTTCGATTGGTATTCAGCCAGATGTGCTTATCTGCCGCTCAGATCGCATGATTCCACCAAACGAACGTGCAAAAATCGCCTTATTCTGTAACGTACCAGAACGTGCGGTCATCTCATTAAAAGATGTAAATTCAATCTACCAAATTCCTGCGTTATTGAAATCACAAGGTTTGGATGAATTCATCTGCCAACGTTTCCACTTAGACTGTCCAGAAGCGGACCTTTCAGAATGGGAACAAGTGCTTTATCAAGAAGCAAACCCTGTGGGCGATGTCACCATCGGTATGGTAGGTAAATATACTGAATTACCAGACGCTTATAAATCCGTGAATGAAGCCTTAAAACACGCAGGTTTGAAAAACCGTTTAAGCGTGCATATCAAATACATTGATTCTCAAGATGTTGAAACCAAAGGCACTGATGTATTAAAAGGTGTCGATGGTATTTTAGTACCGGGCGGCTTTGGCTATCGTGGTGTAGAAGGCAAAATTTTGACCGCAAAATATGCGCGTGAAAACAATGTTCCTTACCTTGGTATTTGTTTAGGGATGCAAATTGCGTTAATCGAATACGCGCGTAATGTCGCTGGTCTTGAAAAAGCCAACTCATCTGAATTTGATCGTCACTGTGAGCAACCTGTTGTGGGTTTGATTACAGAATGGCAAGATGCGGAAGGCCACATTGAAACCCGTGATGATAATTCAGATCTGGGTGGTACGATGCGTTTAGGTGCGCAACAATGTCATTTAATTGAAGGCTCAAAAGCGCGTGCATTATATGGCAAAGAAACGATTGAAGAGCGTCACCGTCACCGTTATGAAGTGAACAATAACCTGCTTCCACAAATTGAAAAAGCGGGACTTAAAGTGACTGGCTTATCTGCGGATCGTAAATTAGTGGAAATTATTGAAGTACCAAACCACCCATGGTTTGTAGCATGTCAATTCCATCCAGAATTTACGTCAACGCCACGTGATGGCCACCCATTATTCGAAGGCTTTGTCAAAGCAGCCAGAGAAAATCAGTTAAAAACTGAAAAGTAATTTTCTGATAATTCCATAAACAAGTGCGGTCAAAAATCCTTGTGTTTTTGACCGCACTTTGTATTTTTAAGCATTTTAATTTGATTGATTCGATTACCGTTTCACCAAACGATAAGGCAAGATCTGCATTTTACATTTATCAGAAATATCACCTGAATCGAAATCATCAATAAAATGCCAATGTGCGGTATCTTTTGTTAAATCAGTGAGATAAATTCGAGTGTTATCTACTTTATAACGACACTCACCAATAACAAAATTCCTTTCACTACTTGCTTCATCCATATAATCACCGTGAACAACTTGGATAAGCTTCGCATGATTGGTTAAATCAGTGTAATACCACCAAATATCAAATTTATCTTTATCATTAGCTAACTGAACTTGCAAACTCGGCTCTATAAAGTTCGTATTATAACTATGAGCTTGCTTTATTTGTGAGCTTATTAACTCATTATCTTTCCAAAGGTAATCATAATTGAGCTGGCGATTTTCATAAAATGCAACTTTAGTCTTTAAACGAATCGTCGGTAGAATAACTTCACCTTCAGGTATTTCACAACTGGCTAAGGTAAAATCAGAATAAGGTATCGAAGGCCCCTTACCTTTTATTCGTACAAAAACAAAACTTCCTCTACTCAAACAAGACTGTCCATTAATAGAAATCGTTTCCGGCATGCCTAAGTCAGTATCATGTTGTTTACCCAATCTAACCAAATCATTGATTTCAACTACATTACTATTTAATGAAAGTTTATTTAAACGAAAATCGCCCCACTTAAAATACGTATTATCGAGCGTAATAACATAATCTGGTGCATCTTCTCCGGTTGTTGCAAAAACAAATGCATTCGGAGATAAATCATCAATACCTGCTAAATACGGTTTATCTTGTAACTGAACGCCTCTAAGCCCCCAATCTTGTGGAGCTGAAGAGAACAAAACATAAAATACAAAATAACTCAAAATAAATAATAACGTGACAATTCCAAACAATATACCAATTGTCCACAAAAATATTTCTAATGATGTCTTTAACCTTTGCATATTTTCTAATATCTCTCTTAATCAACATATCTGTATATGATGTTTTTCTAAGCGATAGCGCTAAACTTTTACTTTTTTGAATACATTTATAATCTGCTTGCCTTATAAAAAAGCGAGATTATTTCACTGCACTTTAAAACCAATTTAAATTAGTATAACATTTAAATCAACTATTTACCCAACTTAAACAAGCGGTTATTTTTCAGCATTTATTTGCAAAACATTTATTAAATCCGACCGCTTATGATAAAAGGAATAACCATGCATAAATTTTTACTGACAGCCCTTCTCGCTAGCCTTTCTACCTCTGCTTTCGCACTTTTCCCTGTTCAAACTGATTGGCAAGCGAATCACTTACAAGGCAAAGTGAAATCCGTTATTTCACATTCGGAAGATAATCCTGAAGCGGCAGAAGGAGAAGTGGTCACGAACGATGTTCGTCAATTTTATAACGAACAAGGCTTTTTAATTAAGACTGAAGAGATTACCCAAGAATCTGAATTTTCCGATAAAACGACGGCGAATTATCGATATGATCAAAACAATCGATTAGAAGAAATTCGTTCCGATATCTATAAAGAGACTCATGGAAGACTCTACCACTATCAAGAAAACCGCGATGGTTCAGGCGTCATTTTAGAAATCACCTATGTAGGCAAAAAGCCGAAAAAACCGAATTTTCAAGAAGATTACATCAAAAGAGTTTACGACAAAGATGGCAAACTCATCTCTGAAGACGTTTCTTATGCAGGGATGCTTGACGGCCATGCGAAAAAATTCCATTACAAGGACGATAAACTCATCAAAGCTTGTGACTTTGATGACAATGGAAAAGAAAGCAATTGCGAAACTTATCGTTATCTAGAAAATGGTAACTTTGTAAATAACACATCTTTTAATAATGGACGAGCAGATTTTACTTATGATAAAAACCACAATGAATTAAAACGCGAAATTTTTGACCTACATGGGAAATTAGAAGAGACGCTCACAACACGTCATAAATTTGATCAACACGGTAATGTAATTGAAAGCATTATGTATGATGAAAAAGGTATATGGTTAAATAAAACCACAAAGAAATATGAATATTATCAATAAACTACTTTTGAACTACCTATTCTAACTAGACTACATATGATGTTTTTTAAATCTAAACCACGCGCTGAAAAATTAGACTACACATTAACAACCAAACTAGACAAAATCTTTCAATATTTTAAGGCGAAAAAAGAACCATCTGAGTGGTTGTTTGCCCGAAATCACAAAGTTGCGCCAATGGCAATCGCAACCTATTGGCATTATGGTAAAGCCAATTTAGATGAATCTGAATTTCTAGAAAATACGGGGTTATCTGATTTATACCAACCTCTAGAATTGCTTCTGACAAAAACAATGAAACTGCCTTGTATTACGCGCATAGAATTTGAAGAGGAAAATTGGGGTCAATTATTTCTTTCTATTGATTTTAAATTAAACCCAACAGATAGCTCACTTTTTAGAGTTTTTATTTTTCCTGATCAGGATAGCTTCGTTTTCGCCGAAACGGATCAAGCGAACAACCTTTTTCAGAGTATGATACAGGCAAAGCCATTTAATCAACATAGTCCACATTATGAGAAATTTTTATCTTCAGTTGATGCGGTTTTAAAAGCTATTGAAAAGCCTGAAGATTTTGCATTATTAGACCAAAAACTCGCCAAAATTGAGCATTATCTTCAAACGCAACAAGATGGATGTATCGACGTCAAAAACACCCTCTTTGAAACGCCTATCCATGCCTATCAATTTTACTATTCCGACAATTGGGATGATTATTCCAAAGAAAAATTTAAGGAATTAGATTTTGACGGCGATATGTATGATTTACAAAGCCAATTCTGTAACCCAATGGGATTCGTACCTGCTTCTCGAGAAGAATTTTTTAATGGTTCTGGCTATTCTTTTTTAAATATTGGGTTCGGCATAAAACCGCATAAGGAATATGAACATATTATTAAAGAAATTGAATTTGAATTTCCGCAAAGAATTGAGTTATTTGCTGGGCAATCTATTTGCGATGGCGCATATTCATTACAACATGCTGATAAGCTTTTTATTTCTAATTTAATGGCAGCGATTTATTATGCCAAACCGCTTGATGAACAACATTACAAGTTTGATTTGTTAAAACAAGCCGTTGATTTGATTTGCGATAGCATTGACAGACGTGAAACTGAAATCAATCAAGATGCCTTATTTGATGAGTTACTTATGTTGCTTGAAACGAAAAAATACATCAAAGCAAAATACATTAAGCAAGTTAAAAGCCTCTATAAATGGCTAAATAAAGACCTAGAGAAATGTCGAGAGAAAATGATCGCATTTGGTGATATCTATGAGGACGAAGATTTCGATGAAGAATACGCTAAATTAGAGCTTATCAGAAGTTATCTACATTGCTACCAAGATGACTGGAAAATTGATTATGACTCACTCAATCATTTTCTTTCTGAGTCTCTTGAACAAACTTTCGAAATCACTTTCGAAGAGGCAAAGCATGAGTTTGCACGCATTAAGGCTAAAGTAGAAGCAAAAAGTGATTATACTTTGCTTTATGTTGATACGGGTTCCGATAATTTCTATTGCTTAGTTTGTCCAAAATCAGCAGCACCTTGCATAATAGAAATTGCAGATATATTAAATTTACCTATCAACCATTAAATTTCAGATAGGAAAACGTCCTAGCAGCAATAAAGAGCGGTCAGTTTTTGTTGCATTTTTGCAAAATATCTCAGTGATTGAATAGCGGAATTTGTAATGTGAGTGAAAAGTAATTAAAACCCCGATCTATAAAAATATTTTAGATAACTAACACAGTTAAACTTCTGACTATCGCTGCGGTCGTAATTTAAATAGAATACGCTTTTATCTACACGGAAATGAAAAAATGAAACTTGCTGTTATTTTACCCGCATATAATGCAGAAAATTTTATTGCTGAATGTTTAGATTCATTATTGAATCAGACATTTAGTGATTTTTGTATTCTTGCGGTTAATGATGCTTCTACCGATAACACAGGCAAGATTCTCGAAACTTATGCAGAAAAAGATGCTCGCTTACGTGTTTACCATTTACCTCAAAACCAAGGTGAACCTGCTGTAATGCAATTTGCCATGGATATGCTTAACTATATGAATGTTGAATATGTTGCTCGGATGGATGCTGATGATATTTGTGTTCCACACCGTTTTGAAAAACAAGTTCAATATTTAGACGAGCATTCCGAAATTGATATTTTAGGAAGTAATGCACTGCTCTTTAATGATGGGCAAACTGATAAAGCGACTAAAGTGAGTACACTTCCTCTTTTAGATAAAGATATAAAAGCACATTTTTCTTTAGCTCGAGACAATATCATTAATCCCTCTTCAATGTGGCGACATTCTAGTATCAAGGCGCTCGGGATCAATTATGCACAAACAGCCACTGCACCCGATTTTCATATGTGGGTACAATGCGCATTACACAAAAAGACATTTGCGAATTTACCAGAACCCTTGTTGCTTTATCGGATACATCAAGCCCAAGCGAGTAAAATACATGACAAAATTAGCGAGTCTGTTCAATACTCTATGGAGCTATGGATAAGTCATTTATTTCCAGAATTAACACCTAAAGAAGTCAGCCTATTAAGTCTTATACTGCACGGCAAAACCATTAAATTACGCACTGAAGAGTTTGAAATCGCCTTTTCGGCTTATGACAAAGTTCGTTCCAATAATGGAGATTCGAGATTCGGAGAAGATCGAGAGATAATGTTTAGTATTTTAGACAGACATACGCAAGCTTTAAAAAATGTATTCTATAAACACATATCTTAATATTTAAAGCGGTCATTTTTAGCTAATTTTTACAAAAAACGCTGTGAAACATCACAGCGTTTTATATTTACGATTACTTATCAAAAATAGCTTTCGTATATATTCGACTATAGTAATAACCACTTTCTGGTCTAAATCCCATATAAAGCTCATTCAAATAAATCGTAAAGCTTGGTCTATCAATTTTTAATAAATCTTGGCTAAGCGATTTAAGCTCAGCGTTAGAGATTTTTTTCATCGGGTCTAGCTGATGTTCTTTGAATACTTTATGAATATGTTCATCCATATTCGTACAATATCTGTCATGATCTTCAATAAAGCAAACCTCTGGCTTCTCTTCGGGCTTATCCGCTTTTCCATCAGATTTCATATAAGTCTGAACCTCTGTACGATCAAATCCAGGCATCGGTACACGAATCCATTTTTTATACGGCGTGACATCAATTGACTCCCATAGAAATGCTACTTTTGTACCTTGGTCGCTAATTGCTTGGCCATCGATGCGGATCTCATCACGATAAATATCGACTTTCAAAAGTTCTTTCGATTTTTCACCATATTGCTTCTGAAATACCTCTCGTCTTTCTTGATAAGCATCTTCTACAGAAGAGTCTAGCTCTATACTGTAAAGCAAATAGTCTGATACACTGTCTAATTCTTTCCAATCCTTAAGCTCGCTTTTTGGCATATTTTCTAAACGTTCGACAAAATCTACATCATCACGAATTTTGCCTGAATCATCTGATAAATTAAGCTTTTTCAATAACTGTTCAAAACGTGCAGTTTGGCTTTGGTAAGCAATTTCTTGTGGTTTCACCACCCAAGTCATGGCAAAAATTGCCAATATTACAACTGCAGAGATTAAACGATATTGACGAATTTTCGGCACAGTTAGAATCGCATAAGCAATCGTAATCGCCGTAGCTAAGGCTACTAAATAAATTCGTGGTTCAGTCCAAGCATACGCACTAATACGGCGATCAATCGCCAGCCATAGCAACACGATTGACACAATAGCAAGATATGGATAGAACTTAAAGAAAGTTTCCCAGCGGGCTTTAGCACAAATAGAACGTAATGCATATACGCCTAAACCACCAAGCAGGTAAGGCAAGGTAATATTAGCCAGCATGCCTTTTGGTAATACGCCTTCAAAAATAATTTGAACAACATAAGCATAAAGCAACACAGTGAAAATCATCAATGCGGGTGCTAATACGAAATTAACTAAAATTTCAAAAATGCGATTTAACGTCATTTCCGATTTAGCTTGGCGCTGTTGGAATACTAAGAAAAACAGTGGCTGAGTAAAAATGCCTAAAGAAGTATAAAAATGACTGTAGAAACTATCAGAAAACTCGACATTAAAGAGCGTTGTAATCGTAAATAAAATAGCCGCTACTAATCCAAATACCAATAACCATACCGCCGTTGCTAAGCCAAGATGGAATAGATTGATAAAATTACGGTAGGTAAACCCTTGATTATTTTTTTCAAATGGAAACCCTAATAACACCAGTAACGCAATAAAATTTGCGCCCCAGAATTTTGGGCTCGATAGATAAAACTCTGCGCTATCATTAGTCATGCCAATGATAGCCAGCGCTACCAATGGCACAATCCATGAAAAACGATACCAAGAATAAGGGCGAGAGAGATAAACAAAGATAAACAGCATTGGCTCAAATACCCAATAAGCCAAATGATCATTTCCTTGATGAGGCTCTAATTCCATAAACCAAATTCCAATTGCAAATGCACTAATTAGAAAAATTTCAATCGGATGTGCAGACACTGCATTTTTTATCTGCGCTTTAGTCTTTTCGAAAAATGTTGAAACAGACATAATCATTCCTTTTTTTATTCTATAAAGCCTTAATTAACACTTAATAATTCATACTAAAACAGTATGGAATTTACTGACACTTTAACGAACTTTTGTGGATAAATCCACTAAAATTAAATAGATATTGGATAAAAAGAGATAAAATCTCACCGCACTTGAGTGAAAAATAAGATACAGATCAAAGTGCGGTTATTTTTCCAAGACAAATTTCTAAATTTGCTTTATTATATCCCCGTTTTAGGTTCGCCTAACTAATTTTAATTAACTTTAAACAGAGGAAAACAAAATGGCAAAAATCGTTAAAGTCATTGGTCGTGAAATCATCGACTCTCGTGGTAACCCAACTGTAGAAGCTGAAGTTCATCTTGAAGGTGGTTTCGTTGGTTTAGCAGCTGCTCCATCAGGTGCATCTACCGGTTCTCGTGAAGCATTAGAATTACGTGACGGCGACAAATCTCGTTTCTTAGGTAAAGGTGTATTAAAAGCGGTTGCTGCAGTAAACGGGCCTATCGCTGATGCATTAGTAGGTAAAGAAGCGTCTAACCAATCTGAAATCGACCAAATCATGATCGATTTAGACGGTACTGAAAACAAATCTAACTTCGGTGCAAACGCAATCTTAGCGGTATCTTTAGCAAACGCGAAAGCTGCAGCAGCGTCTAAAGGTTTACCTCTTTACGCTTACATTGCAGAACTTAACGGCACTCCAGGCGTTTACTCTATGCCATTACCAATGATGAACATCATCAACGGTGGTGAGCACGCAGATAACAACGTTGATATCCAAGAATTCATGATTCAACCAGTTGGTGCGAAAACGTTACGTGAAGCACTTCGTATCGGTGCTGAAGTATTCCACAACCTTGCGAAAGTATTAAAATCTAAAGGCATGAGCACTGCTGTAGGTGATGAAGGTGGTTTCGCGCCTAACTTAGCATCTAACGCTGACGCTTTAGCATGTATCAAAGAAGCAGTTGAAAAAGCAGGTTATGTATTAGGTAAAGACGTGACTTTAGCAATGGACTGTGCTTCTTCTGAGTTCTACAACAAAGAAACTGGCAAATACGAAATGAAAGGCGAAGGCCGTTCATTCACTTCTCAAGAGTTCACACATTATCTTGAAGAATTAACCAAACAATACCCAATCGTGTCTATCGAAGATGGTCAAGATGAATCTGACTGGGATGGTTTTGCATACCAAACTAAAGTGTTAGGCGACCGCGTTCAATTAGTGGGCGACGACTTATTCGTCACTAACACCAAAATCTTAAAAGAAGGTATCGAAAAAGGTATCGCAAACTCTATCTTAATCAAATTCAACCAAATCGGTTCTTTAACTGAAACTTTAGCAGCAATCAAAATGGCTAAAGATGCAGGTTACACCGCGGTTATCTCTCACCGTTCAGGTGAAACTGAAGATGCGACTATCGCTGATTTAGCGGTTGGTACAGCAGCAGGTCAAATCAAAACTGGTTCTATGAGCCGTTCTGACCGTATTGCGAAATACAACCAATTAATCCGTATCGAAGAAGCATTAGAACGTGCTGGCACACCGGCTCCGTTCTTAGGTTTAAAAGCGGTTAAAGGTCAAGCATAATTTTTGCTTAATTTAATGTAAAATAGCACCGCACTTTGCATAAAAGTGCGGTGTTTTTCTATCTAATATTTAAAGGAAAGAAAATGTTACACTTAACCCTCGAAGACCAACTCTTTCTCGGTCAACCAAAACAAGTCGGCACACACTCGACTGTGCATGATCACCTAGCAGTGATGTTTGAAGATGACGGTGAAACCGGCTATTTTTATGCATTAGATATGCGTCAAAATGCGCAGCCTGTTGTCGATTGCTTACATGTTTATAACGTCGATAACACTCGCAATCACCACGAAGCACGTAAATTAGAAATCTGCTGGGATGAAAGTGGTTATTTAGCCTTATTGCTTATTAATGGCTATCCGCATGCCGTATTTGATTTTGCTCATTTGATCGGCTATAACACCAACAAGCATCCTCAGCCTGACTTAATGAGCATGTGGACACACGAAGAAATTACCAATGAACGTGCGACCGCATGGCTTGGTGTGAATACCATTAAATAGGATTAACTATGCGATTTTACCGCGGTCTTCAGCCTTTCAAGATCATGAGTTTTGATCTTGATGACACCCTTTACGATAACAGTGATGTCATTCGTTTAGCCGAAGAACGCTTTCTTCAATGTGTGCAAGAATACGCGCAACTGAGTGAACTTACCTCAGAATATTGGCGAGAATGGAAATGGCAACTGGCGGAGAAAGATCCCTTGATTGCTGAAGATGTGATTGCCTGGCGTGTCGAAACGTTACGGCACTTACTGACGCATCATGGTAAAAGTGCGGTTGAAATTGACCGCACTTTGGCCCTTGCCATGGAAGAATTTATTGAATGGCGACATAAAATTGATGTACCCGCAGAAAGTATTGAACTGCTGAATCAACTGAAAGATCGCTACCTGTTAAGCGTGATTACTAACGGCAATGTGATTGCAACACGCATTGGGCTTGAACACTTTCAATTGAGTTTACGTGGAGGAGAGCAAGGCAGAGCGAAACCTCATCAAGATTTATTCCACCAAACCGCCGATCATTTTGGCGTAAAACCGAATGAAATTTTACATATTGGTGATAACTTAACCACGGATGTTCAAGGCGCTATTCAAGCTGGCTGCCAAGCTGTATGGATCAATTTATCAGGCAAAGATCTCAATTCATTTACTGAAGCAAGTGTTTTGCCTACATTAGAAATTAATCATTTAACTGAATTATTAACACTTTAACCCTATGATGAAAAAGAAAAATCAAGTTCTTGTAAGCCTTTCTATTGTGGCTTTATTGGGCGGTTGCTCAGAAGAGCAAGTTCAACGTGATGTTTATAACAGCCTTGAGGATTGTTTAGCCGATTGGCAAAAAATCGAATTATGCGAAGCTGACCAATCTAATGAAAATAACAGCGGTACAACTGCACATGCTGGCTCTGGCTCCTCTCTCTCGGGCAATTTAAATACACGTCCAAGCAATAATAGTGAATGGTCAGAAGACAATCAAACCGTCAAACAAACCTTAAATCCTGATGGTGCAACTCACTCTGGCAACTCAAGCGGTTCTGAGGGAACAAGCCACACGAGTTCTGCAACAGGAGAAGGACACGGCAGTATGGGCAGTGCGATTGCAGGTGCCGCAATGGGCTATATGATTGCGCGTACGATGGGTTCATTTTTAGGCCCTAGCTACAATCCAAGTAATCGCGCCGTTTCAACACCAACGGGGCAAGTTATCCAACCGCAAACCAATCGTTCTGTCGGTAAGCCTGTATTAGTTAAAGGCAATGCAGGTAGCACTTACAGCAAACCGGTTTCACGCGGTGGCTTTAAAAGCTCTAGCTCAAGCAGCAGCCGTAGCTCAGGCGGTTAAATATGAAACGAATTACGGGCTTTCCTACTCGCCACAATATGGTGCAACAATTATTAGATGTGGGCTTTGATTATTATAATCTGCCTTCTTCTGATGGCTCCCATTATTGGTCGGACAATGTGGCTTATGAATTTACCCTAGCTGAAATTGATCGTATTGAAGATGCCACCAACGAATTACATGCAATGTGTATGGATTTTGTTGCCGATGAAATTAAACAAGGTGATTATACCCATTATCGCTTCACCGATTTACAGAAAAATCTGATTGAACAAACATGGGCTAAAAACGTACCGCACTTATATGGTCGTTTTGATTTTGGTTATGACGGTGAAAACCTCAAAATGTTTGAATACAATGCCGACACCCCTACTTCCCTGCTTGAAGCTGCTGTGGTGCAATGGCAATGGTTAGAGCAAATTGAAGGCTTAGCGCATCGTGACCAATTTAATTGGATTCACGAAGAATTGCTCAATCGCTTTCAGTTTATTCAACAGCAAACAGGACTAAACGATTTCCATTTTAGTGCCATGCAAGAAGCGGGTCGTGAAGATTGGGGCAATATCGATTACTTGGCAGATGTAGCTTACAACGCAGGTTGGCATATTCATCAGCTCGCTATTGAAGATGTGGGCTACGATAAAGACAGTCAGCAATTCCTCGATCTGAATAATCAGCCTATTGATTGTTTATTTAAGCTCTACCCGCTTGAATGGATGACTACGACAGAATATGCACCACACATGCTTAATTCATCCACCACTTTTATTGAACCTGCGTGGAAATTACTATTAAGCAATAAAGTGCTGTTAGCGAAATTGTGGCAAAAACATCCAAATCATCCATTATTACTACCCGCTTACTTTAGCAAGCATGATATTACCGATCGTCAATCAATATGGGTGAAAAAACCGACTTTAGGTCGTGAGGGCGCCAATGTTTCTTACTATGAAAAACGTAATGGTCTGGAATTTGCCGCTAAAGGCAGTGAACATTCTGCTTTTTACGATCAAGCAGGTTACATTTATCAACAAAAATTTGAACTGCCAAATTTTGATGGCATGTACCCTATGATTGGTTCTTGGGTAGTGGGTGATGTGGCATGCGGCATCGGATTAAGAGAAGATTTTACCCCAGTTACCGGCAATGATAGCCACTTCATTCCGCATTACTTTGTAGAATAAAAACAACGCCAAAACTAAGCGCACTTAACAGATAATAAGGAGATAAATATGTATCCATTTAGTTTTCAAAACCCTACTCGTATTGAATTTGGCCTCGATAAAGAAAAAGAGATGGGTAAATATATGCACGAATACGGTGCAAAAAAGGCCTTAATTATCTATGGCAGTGAGCGAGTCAAACAATCTGGTTTATTTGAAGATGTGGCGAAAAGCTTGCGTGAGCAGGGAATTGAATACATTGAATGTGGCGGGGTAAAAAGTAACCCGACAATCAGCAAAGTCCGTGAAGCCGTTGCAATGGCGAAGGCCTTTGGTGCTGATAGTGTGCTGAGTATCGGTGGAGGCTCTTGCCTTGATAGTGCGAAAGCTATCGCGGCTGGTGCGTGCTATGAGGGTGATACTTGGGACTTTTTTAAAGGTACACCGGTGCAAAAAGCGTTGATGATTTTTGATGTAATAACCCTTGCGGCAACAGGCAGTGAAATGAACTGGGGAGCCGTCATTACCAATGAAGAAACACAGCAAAAATATTCAATTCACAGCAATCATTTATTCCCAAAAGTATCTGTCATTAACCCGAAATTGCAAGCGACCGTCAGTCGTGATTATTTAGTGTATTCTGCCGCAGATATTATTGCTCATTCTATTGAAGCCTATTTCACAGCTGAATATCGTCCTGAAATTATTGATTTCTTAGTAGAAAGCAATATTAAAACTGTTATTCGTACGACTGAAATCTTGCTCAATGATCCACAAGATCTCAATGCTCGTGGTGAATTTGCCTGGGCTGCTACACTTGCGTTGAATGGTTTAACGCATTTAGGTATCTCACCTTACGGTTTCCCAAATCATATGATTGAGCATTCCATGAGTGCGATTTCAGATGTGCCACATGGTGCTGGCCTTTCCGTAATTATGCCTGCGTGGATGCAATGGTATCAATCTCAAAGACCTACTCAATTCAAACGCTTTGCTAAAGAAATATTTGGCTTAGATAAGGCTGAAGATGGTATTCAAGCCTTAAAAGCTTGGTTTGATAAAATCGGCACACCAACTCGCCTTGAGCAACTCAGCATTGATGATAAAACCTTATCTGAAATTGTTGATAATGCGGTTCAAACTGCGATTAAGGCGAAAATGGATAAGATTTACACCAAAGAAGCTATTGAAGCAATTTTCGCTTTAGCGAAGTAATCTCTCATAAAAAGAGCGGTCAAATTCACAAAACAATGGAATTTAACCGCTCTTTTTATATTCTCAATATTTCACTTTATTGAAAAGAACACAAAAAAATAACCGCACTTCAGTTACCCAAAGTGCGGTTAATTTGAATTAAGTTTTAACGCTTAATTATAGTGAAGCTTGATCAACAGCCACACCAGCACCCATAGTTGTAGAGATGCTTACTTTCTTGATAAAGATACCTTTTGCAGTAGTTGGTTTTGCTTTGTTTAAAGCAGCCAATAACGCTTGAAGGTTTTCTTTTAATTGAACTTCAGAGAAGTTTGCTTTACCAATTGTTGTGTGGATGATACCGTTTTTATCGTTACGATAACGGATCTGACCAGATTTAGCATTTTTAACTGCTTCAGCAACGTTTGGTGTTACGGTACCAACTTTAGGGTTTGGCATTAAACCACGTGGGCCTAATACTTGACCTAATTGACCAACAACACGCATTGCATCAGGAGAAGCGATAACAACATCAAAGTTCATTTCGCCTTTTTTGATTTGCTCTGCTAAATCTTCCATACCGACTAAATCAGCGCCAGCTTCTTTAGCTGCATCTGCGTTAGCACCTTGGGTGAACACAGCTACGCGTACTTCACGACCAGTACCGTGTGGTAATACAGTTGCACCACGAACGTTTTGGTCTGATTTACGAGGATCGATACCTAAGTTTACTGCAACGTCAACACTTTCAACGAATTTAGCCGTTGCGAATTGTTTTAATAACGCGATTGCTTCGTTGATTTCGTATGCTTTAGTAGAATCTACGCCAGCTTTGATTGCTTTCATTTTTTTAGTCAATTTAGCCATCGTATTATTCCTCCACCACTAAGCCCATTGAGCGAGCAGTACCAGCAATTGATTTCATTTTAGTTTCGATAGTCGCGCCAGTCATATCTGCTGCTTTAGTTTCAGCGATTTGACGAACTTGATCTAAAGTTACTTTACCCACTTTATCTTTGTTCGGTTTACCAGAACCAGATTTGATACCTGCAGCTTTTTTCAATAATACTGCTGCTGGTGGAGTTTTAGTAATGAAAGTGAATGAACGGTCTGCATATACAGTGATAACAACTGGAATTGGTAAACCTTTTTCTAAGCTCTCAGTACGAGCGTTGAATGCTTTACAGAATTCCATGATGTTCACACCTTGTTGACCTAATGCAGGACCAACTGGTGGTGATGGGTTTGCCATACCAGCTGCAACTTGCAACTTAACGTATGCTTGGACTTTTTTTGCCATTTTTTAGTTTCCTCTAAATGGGTAATAACGCCGAAATCGGCTCCCCTGTTAATGAAAGGCTGTATTTTAATTAATCAGCCTCGAAATTTCAAGCAGAAAAACTACTCGAAAAACAACCGCACTTTATTTTTTAAGTGCGGCCATTAAATTTCTTATTTTGGAAAAGGGAGATTAACGTGTTTTTTCCACTTGACCAAATTCAAGCTCAACTGGTGTTGCACGACCGAAGATAGATACAGACACTTTTAAGCGGCCTTTTTCGTAATCCACTTCTTCAACCGTACCATTAAAGTCAGCAAATGGACCCTCTGTCACACGCACTTCTTCACCTGGTTGATATTCTTTACGATGACGTGGTTTTTCAGCACTTTGCTCTAAACGATTTAAAATTAAATCTGCTTCACGTTTAGAAATTGGCGCTGGCTTATCTGGTGTACCACCGATAAAGCCCATTACACGTGGTACGCTTTTTACTAAGTGCCATGTGTCATCATTCATTGCCATTTCAACTAATACATAGCCAGGGAAGAATTTACGTTCGCTTTTACGACGTTTACCTGCTACGTTTTCAACGACTTCTTCAGTCGGCACTAATACTTCACCAAACTGATCTTCCATTTGTTGTTGTTTGATATATTCACGCAATGTGATTGCTACACGACTCTCAAAACCTGAGAATGCTTGCAATACATACCAACGTTTTTTGGATACGTTTTCAGTTTCGCTCATTTTAGAATCTCAAATCAGTTAAGAAGTTAATCAATGCAATGATAATTGAATCAATTGCCCAGAAGAATAAAGAGGTAAGCACGGTTACCCCAATTACGATTAAAGTTGTTTGACGTGTTTCTGCACGAGTTGGCCATACCACTTTACGACCTTCAACTTTTGCTTCGCTAAAGAATGTACGAGCTTTTGTACCTTGATTAGTAATTGCAGCTAAACCAAAGGCAATTAATAAAGCAACAACTACGCCAACTACACGTACAGGTAAAGAGAAGGCGTCTTTAAAATAAACGTTACCAATCGCTGCAGCAGTAAAAAATGCCACAGAAAGAATCCAAAGAAGTGTGTTTAAGCCTTTTGATTTTCCTTCTACGACTTGTTCTTGGTCGTGTTTCTTTTTCTCAACAATTTCAGTTGCCATAAGTGAATCCGTATAAAATAAGGGATAAATAATTTTTAGATTAATTTCAGAACGTGCGATTGTAGCATTTTCTTTCGGGATTGCCTATGAAAAATATTAGAAAAAACAACCGCACTTTCTATTAGTTTTTATATTCGAGCTTCGGTGGTTTGTTATCAACGATGGTTTCTTCATCCACAATCACTTTTTGCAAGTTTTCGATTGAAGGTAAATCATACATCGTATCTAACAATACAGCCTCAACGATTGAGCGTAAACCACGCGCACCGGTTTTACGTTCAAGGGCTTTTTTCGCCATCGCTTTTAATGCTTCTGGCGTGAATTCAAGTTCCACATCTTCTAAGCCAAATAATGCTTGATATTGTTTGGTCAGTGCATTTTTCGGTTGAGTAAGGATCTGAATTAACGCTTCTTCATCTAATTCGCTTAATGGTGCAATCATCGGAAGACGACCAATAAATTCTGGAATTAAACCGAATTTCATTAAATCATCCGGCTCAACTTGACGGAATAATTCAGAAAGATTTTCTTTGTCTTCTTCTTTCTCTACTTTTGCATCAAAACCAATTCCGGTATCAGTTTGTGTACGCTTACCGATAATTTTATCTAAGCCAGCAAATGCCCCACCACAAATAAAGAGGATTTTTGAGGTATCCACTTTCAACATTTCTTGTTGAGGATGTTTACGTCCACCTTGTGGCGGTACAGATGCGATAGTTCCTTCAATTAATTTTAACAAGGCTTGTTGCACACCTTCACCAGACACATCGCGAGTAATAGACGCACCTTCTGATTTACGGCTGATTTTATCAATTTCATCAATATAGATAATACCCTGCTCTGCTTTTTCCGTATCGTAATCGCAGTTTTGCAATAATTTTTGCAGCACATTTTCCACATCTTCGCCCACATAACCGGCTTCAGTTAACGTCGTCGCATCGGCCATAGCAAAAGGTACATTTAAACGACGCGCCAAGGTTTGTGCTAATAACGTTTTACCGCTACCTGTTGGACCAATTAACAAGATGTTACTTTTACCTAATTCCACATCGTTGCTTTGGTGGTTCGTGCGTAAGCGTTTATAGTGATTGTAAACCGCCACTGACAAGACTTTTTTCGCATAATCTTGTCCAATCACATAATCATCTAAGTGCGCACGAATTTCGTGCGGTGTCGGTAATTTTTCTTCAACGGCCAGTTCGCTAGGTGTTTCAATTTCTCCACTGTCTTCCAACATACTGTGGCAAAGCTCGATACACTCGTTACAAATATAACCATCTGTACCCGCAATTAATTTACCTACTTCACTTTTTTCTCTTCCGCAGAAAGAACAGTGAAGATCGTTATCATTTGTTGTCATGTTAAATCCTTAACGTTTAATCAACACATCGTCCACTAAGCCGTAAGCTTTTGCTTCTTCCGCCGACATAAAGTTGTCACGATCGGTGTCTTTTTCGATACGTTCGATGCTTTGACCTGTATGGAAAGCAAGACGCTCGTTTAAGGTTTGTTTAATTTTTAAAATTTCTTGTGCGTGGATCTGAATATCTGATGCTTGTCCACGGAAACCACCTAACGGTTGGTGAATCATCACTCGTGCATTCGGTAATGCAGCTCGTTTTCCTGCTGCACCTCCTGCAAGTAAAAATGCGCCCATTGAGCAAGCTTGACCAATGCAAAGAGTACGCACATCTGGTTTAATAAATTGCATGGTATCGTAAATTGCCATACCCGCAGTTACTGAACCGCCCGGTGAGTTAATATAAATATTGATGTCTTTTTTCGGATCTTCTGATTCTAAGAAAAGTAGCTGTGCCACGATCAAATTTGCCATATGATCTTCTACTTCACCATTCAAGAAGATCACGCGCTCTTTTAATAGGCGGGAATAAATGTCGTACGAACGTTCACCACGAGAGGTTTGTTCGACAACCATAGGAATTACACTCATTTTTGCCCCTAAATATGTGCTAAAAAATTGGGCAATATTCTACCCGAAAATCAGTAAAAACAAAATGCGGTCGCTTTTCATTGAAAAAAACGACCGCACTTTTCGATGATATACCTGTGAATTTAATTCACTTTCTATCAATTATTATGCTTGTGGATTCATGATCTCATCAAATGAAGACGCTTTTTCAGTCACTTGAGCTTTAGCAAGAACGGCATCAACTGCTTGTTCTTCTAATACTACATTGCGAATGTTGTTCATTAACTCTTCATTTTTGCTGTAATATTCAACGACTTCAGCTGGTTGTTCGTAAGCAGAAGCGATATCCGCGATCATTGCTTTCGCACGTTCTTCATCCGCTTTCAATTCGTTTGATTTGATCACTTCAGAGAATAATAAACCGACTTGAACACGACGTTTTGCATCCGCTTCAAATAATTCACGTGGTAATTGTGCAGCTTGTTGTGCATTACCACCGAAGCGTTGTGCTGCTTGGTTACGTAACACATTGATTTCTTCTTCTACTGCAGAAGCTGGAACATCAATTGGGTTTTGTTCGATTAAACCGTTGATGACTTGTTGTTTAACGCGAGAAACTAATGCGTTTTTCAATTCACGTTCCATGTTTTTACGGATTTCTGCACGTAAATCTGCCACAGTTTTGGTGTTAGGACCAAATTTAGCAACGAACTCATCTGTTAATTCTGGTAATTCCATTTCTTCTACTTTTTTCAAGGTGATCGCAAATTTTGCATCTTTACCTTTTAAGTTTTCAGAATGGTATTCAGCTGGGAAAGTCACATTGATATCGAATTGTTCGCCTGCTTTGTGGCCTACGATGCCCTCTTCAAAACCAGGGATCATACGACCTTGGCCCATGAATAGAATGAAATCAGTTGCTTTACCGCCTTCGAATTCTTCGCCATCTACAGAACCAACGAAGTCGATGGTCACGCGTGAATCTGCTTTCGCTGCAGCTTTGCTTTCAGCCCAAGTTGCTTGTTGTTTACGTAACACATCGATCATTTTATCGATATCAGCTTCAGTGATTTCAACAGTTGGTTTCTCAACTTTGATGTTTTCTAAGCCTTTTAATTCAACTTCTGGGTACACTTCAAAAGTTGCAGTGAATGATAAATCTTTACCAGGTTCGAACGTTTCGATAGCGAAAGTTGGACGACCTGCGATGTTGATTTTCTCAGCGATTACTGCATCAAAGAAATGACGTGGTAATAAATCGTTTAACACATCTTGACGGATTGATGCGCCAAAACGTTGTTCAATGATGTGCGCTGGCACGTGACCTTTACGGAAACCATCAACACGTACATTTTTTGCTGCACGTTTGAATTCTTCACGAGTTGCTTTTTCTACAGTTTCAGCTGGAACGGTGATCGTCACACGACGCTCTAAACCTTGAGTTGTTTCAATATTTAATGACATTTGTAACCTCAATTAATGTTGCACTCGGTAAAAACCACACCGAACACGTTATTGTTTGTAAAAATAAAAAACCGCCAAATTATAGCGAAAGAAAATCAAACAGTCGATAGAAACTGGAAAATTCAATAGAAAACCCGCTAAAATTGCACAATTTATCAACAATTTCGAATAAAGAAAAAAGTGCGGTCAAAAATAACCGCACTTTTTATCGAATTATAAACCTTTCGGTAAACGAATTTTTTGACCTGGGAAAATCTTATCCGCGTCTTTAATCACTTCTTTGTTCGCTTCAACAATAGCGGTATATTTCGCGCCATTTCCGTAAGCTTTCTCAGCGATTTTCCACAAGGTGTCACCTTTTTGGATTACATAGAATGTATCATCACTGCTTAAGGTTTCACCGTTATTGATGCTTGCATCGCTTGTTACTGAGTGGATACCTTGAATGTTACCCGCCATTAATACTGCTTTTTCTAATGCTGCTGCAGTTGATGCCACACCTTGGATATTCGCTACACCATTTTCAACGGTAACAGATAAGTTTTCCACGCCAGGATTGTCTTCTGCGATGTGTTGAGTCACAGCTTTAGACGCATCTTCTTCTTTAGAGAAAACTTTCTTACCGATGTCACTGACAAAATCAAATAAACCCATTTTAAAGTTCCTTTTGTATGTTTGTTTAAGGGATTATTACGATACTGAAATTCCCTTAAGAAGTCTATAAACCAGAGTGTAAAGCTATGTAAATATTCCAAGAAAACTGATCTAAAATTGACCGCACTTTGATAGAATACGCCGATTTTTAATTTACTCACTCAGAAAGGACAAATTATGCGTTGGCAAGGTCGTAAAGAAAGCTCAAATATTGAAGATAGACGTGGCTCTGGCGGCGGTAACTTCGGTGGCGGAAGAGGCACTGGTGTTTTCGGTATTATTATCTTATTAGTTGGTGCTTATTATGGCGTGGATCTTTCAGGCTTAGTAGGCACTCCTGATTTCTCAGGACAAAGCTCTCAACGATTAGAAACCCAAGAAGAACAGCAGCTTGCGAGTCTTTCTAAAGTTGTATTAGCGGATACTGAAACCGTTTGGGGACAATATTTTAGACAAATGGGTAAAACCTATAGTGAACCAACCATGGTACTT
The DNA here is from genome assembly GCF_030218125.1 of Haemophilus sp. UMB1048. Taxonomy (NCBI): domain Bacteria; kingdom Pseudomonadati; phylum Pseudomonadota; class Gammaproteobacteria; order Pasteurellales; family Pasteurellaceae; genus Haemophilus; species Haemophilus sp. UMB1048. The sequence goes on from NZ_JASOPB010000001.1 coordinate 352,953, forward strand.
TACAATGGCGTAACCCCAACCGCTTGTGGTACGGGTCAATCTGCAATGGGCCCATTCTACTGCCCAAGCGATCGCAAAGTTTACCTTGATTTATCATTCTATAATGAAATGAAAAATAAACTGGGTGCAGCGGGTGATTCAGCCTTTGCTTATGTGATTGCACACGAAGTCGGTCACCATGTACAAAATATGCTTGGTATTCTGCCGCAAGTAAATCGCGCACAACAAAGCAGCGATCGTAAAACGGCAAATCAACTTTCTGTTCAATTAGAACTTCAAGCAGACTGCTTCGCCGGTGTTTGGGCGAGCCAAGCGGTAAAAAGTGGTTTATTTGAACGTGGTGATGAAGAGAAAGCGTTTAATGCAGCAGAAGCTGTGGGCGATGACCGTTTACAAAAACGCAGCCAAGGTTATGTGGTGCCTGATAGTTTCACTCACGGCACATCTGCACAGCGTCTAGAATGGTTCAGAAAAGGCTTACAAAGTGCCAACCCTTCTGTGTGTAATACCTTTAACCAATAAGATCTTTAAGGCTGGTTAATATCAGCTTTTTTATTTCTATTCATTTAAACATAAAAAAGTGCGGTCAATTTCGACCGCACTTTTTCTTTATGATTTTAAGCTTACGCGAACTGACGTACTTCGCCGTTACCCGCTACGTTTTCCACACAACGTGGACAAAGTGTAGGATGTTCAGGATTCACACCGATTTTGTCAGAATAATGCCAACAACGTGGGCATTTTTCACCGTTAGAACGTGCTACGCTTACTGCAATTCCCTCTAACTCACCCGCAGCCACATCCGCAGGTTTGTCTGCTAATGCTTTCACTTCTGCTTTTGAGGTAATTAACACAAAACGTAATTCATTGCCTAATTGTTCTAACAATGCTCGATATTCATCGTTAGCATAAACCGTTACTTCTGCTTCTAAACCACCACCGATCACTTTATCGTTACGGGCGATTTCTAATACACGGTTCACTTCAGAACGAACTTTAATGAGTTGTTGCCAGTAAGCATCATCTAATTTTTCATTCTCGCCTAAGCCAAATAAGCCTTCGTAGAATTCTTCAGTGAAGACGAATTCTGCACGTGCAGTTGCCGTTTGTGGCAAGTAGCCCCAAATTTCATCAGCCGTAAATGACAAGATTGGTGCCATCCAACGAACCAATGCTTCCGCGATGTGCCATAACGCTGTTTGGCAGCTACGACGCGCAAGGCTGTCTGCTTTGGTGGTATATTGACGGTCTTTGATAATATCAAGGTAGAACGAGCCCATTTCCACAGAACAGAAACGCATTAAACGTTGTACTACTGTGTGGAATTGATAGTTATCGTACGCGTCTTTAATTTCTTTTTGTGCATCTAACGCACAAGCTACCGCCCAACGATCCAAGCTAATCATGTCTTCCGGTTTAACGGCATCACGTTGCGGATCAAAACCATTCAAGTTCGCTAGTAAGAAACGCGCAGTGTTACGAATACGACGATAGCTATCCGCTGCACGTTTTAAGATCTCATCAGAAACGGTCATTTCACCGGTATAGTCGGTAGATGCAACCCATAAACGTAAAATGTCACCACCGAATTTATCCATGACTTCTTGTGGTGTCACGATGTTACCGATAGATTTTGACATCTTACGACCTTGACCATCCACCGTGAAACCATGAGTTAGTACTTGTTTGTATGGTGCTTTGCTGTCTGTTGCCGTAGAAAGCATTAAAGAAGACATAAACCAACCACGGTGTTGGTCAGAACCTTCTAAATACATGTCGATATCTTGACCGTTAAATTCTGGACGATTCGCGACAACAGAAGAATAGGTTGATCCTGAGTCAAACCACACGTCAAGAGTATCAGGCACTTTGCGATAGGTTTCTGCGTCTGCACCTAATAATTCTTTTTCGTCTAAATCCCACCATGCTTGAATACCGGCTTTCTCTACACGTTTCGCCACTTCTTCAAGTAACTCTAAGGTACGCGGATGGAGTTCTTCGGTTTCTTTGTGCACGAATAAGGTCATCGGCACGCCCCAAGTACGTTGACGGGAAATACACCAGTCAGGGCGGTTTTCAACCATTTTCTCGATACGCGCTTGACCCCAATCTGGAATCCAGCGAACTTGTTTGATCTCGCCTAATGCTTGTTGGCGTAAACCCTGTGTTTCCATGCCGATAAACCATTGCGGAGTCGCACGGAAAATAATCGGGGTTTTATGACGCCAGCAGTGTGGATAGCTGTGTTTGATTTTCTCAACTTTTAATAAGTTGCCCACTTCTTGTAATTTTTCAACAACCAATGGGTTCGCTTCAAACACACCTTTGCCTGCAAAGAATTCAGTGGTTGAAATAAATTTACCGTCATTCGATACAAGACCCGCCATCGGTAAATCATATTGTTTACCCACGACAAAGTCGTCTAAACCATGATCTGGTGCGGTATGTACTAAACCCGTACCGCCATCAGTGGTCACGTGATCACCTAAAATTACTGGTACAGTGAAATCATAGAACGGATGGTTAAAGCGAACTAACTCAAGCGCCTGACCTTTTACTGAACCTAAAACTTCAACTTGTTCTACGCCCACCGCTTTCGCTACGGATTCAACTAATTCAGCGGCTAAAATCACGCGCTCATCGCCAAGTTGTACTAAGTTGTATTCTAAGTCTGCATTTACCGCAATCGCACGGTTAGATGGCATTGTCCAAGGTGTGGTTGTCCAAATCACCGCAGATAATTTGCCATGGCCTTTGCCTACTGCGTTAAATTTCTCTTCAATTTCAACCGCACTTACTGCTGGGAAACGCACATAGATAGATGGAGAAACTTTGTCCTCGTATTCCACTTCAGCTTCTGCTAAAGAAGAACCGCAATCCAAACACCAGTGCACTGGTTTTGAACCTTTGTATAAATGGCCATTCGCAATCACTTTACCGAGTGTACGGATGATGTTTGCTTCGGTGTTGAAGTTCATCGTTAAATAAGGATTATCCCAATCGCCTAATACGCCTAAACGGATAAAATCTTTTTTCTGCCCTTCTACTTGTTCTGCGGCATATTCACGGCATTTTTGACGGAATTCAGCTGCTGTAATTTTCTCGTTTGGTTTGCCCACTAAACCTTCTACTTTTAATTCAATTGGCAAGCCATGACAGTCCCAACCTGGGATATAAGGCGAGTCAAAACCTAATGCGGTTTTAGATTTAACAATAATATCTTTCAGAATTTTATTAACGGCGTGGCCGATATGAATATTGCCGTTCGCATACGGAGGGCCATCGTGCAAAATAAAGGATTTTTTACCTTTCGTTGCTTGGCGGATTTTTTGATACAACTGTTTGTCATACCAATTTTTTAACATTACAGGTTCGCGTTTAGCTAAATCGCCACGCATAGGGAAACCTGTTTCAGGTAAATTTAACGTGTTTTTGTAATCAACTGTCATGTTATTTTCCAATTTTATATTTCAATATAATTCTATTTTGCAAAAAATGCTTTCGCTGTTTTTACGTCTTGTTCAATTTGAGCTTTCAACGCTTCAAAAGAAGGAAACTTTATCTCATCGCGAATCTTCTGGCAGAATTCCACTTCGATCATTTGCCCATAAATATTCTTAGAAAAATCAAATAAATGGACTTCTAATAATTGTATCGTACCGTTAATGGTTGGGCGTTTTCCCATGTTTGCCACGCCGTTAAAAATCTCGCCCGATTTTAACCGCACTTTCACCGCATAAACCCCTTTTACTGGGTTCACTTGGCGATGTAAGCGAACATTCGCGGTAGGAAAACCAATGGTTCGCCCTAATTTATTGCCGTGGATCACGCGACCAAAAATACGATAAGGCTTACCGAGTAAATTTTGCGCGTGCTGTAAATCATCTTTAGCCAACGCTTCTCGAATAGCGGTGCTACTGATACGTAACTCATCTAAACAGAAGGTGCGACTGTCTTCCACTTCGAAACCAAACTGCTTTCCAGCTTGTTGCAACATCGCAAAATTGCCTAAACGTTTCGCACCAAATTTGAAATCATCACCGATACTGAGAAACTTCACATTTAATTTGCGTACAAGCCAATCTTCAATAAATTGTTCTGCGGGTAGATCAGCAAAAGAGCGGTCAAATTTCGCGACGATCACCACATCCACACCCGCCTGAGCCAAATAATGCAATTTATCTCTTAATCGCATTAAGCGCGCAGGGGCTTTGTCACCCATAAAATATTCGCGCGGTTGCGGCTCAAAAAGCATCACCGCCATGGGTAAATTCAGTGCATTCGCTTTCTGACGAAGATGACGCAAAATCGCCTGATGCCCCAAATGCACCCCATCAAAATTGCCAATGGTTAATGCGCACCCTGACAAATATGGCTGTGAATTATGAAGCCCACGAATTAATTGCATTACATCTTATTCCAAAAAACGAAAAATAATCGGTGCATTATAGCGGTAACTTAATGTTTTGTCAGTAAATGGTGTTTACGAACACCTAAGAGCACCAATACGCCTAAATAAACGACCGCAGCCAGTCCAATTAACCAAACCAACCAATAGATACGCATTAAAAATGTCATGGCTGCCCATTCTTGAATCGACGGGCAGTTATACCAAACCAAACCGCCCATGGCTAAGGCTGCACCTAAAACTTTCAGAAAAAAGACCGCACTTTTACGTGAAAAATGGTATACATCCTCTTTCGCTAAACCACGATAAAGCAAATAAGCATTTAAAGTTGCTGACATGGCAGAAGCAATCGCTAAACCCACATAACTAAATGGAATCGCCAAGACATTAAAGCCCATATTGCTCACCATGGCGATGATCCCGATTTTCACGGGCGTTTTAGTGTCTTGGCGTGCGTAATAGCCATTAGCCAAAATTTTAATTAGCATAAAGCTGAGTAAGCCAGCATTGAACGCCCATAAGGAATAAGAGGCTGCGTGAACATCTGTTAAGGTAAAACTGCCACGCATAAACAATACCAGTAACATTGGTTGGGCTAACACGGCAATACCAATCGCAGCCGGCACGCCGAGTAATAAAATCATTCGTACGCCCCAGTCCATGGTGTTGCGAAAATCAACCGCACTTTGGGAAGAATTATCTTCTCGATTCACATGATGGCGAGCAAGCGTCGGTAAAATCACAGTGGAAATCGCAATACCAAATAGCCCAAGTGGAAACTCTAATAGACGATCAGAATAATAAAGCCAACTAATGGATCCCGTCATTAAGAAACTGGCAATGACTGTATCAAGCAGCAAATTGATTTGACTTACGGAAACCCCGAATAAAGCCGGAATCATCAATCGACGGATTTTAGCTACCCCTTCATCATGCCATGCCCATTTAGGTTTTACGAGCAAGCCTGCTTTCTTCAAGAAAGGGATTTGGAATAAAAATTGTAATAAACCACCTAAGAAGATCCCGATAGCAAGGGCAAGATCGGGATTGTCTAATCTTGGCGCGAGGAAAAGTGCGGTCGCAATCATGGCGATATTGAGTAAAACAGGCGAAAACGACATCACGCCAAATTTACCTATTGTATTTAAAATCGCGCCGGAAAGTGCCACAAAGGTGACAAACCATAAGTAAGGAAAAGTAATTTTTAAGAGTAAAGACGCTTGTTCAAATTTGTGCGCATCTGGTCCGTCATTTAGCCAATCGGTAAACCAGCCCATCCCAAAGATCGCCGCAACAACAGGTGATCCCACCATGGCAAGCAAGGTGACGACACTAACTAATCCGCCAAGTGTACCCGACACTTTCCCGATAAATTCGCGGGTTTTGGAAAGATCGCCCGATTTTTGATATTCGGCTAATACGGGGACGAAAGCCTGAGAAAATGCCCCTTCCGCAAATAAACGACGTAAAAAGTTTGGGATACGGTTAGCGAATAGAAACACGTCTGCTGCCGCACCTGCACCGATTAAATGGGCAATCACCACATCGCGGACTAAACCTAACACACGGGACACTAATGTCATCCCACTTACGATAATGCCGGATTTTAAAAGTCGTTTACTCAAAATAGGGGTCTCTTCAAAAAAATTTGCCTTAATTGTATAGAATTTTTGTTTTTACGCTATATTCCAACGAAAAAAACTGATAAAATCCCGCCCACATCGTTTGTGTGAGCCAATAGAAAGCGCTTTTTTTAAATAACGATGCTTACTTTCGGTTGTGTCTCACCGAAATCAACACAAATTATTCATTGACAAAAGTATAAAAAATCGGCATATTCTACGCCCTTATTTTGTCATAATCATCTAACAGAAATTTTAGGAGTTTGACCTTGGCTAATATCAAGTCAGCAAAAAAACGCGCGGTTCAATCTGAAAAACGCCGCCAACACAACGCAAGCCAACGCTCTATGATGCGTACTTACATCAAAAAAGTATATGCTCAAGTAGCAGCAGGTGAAAAAGCAGCAGCTGAAGCAGCATTCGTTGAAATGCAAAAAGTTGTTGACCGTATGGCTTCTAAAGGCTTAATCCACGCTAACAAAGCAGCAAACCACAAAGCTAAATTAGCTGCTCAAATCAAAAAATTAGCGTAATTAAAGCACTAAAACAGCTTAAAAATAAAACCGCACTTTGGTGCGGTTTTTGTTTGCCGTAAACCGTCCTACCACAAACGCCCCATAACGAGCTTGCATTCCCCCCTTTAACCTGTAAACTACCCTACAACTTATTAAAAATTAATCATAAAATAAACAATAAATGACCAAAAAATCTTTTAAAAAAGCGGATCCAAATTATCAAAAAGAATTAGCAAAATATGGTAATCCGATCCCAAGCAGAGACTACATTCTGCAAATCATCCGTGAAAATAATGCCCCAATGAGTCGGGAAGAAATTCTGACCGCACTTTCAATTAAAAGTGATGAACAACAAGAAGCCATGCGCCGCCGCTTGCGCGCCATGGAGAATGATGGACAATTAGTTTTCACTAAACGTAAACGCTATGCCTTGCCTGAAAAATTGGATTTATTCAAAGGCATGGTCATTGGCCATCGCGAAGGCTATGGCTTTTTACAAGTCGAAGGTAAAAAAGAGGATCTCTTTATTCCTAATCACCAAATGCAACGTGTAATGCATGGTGATTTTGTATTAGCCCAACCTGCTGGCTTAGATCGTCGTGGTCGTCGTGAAGTCCGTATTGTTCGCGTACTTGAAAGTCGTAAAAAACAAATTGTCGGCCGTTTCTTCTTAGAAAATGGCTTTAGCTATGTTGTGCCTGATGATAGCCGTATCGGACGAGATATTTTAGTCCCTAATGAACACCGAAATGGCGCCCGAATGGGGCAAGTTGTCGTGGTTGAATTGCAAGAACGCTCTGCCTCCTTTACTCAACCTGTTGGTATCATTACCGAAATTCTGGGTGACAATATGGCAAAAGGGATGGAAGTGGAGATTGCTCTTCGTAATCATGACATTCCTCACCAATTCCCAAGTGCGGTCGAAAAATACGTGAAAAAATTCACCGAAGAAGTGCCTGAAGAAGCAAAAAAAGGCCGTGTGGATTTACGCAATCTACCACTGGTTACCATTGATGGCGAAGATGCGCGTGATTTTGATGATGCCGTATATTGCGAAAAAAGCGGTAAAGGCTGGAAGCTTTGGGTGGCAATTGCCGATGTCAGCTATTATGTGCGTTTACGTTCTGCATTAGATACTGAAGCTTATAACCGAGGTAACTCCGTTTACTTCCCAAATCGTGTTGTGCCAATGTTGCCGGAGATTTTATCGAACGGATTATGTTCACTGAATCCACAAGTTGATCGCTTATGTATGGTGTGTGAAATGCACATTTCTGCAAAAGGTAAACTCACGGACTATCGTTTTTATGAAGCGGTAATGAACTCTCATGCACGTTTAACCTATACGAAAGTCGCGGCGATTTTAGACGGTGATGATGAGCTCTGCACCCGTTATCAAGGGCTAGTACCACATTTAGAAGAATTACATCATCTCTATCAAGCGTTACTCAATGCACGCAAACAACGTGGTGCCATCGATTTTGAAACCATCGAAACCAAATTTATTTTCAATGCCATGGGACGAATTGATCGCATTGAACCTGTTGTTCGAAATGATGCGCACAAAATCATTGAAGAATGCATGATTCTTGCAAATATTGCAGCAGCAAACTTTATGGAAAAACATAAAGAGCCTGCACTCTATCGTATTCATGCCACACCGAGCGAAGAAAAACTGACGTCTTTCCGTGCGTTTTTAGGTGAATGTGGCTTAAGCCTTGAAGGCGGCATGAAACCGACCACAAAAGATTATGCGAAATTATTAGAGCAAGTGAAAGATCGTCCGGATCATGAGCTTATTCAAACCATGTTGCTCCGTTCATTAAGCCAAGCAGTTTATCATGCGGATAATATCGGCCACTTTGGTTTGGCGTTAGAAGAATATGCACACTTCACTTCCCCGATTCGTCGTTATCCAGATTTAACCCTACATCGTGGAATTAAATATTTATTAGCAAAAGAAAAAGGTGCTAAACGTAAAACCACAGATACTGGCGGCTATCATTATTCTTTTGATGAAATGGATTTATTAGGCGATCACTGCTCTATGACAGAACGCCGTGCCGATGATGCCACTCGTGAAGTAGCAGATTGGCTGAAATGTGAATATATGCAAGATCACGTAGGTGCTGAATTTAGCGGAGTGATCTCATCTGTAACGGGCTTTGGCTTATTCGTACGTTTAGATGATTTATTCATTGACGGCTTAGTCCATATTTCCACTTTAGATAACGACTACTATCAATTTGATGCGGCAAAACAACGTTTAATCGGTGAAAATAGTGGTATGATCTACCGTCTTGGCGATAAAGTAAAAATTCGTGTAGTTGCCGTTCATTTAGAACAAAAAATGGTAGATTTCAGTTTAGTCGAAAGTGCCAGAAAACCACGTAGTGTGGGCAAAACAGCGAAACAAAAAGCGAAAAAAGTCTTTAAGGAACTGCCACCTAACGCGTCAAAAAAACGTAAAAGTGCGGTCAAAAATAAAGACGTTTCTAAGAAACCGACGAGAAAACGGAAGAAATAATAAATAAGAGAACCCTATGTCAGAAAATATCTATGGTATCCATGCTGTAAACAGCATTTTAGCAAATAGCCCTGAACGTTTAATTGAAGTATTTGTGCTGAAAGGCCGTGAAGATAAACGCCTACAACCCTTACTCAATGAGCTCTATGCTTTAGGCATTGCGGTGCAATTTGTAAACCGTCAAACATTAGATAAAAAATCCAATGGAGAGGTGCATCAAGGTGTGATTGCGCGTGTGCAAGAAGCGAAAGAGCTGAATGAACATGATCTGGATGAACTTCTTACTCGTAAACAAAATCCACTTTTATTGGTGCTTGATGGCGTGACAGATCCCCATAACCTGGGTGCCTGTTTACGTACTGCAGATGCTGCTGGTGTGAGTGCTGTTATCGTACCAAAAGATAAATCCGCTCAACTCACTTCTATCGCACGTAAAGTGGCTTGCGGTGCTGCAGAGACTGTGCCATTAATTCGTGTAACTAACTTAGCGCGTACTTTACGAGATCTACAACAAAATCATAATATTTGGGTGGTAGGTACAGCTGGCGAAGCAACAGAAACCATTTATCAAAGTAAACTGACTGGTTCTCTTGCTTTAGTGATGGGAGCCGAAGGTGAAGGCATGCGTCGCCTTACCCGTGAGCACTGCGATCAACTCATTAGTATTCCAATGGCAGGCTCTGTTTCATCTCTGAATGTTTCCGTTGCGACAGGCGTATGTTTATTTGAAATTGTGAGACAACGTCTTGCCGCCTAAAAACGCGTGAAAAAACGACCGCACTTGATATAAAAAATGCCGATAAATCATTATCGGCATTTTTATTATTTTGAAATCGTTTTCCCGAATATCATGGAAAGCACTAAAGTACATAATGCGGGTACAAGCCACGCAAGCCCTTGTGAATAGAGCGGGAAATGAGTCATGATTTGATGTAAGCCTTCCGGCAACATATCCAAGTTTTTCAAGCTATCAATTAAACTAAAACAAACTGTCACAAAAATAGTGGTGTAATAGCTCAATCGAATAGAAGGCAATTTATTACGCACAAGCTGTAAAACCACCAACATAATCGCCATCGGATAAATCAAGAATAATGCTGGAATCGTGACACGAAGTAATTTTGTTAATCCATACTGTGAAATGATTGTCGTCATTGCAGTGAAGAAAACAATCCAGAATGGATAAGAAAAACGTGTCGAAAACTTAGAGAAATAATCACCACAAGCACTGGTTACACCCACTAATGTGGTTAAGCTTGCTAAAGTAATAATCCCTGCCATAATCCACGTTCCCGCAGAACCAAATAAACTATTCACATAACGAGAGAAGATTTGGCCACCATTTGTTGCATCTTGCGCCACCGCATCAGAAGTCGCGCCTAAGTAGAATAAAGAAAAATATAAGCAACCTAATAAAATAACTGATACCAAACCAGCTGAAATCGTATATTTAACAATCTTTTGCAGATTCGTTACATTTTTTGCAGCCAATGCACGTGCAACAATGCCACCAAATGCAATCGCAGCCAGTAAATCCATGGTTTGATAACCACTAATTAAGCCTGTGGTTAATGCTGAATTCTCGGCATAAGCCTGTGAAGGCGCAACAATATCAGAAAGTGGTGAAACAAAAACGGTAATACCGACAACCACCAATAACACCAACAATGCTGGGGTCATTACTTCACCCACCGTTGAAATAATTGTGCTTGGACGAATCATGAATCCCATCGCGATAATATTAAAAAGCACAGAAAAAATAAGACGTGCCGTCTCGCTATCTTCAAAAAGCCCCAATGGTAACCATGCCATTTCATAAGCCACGTTGGTAATTCGAGGCATGGCAAAGGTTGAACCGATCACTAAATAAAGAATCGTTAAAAAGGCTACACCAGCCCAATTGGGTAAATCCTTGGTTAGTTCTTCACCACGTCCTAACACTGATACAACAACCAATGTAATAAATGGCATGAGTACGCCCGTTACCACAAATCCCATAGAGGCTGTTGCCCAATGGTTACCTGCGGTGTAACCTTCCATCGGAGGAAAAATAATATTTCCTGCGCCCAAAAACAGGGCAAAAACCATCATACCTAATACGATGATATCTTTTTTTGAAAACATAGGTAGTCTCGACAAATAAAATAAATTGCCGAATTTTACTCTAAATACCCCTTAACTCCAAACGTAGAAATGGAAAATATGGATAAATCATAATTTTAATCAAATAAATTGCCCCACTAAATCTATATTTACTGACGGTATTCCCCAAAAGTTAGAAATTTTATGATAGTATCCAAACTTTGTTATTTTTTATTATATTTTTAGGAGAGGATGAATGAATAAACTTAGTTTGACTCAACAAATTCAGCGTTTTTTAAAATTAGAATCAGCTGGCGGAATTTTATTACTTTTCTCAGCGGTAGTCGCAATGCTATTAGCCAACTCACCGCTTAATCAAACCTATAATGACTTTTTAAACTTACCAGTCAGCATTCAAGTAGGGACTTTTTCTATCGATAAAACCTTAATTCACTGGATCAACGATGGTTTTATGGCGGTATTCTTTGTTTTAGTGGGAATGGAAGTCAAAAGAGAATTATTTGAGGGCTCCCTTTCAAGCTATCAACAAGCCGTTTTCCCTGCTATTGCAGCGGTGGGGGGGATGATCATTCCTGCATTAGTTTATGTATTTATCGCCCAACACGATCCCGCTTTAGCCGATGGCTGGGCTATCCCAATGGCAACAGATATTGCCTTTGCTCTTGGTATCATGGCGTTATTAAGTAAACAAGTGCCACTCCCACTAAAAATCTTTTTACTTGCTTTAGCAATTATTGATGACTTAGGCGCAATCGTTGTTATTGCACTGTTTTTCTCACACGGATTAAGTGTACAAGCACTCATCTTTGCTGCAGTTTCTATTGTTGTACTTATCGCATTAAATCGCTTTAAAGTGACCGCACTTTGTGCCTATATGGTGGTGGGAACAATCTTATGGGCTTCGGTATTAAAATCAGGCGTGCATGCTACCCTTGCTGGCGTTATCATCGGATTTTGTATTCCATTAAAAGGCAAAAATGGCGAAACACCGTTACACGACTTTGAGCACATTCTTGCCCCTTGGTCATCCTTTGTTATCTTGCCATTATTTGCATTTGCCAATGCGGGGGTAAGCTTTGATGGCATTGATCTCAGCATGCTGACATCTCCATTATTGCTCGCGATTTCGCTTGGCTTAATTATCGGAAAACCACTCGGCGTATTTGGTTTCAGTTATCTTTCCGTTAAACTTGGCATCGCAAAACTACCACAAGGCATTAACTTAAAACAAATTTTTGCCGTGGCGATTTTATGCGGTATTGGCTTCACCATGTCGATGTTCTTAGCAAGCCTAGCCTTCAACGCTGATGCTGGTGAAAGCATTAACTCCCTTTCTCGTTTAGGGATCTTATTAGGCTCCACTGTTTCTGCGATTGTGGGGTATATCGCGTTAAAAGCGACTACAAAACTACCTAGCTAATCACGTCTTACAAAAAATCCTTTGCCAATTTAGCAAAGGATTTTCTTTTTTATTCAAAAAGTCTTTTAAGTTCTTTCTCGTAGAGATAAATATTCATTGGATTTGTTGGCAGTAACGAATCGAGATATTCATTTGCACGTTTTACATATTTATCATGATTTTTATCGTGGTTTTCAATCACATCAAGTAAAACTTTTGCGCCCTCAAATGCATCAAATTCATTGTAGTAATACCCTACACCTTTTGGTAATAACTTGGAGTTATGAATAAAAGGATAGCCACCATATAACGCATCATTGTAAGCATAATTCAGACCATTTTCCCATTGGTGGCTTAATACTACATCAACATAACGGGTAAGAAAATCAGGCATTTGATAACGCCCTTCTACTGTCATCACATCGTCTTTTACAAGATTAGTTCGACCAATAAAATTAAAAAATGTTGGATTATCTCTTTTGTCGTAAGTATTACACATATAAACATTTTTAATTTTTTCTGGAGCTTCTCTATAAGCCTGCTCTGCAATTAAAATAGGAATAAAACTGGTTTTCACTACATTAATATTTGCTTCAAAAGATGCAATACGTTTTGCTTTTTTCTCAGCATCTGGTTTATAACCAAAAATAAGATTGTGCTGATTCTTGATTCGTTTAATTACTTTATCACAAAATACTGGTGACCAAATTGCAGGCACAACATAAGTAGAACAGCGATACATAATAGAAAAATAAGATTTACAAGTATTTTCATGTTGTGGAATCATCCATACAGCATCAAATAATGTACCATTAAATACTCTGCCCGCTTCCTTCTCAAAAAGGAAGTTTTCCACATCCATAATAAAATCATTGCCCATTTTATAACAAACGACTTTACCACTATGCTCATGCATACGGCTAACTTGATGAGGTTCAATAACTAATGTACCTTCAATTAATACATCTAATTGATCAATGACATCTTCAATATAGGCATATTTAATATTCAATCCATCTAACATAAAACCATCTGGAGGAGTAGTTCGTTTTTCTGGCCCCCAAGATACTAAAACCACATCATCCACAATGTCGGAATGTTGAAATAAATGATAAAGATGAATCACATTTTGATTTGCGCCATTTGCCCAAATATCTGTTACTTTTGCTTCTAAATTAAAAGTAATTCCAATTTTATATTTATGCATACTCTATTTCCTCTTCTATTATTTAAATTATCTAAAAGTGCGATCAAAAATAAAACTGTTTTTTAAATAACTTAAATAATAAAAATCACTCGGATATTCCTACCCGAGTGATTTATTTAGTTTAGTCGATCATTACCATTGATAGCCTACACCGGCACCAACATTATAATCGCCTTGTGTAGTTGCGGCTCCGCTCACTTTGAAGATAACTTTATTGTTATCACTTGCACGGGAGTAACCTACTGCAACAGCACTTTCACCTTTGTAGTTACCTACTCCAAGGCCAACCATTGAACCGCCTGGTTTAGTCACTTGTGGAATATTCGCTGCAGCTGTTGCTCCTGCGATACCACCACGAAGTTTCTTATCAGTTTTCTTCAATTCGCTACGAACTGCACCAACTGAGCGATTAACATATTGTTTATTCGCTGCATCCGTACCACGAACTGGATCTGCTACATTCGTGATTCGGCGTTCATTACCAACTGAACCAACTGAAACAGTGTTGGCTTCATTTGCCACAGAACCTTGACCTAATGCCACAGAGTTATTTGCTGTCGCTTTCGCGCCTTGACCCACAGCTGTTGAGTTTTTACCTGAAGCTTGTGAGTTATTACCTAACGCCGTGCCATTTTCACCACTTGCATTCGCACCGTAGCCAACCGCAGTTGCATCTTTACCTTTCGCTTTCGCACTATCACGTTTGCTAGTGTTATCTGCTGCAAATGCTGTTTTGCCATCTTTACTGATCAAACCAGAATCTTCAATACGTTTCGCAGAACTTTCTGCTGCAGTTGCAGAAGATGCAGCCGCAGTAGCTGAACTTGCTGAAGACTTCGCTGATTTATCTGCTTCTACTGCAGAGCTTGCAGAAGACTTCGCGGATTTATCTGCTTCTGTTGCAGAAGATGCTGCAGATTTAGCTGACTTATCTGCTTCAGTTGCAGAAGATGCTGAAGATTGCGCAGATTTATCCGCTTCTACTGCAGAGCTTGCTGAAGACTTCGCAGATTTATCTGCTTCGACTGCAGAAGATGCTGAAGATTGCGCCGATTTATCTGCTTCAGTTGCAGAAGATGCTGCTGATTGCGCAGATTTATCCGCTTCAACTGCAGAGCTTGCTGAAGATTTCGCAGATTTATCTGCTTCAGTTGCAGAAGATGCTGAAGATTGCGCCGATTTATCTGCTTCGGTTGCTGAAGATGCTGCAGATTTAGCTGACTTATCTGCTTCAGTTGCAGAAGATGCTGAAGATTGCGCAGATTTATCCGCTTCTACTGCAGAGCTTGCTGAAGACTTCGCAGATTTATCTGCTTCGACTGCAGAAGATGCTGAAGATTGCGCAGATTTATCCGCTTCTACTGCAGAGCTTGCTGAAGACTTCGCAGATTTATCCGCTTCAACTGCAGAGCTTGCTGAAGATTTAGCAGATTTATCTGCTTCAGTTGCAGAAGATGCTGATGACTTCGCGGATTTATCTGCTTCGGTTGCAGAAGATGCTGCTGATTGCGCTGATTTATCTGCTTCAGTTGCAGAAGATGCTGAAGATTGCGCCGATTTATCTGCTTCGGTTGCAGAGCTCGCTGCAGATTTAGCAGACTTATCTGCTTCGGTTGCAGAAGATGCTGCTGATTGCGCTGATTTATCCGCTTCAGTTGCAGAAGATGCTGATGACTTCGCTGATTTATCTGCTTCTACTGCAGAGCTTGCAGAAGACTTCGCGGATTTATC
>NZ_JASOPB010000200.1:0-234 GCF_030218125.1 Haemophilus sp. UMB1048
TTCAATTTGGAAAATTTACTGGATTGATCCAGTGTTAACAATCGCTGCTTCGGTATTTTTACTCAAAGAAGCATATGAAGTAACAATTAAGGCAGCTAATATTTTGATGGAAACAAACCCAAGCATCGATTTAAACAAGGTAAATGAGCTAGTCTTGTCTTGTCCACATGTGAATAATATTCACCATGTCCATGTCTGGCAATATTCAGATAATGTGACAATGCTTGATGCTCA
>NZ_JASOPB010000201.1:0-234 GCF_030218125.1 Haemophilus sp. UMB1048
ACCGTACCGAATTCCTGTTCATGGACCGCGATTCTCTGCCGACTGAGGAAGAACAGTTCGCAGCCTATAAAGCGGTGGCTGAAGCGTGCGGCTCACAGGCCGTTATCGTTCGCACCATGGACATCGGCGGCGATAAAGAGCTGCCGTACATGAACTTCCCGAAAGAAGAGAACCCGTTCCTCGGCTGGCGTGCCGTGCGTATCGCGATGGATCGTAAAGAGATCCTCCGCGACC
>NZ_JASOPB010000202.1:0-234 GCF_030218125.1 Haemophilus sp. UMB1048
CTGGTGGAACCGACCGCATCCGCCATATCGACAATAGCTTGTGGTGATTCTGGATGCACCAGTATGGCAGCATCCGGGTATTCTTCTTGCAAGCGGGTTAACGCTTGAGTCTTAAATTCATCATGCACAATGCAGGCACCCTGCCAGCATAAAATGTCTGCGCCCGTCTGTTTTTGCACGTAACGCCCCAGATGTTTGTCAGGTGCCCAGATGATTTTTTCACCCAAACTATCC
>NZ_JASOPB010000203.1:0-233 GCF_030218125.1 Haemophilus sp. UMB1048
TGGAGCGCCGTTATAAGCTGATGTCGGCGCTGGGCGTGCGTAATCTGGCGGGCTACAACGAGAAGATCGCTGAGGCCGCACGCATGGGACGCCCGATCCCGGATCCTTACTGGAAACCGGGCGACAGTATGGACGCCGTGCATCCGGTGCTGGAAAAACTGCCGTACATCGTGGTGCTGGTGGATGAATTCGCCGATCTGATGATGACCGTCGGTAAGAAGGTGGAAGAACTG
>NZ_JASOPB010000204.1:0-233 GCF_030218125.1 Haemophilus sp. UMB1048
TCCTTCCAATAACCAAAGCGATTCTTCCTATTAATATATTCATCCGCAATATTAACCCCACCCGTATAAGCCACTTCGTTATCAATAATGATATATTTTCGGTGATCTCTCGTGTTATAGACTAAGGATACGATAGGGCGAACAGGGTTAAACTTTAGGGCTTTGATTCCATACCGTGCCATATCTTCAACAAAAGAATCATTCAAACGTAACAAGCATCCAAAATCATCATA
>NZ_JASOPB010000205.1:0-233 GCF_030218125.1 Haemophilus sp. UMB1048
TATGAAAACTGTGGTTCTGCAACGTGACGCATATCAGACCGGTCAGCACCGGTTCCATCCTTCGCTGTGGCAGTTCGGCAAGGAGATGGGCTTCTCTCCCCGACTGTGTCGCCCCTTCAGGGCACAGACTAAAGGTAAGGTGGAACGGATGGTGCAGTACACCCGTAACAGTTTTTACATCCCACTAATGACTCGCCTGCGCCCGATGGGGATCACTGTCGATGTTGAAACAG
>NZ_JASOPB010000206.1:0-233 GCF_030218125.1 Haemophilus sp. UMB1048
CTTCTCTTAGCGGCAAAGTCGCCGCGGTCACCGGCGCTGCTTGCGGCATTGGTCTTGAATGCGCGAAAACCCTGCTTGGCGCGGGCGCGAAGGTGGTTCTGATCGACCGTGAAGGCGAAAAGCTCAACAAGATTGTGGCAGAGCTTCGCGAAAACGCTTTTGCCTTACAGGTCGATCTGATGCAGGGCGAGCAGGTGGATAAGATCATTGACGGCATCCTGCAGCTTGCCGGA
>NZ_JASOPB010000207.1:0-233 GCF_030218125.1 Haemophilus sp. UMB1048
GCGAACGATGGCTGGGTGGAAATCGACAACAACATCGCTGAAAATGCCCTGCGGGCGGTCAGTCTGGGTCGTAAAAACTTCCTGTTCTTCGGCTCTGACCATGGTGGTGAGCGGGGAGCGCTACTGTACAGCCTGATCGGGACGTGCAAACTGAACGACGAGGATCCAGAAAACTACCTTCGCCATGTGTTTGGCGTCATAGCTGACTGGCCGGTCAACCATGTCAGCGAACT
>NZ_JASOPB010000208.1:0-233 GCF_030218125.1 Haemophilus sp. UMB1048
ACCCCAAGTGGCGTTCAATATTTAAAAGTTCACTACCTCAAGTGTTTGATGATCAAAAGCGGAGTCCTTGGAAATATATTATTCAGTGTTTAATTGAAGATAAAACCATTCCAGATTATTTTTATCCGCATGCTTTAGAAGGCCTAAAGGACTTAAAGAAACAAATTAAGCGTCAATTAAATGATGCCAATATGACGATAATCATTCTAGAATTACATTTTGATGGTCATAAT
>NZ_JASOPB010000209.1:0-232 GCF_030218125.1 Haemophilus sp. UMB1048
CCTCGGGATAAGACATAATCAAACGATTGTCGGTATAAATGGGGGCCTTCAGTCCGCTTGCCCAAGTAAAAGGGGCCTGGGGACTGAGGCACACAGCATTGATATCTAATAAGATCTGTGCCGCTTGTTCGGATGGGGTCATACGCTTCTCTCCTATCTTAAAAATTTTTATTTTTTTCAGCTAATCCGCTTTGCCAATCCGCTAATATCGCATGATAAGCCTCAACCGGAT
>NZ_JASOPB010000020.1:0-676 GCF_030218125.1 Haemophilus sp. UMB1048
CAATCACTATTACTGATCTTGAGACCGGTACAGTTACTACTACTATCGTAAAAGATGGTAAGAATGGTAAAGACGGTAAAGACGGTGCTACAGGCGCAACTGGTGCTACAGGTGCTAAAGGTGAAAAAGGTGACACTGGTGCTACAGGTGCTAAAGGTGAAAAAGGTGACACTGGTGCAGCTGGTGCGAAAGGTGATACTGGTGCCAAAGGTGAAAAAGGTGACACCGGTGCAGCAGGTGCTAAAGGTGAAAAAGGTGACACTGGCGCAGCCGGCGCTAAAGGCGACAAAGGCGATAAAGGTGACACAGGTGCAGCTGGTGCTAAAGGCGAAAAAGGCGACAAAGGCGATAAAGGTGACACTGGTGCAGCTGGCGCTAAAGGCGACAAAGGTGACAAAGGTGACACTGGTGCAGCTGGTGCTAAAGGCGACAAAGGCGACCAAGGTGTAGCTGGCGCTAAAGGCGAAAAAGGCGATAAAGGCGACAAAGGCGATAAAGGTGACACTGGCGCAGCCGGCGCTAAAGGCGATAAAGGCGATAAAGGCGATAAAGGCGACAAAGGTGACACTGGTGCAGCCGGAGCTAAAGGCGACAAAGGTGACAAAGGTGACACTGGCGCAGCCGGCGCTAAAGGCGACAAAGGCGATAAAGGTGACACTGGCGCAGCCGGCGCTAA
>NZ_JASOPB010000210.1:0-232 GCF_030218125.1 Haemophilus sp. UMB1048
CGGACTCAGCCAGCAAGCGGTGGCTGAACGCTTATGCCTGAAGGTTTCCACGGTTCGTGATATTGAAGAAGATAAGGCGCCAGCCGATCTCGCTTCGACCTTCCTGCGTGGCTATATCCGTTCCTACGCTCGCCTCGTACATATTCCGGAAGAAGAACTGCTGCCGATGATGGCGAAGCAAGCGCCGATTCGCGCCGCCAAAGTGGCGCCGATGCAGAGCTTCTCGCTGGGT
>NZ_JASOPB010000211.1:0-232 GCF_030218125.1 Haemophilus sp. UMB1048
GGACTGGCCGCCAAAGCCTGGGTTAACCGACATCAGCAGGATCACATCCAGCTTATCCATAACGTAATCGAGGTAACTCAGCGGCGTTGCCGGGTTGAATACCAGCCCCGCTTTACAGCCATGTTCTTTGATAAGCTGCAGGCTGCGGTCGACGTGTTCAGAGGCTTCCGGATGGAAAGTGATAATGCTGGCGCCGGCTTCGGCAAAATCAGGAATGATGCGGTCGACCGGC
>NZ_JASOPB010000212.1:0-232 GCF_030218125.1 Haemophilus sp. UMB1048
TTTGTTACAATGGCGGCATTCAGGTTTACCGGTTCGATGCGCATGTTTGCCCGAGTCATTACATTGTTCCTTTTTCTGGCATCTGCCAGCGTTTCCGCCAGTCTGCTCAGCCAGCAGGGCGTTCCCGCACGCTATATGCAAGTCACGGAAGATGCCGATATCTGGGCGCAGGTCGGCAACCATGTGGTAAGCGTCGGCAACGTTCGCGCCGGGCAGATCCTTGCCGTGGTGC
>NZ_JASOPB010000213.1:0-232 GCF_030218125.1 Haemophilus sp. UMB1048
AACCTTTCACTATTATTACGTTTTTTCAAGCTGGGACGCGCACGACACAGAGAATTAACTAATTGAAAAAATTAAAGATTAATTATCTGCTGATCGGCGTCGTCACCCTTTTGTTGGCGGCGGCGCTGTGGCCGTCTTTACCGTGGATGGGAAAACCGGAGAACCGCGTTGCCGGGATCATTGCTCGCGGCGAACTGCGCGTGAGTACAATTAACTCACCGCTGACCTACGC
>NZ_JASOPB010000214.1:0-231 GCF_030218125.1 Haemophilus sp. UMB1048
GGTGTCGATTAATGCGGATTCTGTGCTGGTGGTCATTGGTCTGGCTCCGTGGGTTGATACTGCTAGCGCTGCACCATCGCCACCAATAAGCAGTTGCGATTATACCCACGTCAAAGGCCGAATATCGGCAATGATACAGCGCTAGCGCCCCTGTTTACGGTACAAGGGCAAACCGTGCGCCTAACTTGGTTGCATTACCCATTCAATCATCATGGCTTGAGTTGTCCGGTT
>NZ_JASOPB010000215.1:0-231 GCF_030218125.1 Haemophilus sp. UMB1048
CTATTTACAATAGATAAATGGAAATCAAGCCCTTTAATTTTCTTGCTTGCCAATTTACCAAATACACAGGGCTGATTGCCTGACACCCATTTTCTTAGTAAATCTTCAATTTTATCTTTAGAAGTTTCGTTAAAGATAAATGAATGAATATTATCAATATCTTTTCCAAATGAAAAACTGGATGATAATTGTGGTAGTTTATTTATACGTTGTTGAAGATTCATGAAAGCT
>NZ_JASOPB010000216.1:0-231 GCF_030218125.1 Haemophilus sp. UMB1048
GGCCGTTGGACAGCACGAAGCGGTCACGGTCAGCCCAGGACGGATTCTGCGGGTTGTGTTTCAGGAAATCACGCCACAGGACTTCGGCAATGTCAGCCATACCCATAGGGGCACCCGGGTGACCGGATTTGGCTTTCTGTACTGCGTCCATGCTCAGCGCACGAATAGCATTGGCAAGCTCTTTACGTGAGGACATTTTGACTCCAGATCGGATGATGAAGGGCACGCCCT
>NZ_JASOPB010000217.1:0-231 GCF_030218125.1 Haemophilus sp. UMB1048
AGCGAATACTATCATGACAAGGCGCCTAAAGTAGCTGAAATGGAAAATGAATTAAATAGCAATTTACAAGTGCTGACTAAAAATTATGCCGATCAGTCTTTGAGTATTATCCAATCAGGTTTTTTATTGGTTACGTCAATTAGCAGCCTTCTTCTAATGAATTGGATGATGACATTGTTGGCAATAATTCTATCAGTTATTACGCTTTATATTCCCCGCTTTACAAGACAG
>NZ_JASOPB010000218.1:0-231 GCF_030218125.1 Haemophilus sp. UMB1048
CTCGATCTTAGTCAGTTGCTCAATTTCAGCGGAGTGCCCGGCAAGATTGCTGCTAACTTCAACGCCAGAAAGCTTGTACTGATCTCCTTCGGTGATGTTCACCGTGACGTAAATACCTTTTTTATCTGGCGTCAGACTGACCTGGGTAGAATCGATGTTGAAACGGGCATAACCGCGATCCAGATAGTAACTGCGCAGGGTTTCAAGGTCGCCCGCAAGTTTCTGTTTCTG
>NZ_JASOPB010000219.1:0-230 GCF_030218125.1 Haemophilus sp. UMB1048
GGCTGCCAGCTCTTCCGCCAGCGCCATCACCTCTTCGGTAGTCGACTGGAAAGCGCTGGCGTAGGCCAGCCCGGTACTGAGCCCTAACGCCCCCTGGCGCAGCGCATCGCGTAGCTGTACGCGCATGCCGGCGATTTCCGTCTCGTTCGCCGGACGAAACAGATCGTCCATATGGTTATTACGCAGCGCGGTGTGACCGATTAGCGTGCCGACGTTCAACGACGGTCGCG
>NZ_JASOPB010000021.1:0-625 GCF_030218125.1 Haemophilus sp. UMB1048
GATTGAAGAGCGACCGAGAAGAGAGAGAAACTCAACTTGAAATAGGTCAAGTAGAAAAGGGCGCATGGTGAATGCCTAGGCACTAGAAGCCGATGAAGGACGTGAAGAACCACGAAAGGCTTCGGGGAGCAGTAAGTAAGCGATGATCCGGAGATATCCGAATGGGGGAACCCAATACCGGGAGGTATTATCAAGAGCTGTTAAGGCTGTTGAAGGAAGACGCAGTGAACTGAAACATCTAAGTAGCTGCAGGAAGAGAAAGAAAAATCGATTTCCCAAGTAGCGGCGAGCGAACAGGAAAGAGCCCAAACCAGCTGGCTTGCCAGTTGGGGTAGTAGGACTGCAGGAAAGCACTTGAAGCGATAGCAGAATTATCTGGAAAGATAAGCCAGAGAGGGTGAGAGCCCCGTAAGAGAAATTGCAGAGAGACTTAGCAGGATCCTGAGTAGGTCGGGACACGAGGAATCCCGATTGAAACCGCGAGGACCATCTCGCAAGGCTAAATACTAACTAGTGACCGATAGTGAACCAGTACCGTGAGGGAAAGGCGAAAAGAACCCCGGCGAGGGGAGTGAAAAAGAACCTGAAACCGTGTACGTACAAGCAGTGGGAGCCCTTTAAGGGT
>NZ_JASOPB010000220.1:0-230 GCF_030218125.1 Haemophilus sp. UMB1048
TAAAACCTTCCCTGAAATGCAAAAGGTCCTGCCGATACTGCTTAAGCCGCTGTATTTCATCTCCTGCATCATGTTCCCTCTGCACTCAATTCCAAAGCAATACTGGTCGTATCTACTCTGGAACCCATTAGTGCATGTCGTGGAGTTAAGCCGCGAGGCAGTTATGCCTGGCTATATCAGCGAAGGTGTGAGTCTGAACTACCTGGCAATGTTCACTCTGGTCACCCTGT
>NZ_JASOPB010000221.1:0-230 GCF_030218125.1 Haemophilus sp. UMB1048
CATGTGCATGCGGATTGTCTGGGTGATCGCGATGAATTGCTACGTCAGCTACCATGCCTTGATCAACAAAATTTTCTTGAACATATTTTGTCAATAATTCTTTCTGTTCATCTTCGCTTAGTTCAACTGGTAAGGCTACGTTAAACTCTTTCGCGTACCGAGAATTTGCTCGCCGATCTTTCTTTTCAACTTCATTCCATAATTGTTCTCGATTACTGGCCCATTCTGGT
>NZ_JASOPB010000222.1:0-230 GCF_030218125.1 Haemophilus sp. UMB1048
TCACTCTGCCTATCTCTTCTCCCGCATTTGTTCCCCTTTTTAGCAAATATAGAAACAAACACGGGCAAAAAGAAACGAAAGCAAGAACACTTTCCCGAGATTGTTTACGTATTTGGTTGATATGTACCCCTTTTTCTGGACTGTTAGTGAAAAAAGGGGTATTTAATGCCAACTAGTAAATATAGTTACGAGTTCAAAAAGAAGTGTGTTGAACTATACCGTCAAAACCT
>NZ_JASOPB010000223.1:0-230 GCF_030218125.1 Haemophilus sp. UMB1048
TGCCCGCCGATGATGCGGATCTGACCGCTGCCCGCGTGGTTTGGTTTTTTCATCTCTCTGCTCAAGTCTCAACTTCCAGCCTGCTATTCTAGCGATCGACGGCGGTTGACGAAACCTTAATCCGGGGGCGGTGCTGCGAGTTAAGTTAAGTGATAGACTATCCAACTAATTTCATCATTTTTTCAGCTTCTGAAGCGGTTGTGTCGAAGCTGCGCCATGAATAAACAGCG
>NZ_JASOPB010000224.1:0-230 GCF_030218125.1 Haemophilus sp. UMB1048
CAGGAACTGGTGAAGGTATTGAGCACAGAGATGCCAGAGCGCAATTTCGATTATCTGCTTAATCAGCGCGGCATGTTCAGTTATACCGGTTTAAGAACCGCTCAGGTTGACCGACTACGTGAAGAATTTGGTGTCTATCTCATCGCCAGCGGTCGCATGTGTGTCGCCGGGCTTAACGCGCAAAATGTGCATCGCGTGGCAAAGGCGTTTGCTGCGGTGATGTGATTTTA
>NZ_JASOPB010000225.1:0-229 GCF_030218125.1 Haemophilus sp. UMB1048
GGCAATTAAGAATCAGCTTTGTGGTAAATGGCGTTCAGTGGGTATTATGTCAGATGAAGCCGGTATTATATTTGATGGATATACCCTGTCTGAGTTGCCTTTTATTAACAAAATGTGGGATGGCTCCGTATTGTCGGTGGACAGAAAGAATGAACCCGAACAGATGATTGAAAATGCCAGAATGACATTATCCCTCATGGTACAACCCGGTCTTTTTGACCGATATATG
>NZ_JASOPB010000226.1:0-229 GCF_030218125.1 Haemophilus sp. UMB1048
CTTGGCTTCCCCGAAGCTGCGCAAAATCGTCAAGAGCGTAAAAAGCATTTCTTAAATATGTGAGAGCTTCACGTCTACCTGATGATGAGGGGCTTGCTAGACCAAAACTTGGGTTCACAGCGAGACTCTGCATCGTGCCAGGAATAAGAGTGACATTGTTGTGATGCCAATGTGTTGGTAAATGAGCAGCAAGCCATTTTCTCTCACTCGCATCTGCAAGCTCGCCAGG
>NZ_JASOPB010000227.1:0-229 GCF_030218125.1 Haemophilus sp. UMB1048
ATGACGGCGCTGCGTGCTGCGACCATTGAGCTTGGTCCGCTGGTGCGCGGTTTACCGCATTTGCGCACTATCCATCGCCAGCTGTATCAGGATATTTTCGACTGGGCAGGGCAACTGCGTGAAGTTGATATTTATCAGGGCGATACGCCGTTCTGCCACTTTGCCCGGATCGAGGAGGAGGGGAATGCCCTGATGCAGGCCCTTGAGCAGGAGGATTATCTCAATGGCC
>NZ_JASOPB010000228.1:0-228 GCF_030218125.1 Haemophilus sp. UMB1048
TTCGGCATCGAGACGGCTTTGGTGCCCAGCGAACGGCAGTCGATCAGCAGCGCGTGGTCTTTTTTGCCCAGCGCTGAAATCAGCTGATCCATGATGCCGCAGTTGCAGCCGACGAACTGGTTTTCCGCCTCCTGGCCGTTAAGGGCGATTTGCGCGCCATCCAGCGGCAGATGATACAGCTGTTGGAACACGGTGCCGACGGCGACTTCCAGCGAGGCTGAGGAGCTT
>NZ_JASOPB010000229.1:0-228 GCF_030218125.1 Haemophilus sp. UMB1048
CCGATTATCGGCCGCTTCGCGCATAAACTGGATATGCGGCGGCTGGTAACCTTCAGCTTTATTATGTATGCCGTCTGCTTCTACTGGCGTGCCTATACCTTTGAACCAGGTATGGATTTTGGCGCGTCGGCCTGGCCACAGTTTATCCAGGGCTTCGCGGTGGCCTGCTTCTTTATGCCGCTGACCACCATTACGCTGTCTGGTCTGCCACCGGAACGATTGGCGGCG
>NZ_JASOPB010000022.1:0-624 GCF_030218125.1 Haemophilus sp. UMB1048
GGGCTGTTGTATGGTCGTTGATAGCGTTCCTGATTAAAGATTCGTTTGAGGTCAGTTCCCTGTTTACAGATTCTTCGAGCTTCCTGAACTCGTCGTTCAGCATTTTCTCTGTAGATTCGGCTCTCTCTTTCAGCTTTTTCTCGAACTCCGCGCCCGTCTGTAAAAGATTGCTCATAAAACGCTCCTTTCTGTCTGATATTCCTCCCGCCGTTCGGGTCTGCAATGCTGATACTGCTTCGCGTCACCCTGACCACTTCAAGCCCCGCCTCTGTGAGCGCCTGAATCACATCCTGACGGCCTTTTATCTCTCCGGCATGGTAAAGCGCGTCTATCCCGCGTGTGACGCCCTCAGCAAGCGCCTGTTTCGTTTCCGGCAGGTTATCAGGAAGGGTCAGCGTCCGGCGGTTCTCCGGGGCGTTGGGGTCATGCAGCCCGTAATGGTGATTAACCAGCGTCTGCCAGGCATCAATTCTCGGCCTGTCTGCCCGGTCGTAGTACGGCTGGAGGCGTTTTCCGCTCTGTAGCTCCATGTTCGGAATGACAAAATTCAGCTCAAGCCGTCCCTTGTCCTGGTGCTCCACCCACAGGATGCTGTAATGATTTTTTTCGAGACCGGGCATCAGT
>NZ_JASOPB010000230.1:0-228 GCF_030218125.1 Haemophilus sp. UMB1048
GCCTGCGCCAGATAATCGGTACGATCGGAACCGGTTAAGCCTTCGGTACGCGGCAGTTTCGCCGTCAGCGGGTTAACCGCCTGCTGGTTAATCCATACTTCATAGTGCAGGTGCGGGCCAGTAGAACGCCCGGTATTGCCCGACAGCGCGATACGATCGCCGCGTTTCACTTTCTGCCCCGGTTTCACCAGCAGCTTGCGCAGGTGCATATAGCGGGTGGTATAGGTT
>NZ_JASOPB010000231.1:0-228 GCF_030218125.1 Haemophilus sp. UMB1048
TGTAGCGTTGGCAAACGTCGTGCGGCTGCCGGTGAAATTACCGGCGGCGGCGCCTGACGCTCGTCCCGGCTCGTGGCGTAAACACCTTATCCGGGCCGCGATTCGTAGCCCCGGTAAGCGCAGCGCCACCGGGGAGAGGTTACCGGATAGCGGCTGGCGCCTTATCCGGGCGACCGGTGACCCCATAGCCCGGCCGGGCGCCGCACGAGCCGGGAATTTTCCCTGAGG
>NZ_JASOPB010000232.1:0-228 GCF_030218125.1 Haemophilus sp. UMB1048
TAATATCAGTACAAAAATGCGATCCGCCTCATAACTTGCGATAATCCGGAAGTACGCCGCAAATCGGCGTCTTGTGAGACGCGTCGCAAATTGACGGTTACATTACATTTGTCCAGCTTTTGGCAGATTTGTCACATGGCAGGCCGTTGCCGTGCGCTCTTATCCTGTAAACAGAAAACCGTACCGGGAGAAAGGCAATGGCCCTGATTGTGGAATTTATTTGTGAGC
>NZ_JASOPB010000233.1:0-220 GCF_030218125.1 Haemophilus sp. UMB1048
CTTCTGAGTTCGGTATGGGGTCAGGTGGGACCACCGCTCTATCGCCGCCAGGATTATTCCTTTAATAACTTTTCTATCTCTTTCTGTTCCGCTATCTCTAGCATTCACAACCAAACAAGCTGATTTACCTTAAAACTTTCTTTTCTGAGTTTGTTTCGTCTTCTCAACACCCAAAACCCTTGAGCGTTGTATAGTTAAGCCTCTCGGGCAATTAGTATCT
>NZ_JASOPB010000234.1:0-206 GCF_030218125.1 Haemophilus sp. UMB1048
TTAGCTCAGTTGGGAGAGCACCTCCCTTACAAGGAGGGGGTCACTGGTTCGAGACCGGTATCGCCCACCACTTTTCTAAAGTGTTCTTTCCGCTCAAACTTTCCCATTATTTAAACGCTTTTCTTATGTGGGCGATTAGCTCAGTTGGGAGAGCACCTCCCTTACAAGGAGGGGGTCACTGGTTCGAGACCGGTATCGCCCACCAC
>NZ_JASOPB010000235.1:0-204 GCF_030218125.1 Haemophilus sp. UMB1048
GGGCGATTAGCTCAGTTGGGAGAGCACCTCCCTTACAAGGAGGGGGTCACTGGTTCGAGACCGGTATCGCCCACCACTTAATTTTAGTGTTTAAATAAATCCGAATACCTTTTCAGGTGCATCGGGCGATTAGCTCAGTTGGGAGAGCACCTCCCTTACAAGGAGGGGGTCACTGGTTCGAGACCGGTATCGCCCACCACTTTT
>NZ_JASOPB010000236.1:0-204 GCF_030218125.1 Haemophilus sp. UMB1048
ATGAAGCTGAAGATAAAGCTGCTGAAGTGAAAGATGCAGCTGAAGATAAAGCATCAGAAGTGAAAAAAGCAGTTTCAAAAGCAAAAGATGAAGTGACAGATAAAGCAACTGAGCTAAAAGATGAAGCTGAAGATAAAGCATCAGAAGCAAAATATGCGGTGGAAGATAAAGCATCAGAAGTGAAAAAAGCAGTTTCAGAAGCAA
>NZ_JASOPB010000023.1:0-614 GCF_030218125.1 Haemophilus sp. UMB1048
AAAGGTGACACTGGCGCAGCCGGCGCTAAAGGCGACAAAGGCGATAAAGGTGACACTGGCGCAGCCGGCGCTAAAGGTGACACTGGTGCAGCTGGTGCTAAAGGCGACAAAGGCGATAAAGGTGACACTGGTGCAGCTGGTGCTAAAGGCGAAAAAGGCGACAAAGGTGACAAAGGTGACACAGGCGCAGCTGGCGCTAAAGGTGACACTGGTGCAGCTGGTGCTAAAGGCGAAAAAGGCGACAAAGGTGACACAGGTGCAGCTGGCGCTAAAGGCGACAAAGGCGATAAAGGTGACACAGGTGCAGCTGGTGCTAAAGGCGAAAAAGGCGACAAAGGCGACCAAGGTGTAGCTGGCGCTAAAGGCGACAAAGGTGACACTGGTGCAGCTGGTGCTAAAGGCGACAAAGGCGACAAAGGTGACACTGGCGCAGCCGGCGCTAAAGGCGACAAAGGCGATAAAGGTGACACTGGCGCAGCCGGCGCTAAAGGTGACACTGGTGCAGCTGGTGCTAAAGGCGACAAAGGCGACAAAGGTGACACTGGCGCAGCCGGCGCTAAAGGCGACAAAGGCGATAAAGGTGACACTGGCGCAGCCGGCGCTAAAGGTGACAC
>NZ_JASOPB010000024.1:0-612 GCF_030218125.1 Haemophilus sp. UMB1048
AGACCGGGCAACCTACTATGACCTGAGCGTAATATTTACCGGATGGTACATGCACCGGAAGTGCAGCCCGGAGGCGTGCGCCGCCTTTGGATTAGTGAAGGGTGAACAGTTCGAATTATCGTTAGAGTTCGTCGAGGTGTTCAGCGGCCTATTGAGTTCAGGCGTTGACCTGTACCAGCACAAATCCGGCTCCCTTGTATGGGATGAATGCGACACAATTCATAAAGCTGTGCGGCGCAAAGTCGTGAAGAAATCCCGCAACGGCTGGACATTGACGCAGCCCACAATTGAAGCCTGCCAGATTCAATTATTAAGCTGGCATTCTTCAATGATGAGTGTTTATACATTTGGATTAGAAAATCTGGCTAAACGTTATTTAGAGGTGAAGAAGAAATGATGACCGAACTACAATACCCGGCAGGAGCCACCCCTTTTCTTTTGCGTGATAGCAGGTGCTTAAATTTAGCAGAGCGCATCATTAAGCAGTGCGAAAAAGGGTTAACTCTCTATGCCGAAGGAGATAAAACAAAACTTGCCGTTGCCGGACTTAATTACCGCACCGAAGAAAAGTTTTTATCACTAAGCTACCTCATGCGGAGAGCTAATAACCTT
>NZ_JASOPB010000025.1:0-596 GCF_030218125.1 Haemophilus sp. UMB1048
ATTATACTATTTCAAAAGCTGTTTATTATCGCGGATTAAAAGAACTATTAGAAAAGAAAATGATCGCAAAGTCTGTTAAGAAATACATATTTTATATAAATCCTGCAATTGTATTTAATGGCGATCGTGCAAGGTTTGTTAAAGAGATCCGAATTAAGGAAGAAGAAAAACAAAGAGAAGCAGATTTAAAAAGCATTAATGAAAGATTGGATCGATATGCTTAAAAAACCAAAACCCAACGGGAAATTTTTCACTGTTTCCCGTTCCGGGCTTTATAATTTTAAAGCCTTTGGCTTATTCTGGGGTATGTAGTTATTATTTTGCTGTTTCTGTGAATATTCGGCATCTGCTGCTGCAATAGCAGCATTGAAGAGTTGTTTAAATTCTGCCGGTTTATGCTCTTGTATTAGATCTAAAACATCACTGTTAATTTTATATTTTTCATATCTCTGAGAAATTGAAGCATTTTCCTTTAACTGCCTTTTGTATTCTATTATTTCCAACTCCATATCTTTTATTTTTCTGTTTTTATTTTGAATGATTTGTTCTTGCTCAGCCGTGGCTCTGGCCACGGCTAACTTTTGCTCCTGTTGTAC
>NZ_JASOPB010000026.1:0-595 GCF_030218125.1 Haemophilus sp. UMB1048
GGCGAGGCCCCCATGCCTGGTAACGGGGAAATGACCAGTTACCTTCTGCTTCACAACCGGAACGGAGAATATACGCTCTGGGGGAACGAGCTGGAGAAATACCGCACCAGGATCTTTGAGAGTGTTGATTTAATGCGTGACAGGAGTGGTTATATCTGTGACCGAAGCGAAATCGGTCAACATCCACCATTGCAACGTGTTTATTCCTCTGCGACCTTTGAGCAACTGCTGACGCAGGTTTGCCAGACATGGCCACAACATACCCGCAATCTCCGCCAGCCGAAGACATGGCCGGAGTTTTTCTGTCTTGGAGAAGACCGCCAGCCAGCCATGCCATCACTGGCAGCAAGGAAGGTGGATTTTACGCAGGGACGTCTGCCACCGACGCTGATGCCGGTCATGAGTTCTGTCGACCGGGAAACCCGCCAGCTTCAGCTTTTGCTGGTCATGGGCGTGGATGACTCTCTGGGCGGTGTTGTCCGGCTTAATGGTACGCTGTATCCCGCGTTTGCCGTTCCCTCAGCCGATAACAGCCAGCTGGTCATCAGTGCACTGACCGATAAGGGGTTACGGTATGCAGGGTATGGTGTTGCCG
>NZ_JASOPB010000027.1:0-523 GCF_030218125.1 Haemophilus sp. UMB1048
GAAATCTGCGCAGATTGCTTATGTATTGCCCGGAACGGGAAACGTCTGTTGTAGCGGTAGCGAAAACACATCTCCCGGAAGGGGGTTTTCTTTTGCGTAGCCTGGCAAGTTCTGCAGATAGGGCTGGGACTAGGTTGAATCCTCTTAGATCTTATATTTCTTATATTCTTAAGGGGTCTGTAACCCCCGTAAAACCTAACGGTCTAGTCTCTCACATGTAAAAAAATTCTCTCCTGAGAGAATTTATTCTCTCCTGAGTTACTAATAGTCTCTCCTGAGTTACTATTTGTATCGTTTTTTTTTGAAAAAACGAGAAAATATTTAGTTTAGCTCTCTTGACTAGTTTCAAAAATCTGTTAAAAAATGAGAAAACGAGTCTCATCGAGTGAGAAAAAACCCGTTTAAAAAATATACAAATTAAACTAAAAGAGAGGTGTTTATGAAAAAGAAAAATAATATAGAGTATTTACAGTTAAACAATGCTGAAAATAGTGAGGATTTTGATATTGAACACAAAAAAAAT
>NZ_JASOPB010000028.1:0-515 GCF_030218125.1 Haemophilus sp. UMB1048
TAATTCCCCGCAATATTTTATATTGTTCCTTATAGGTGCAATTGTTGGCAGTATTTTGGTAGCCTTGCCAGACATCAGTAATGGATCGAATAATATTGTTGGATATTGTCTTGTTGTTGCCGGTGTGTTATCGGCAGCATTTTATGTTGTTATATCGTCTCGCCTTATTAAATCGTTTGAGCCTATCACATTATTGAGCGGACAGTTGACATTCTCCCTTATACTGTCATCGCTCTTTATTTTTATATCTAAATCATCAATTTATCTTCCGTTGGAATCCGTGATTATTGTTTTTTCATCTGGAATATTACAATATTTTTTAGCTTTTTGTTTTTACTTGAACTCCTTGCGTTGGCTCCCAGTTCATTTGGCAGGGATAATGTTGTACTTTATTCCGCTAGTTGCATTATTTTTGTCATGGTTGTTTTTGGATGAACAATTCACATTCTTACAGGGGGTAGGATTTATTGTAACTGTGCTAAGTGTATATTTTCTTAACAGAAAATACTCAGAGG
>NZ_JASOPB010000029.1:0-505 GCF_030218125.1 Haemophilus sp. UMB1048
AGCGTAGCGAGTCAGTGAGCGAGGAAGCGGAAGAGCGCCTGAACTGGCATTTTCTCCTTACGCATCTGTGCGGCATTTCACACCGGACATGGCGCACTTTTCATACAATCCGCACTGATGCCGAATGGTTAAGCCAGTATACACTCCGCTATCGCTACGTGACTGGGTCAGGGCTTCGCCCCGACACCCCAAAGGTCAACGGCCTGACGCGCCCTGGCGGGCTTGTCTGCTCCCGGCATCCGCTCACAGACAAGCTGTGACCGTCTCCGGGAGCTGCATGTGTCAGCGGTTTTCACCGTCATCCCCGAAGCGTGCGAGGCAACTGCGGTAAAGCTCATCGGCGTGGTCGTGAAGCGATTCACAGATGTCTGCCTGTTCATCCGCGTCCAGTTCGTTGAGCTTCTCCAGCAGCGTTAATGTCTGGCCTCTGATGAAGCGGGCCATGTTAAGGGCGGTTTTTTCCTGTTTGGTCACTGATGCCTCCGTGTAAGGGGGGGTTCTGTTC